>CAYRZY010000010.1:0-24602 GCA_964428855.1 uncultured Flavobacteriaceae bacterium
AGTCAGAGTCCGTTTTTAAACAAAGAAGGTGAATCTTGTGGTTTTTGTGGTAAAACACCCGACCAATTTGATTCATGTAAAGAACCTGAACATTAAAAAAGCTTACCTTTAGCTGATGCTAATTATTCTATACGCAGTTTTTACGCTAGTTATTGTTATTCAGATTTCTTTCTTCTTATTATTTAGCAGATTTGCTTTAGCAACACCTCAAAAAACAACACCTCAACCACAAAAAATTTCAGTAGTTATCTGTGCAAAAAATGAAGCTGAAAATTTAAAAGAAAACTTAGAGGGCATTCTTACTCAAAATCATCATGATTTTGAAGTCATTGTCGTTAATGATGCCTCTACGGACACTACCCCAACGATACTTAACCATTTTCAAAAAAAATACCCGCATTTAACCATTGTAGATATTAAAAACACCTCAACCCATTCTGGTAACAAAAAAAATGCCCTTACAAAAGGGATAGCTACTGCAAAAAACGACTATCTCATCTTTACGGATGCTGATTGCATACCAGCCTCTAAAGACTGGCTTAATGAAATTTCTTCAAATTTCTCTAATCAAAAAACCATCATTCTAGGTTATGGTGCTTATCAGAAAATTAAAAACTCTTTTCTCAATAAATTGATCAGATTTGAAACGCTACTCACTGCTACACAGTATTTTTCTTATGCAAAAATAGGAATCCCTTATATGGGAGTTGGTAGAAATTTAGCCTACAAAAAAGAGTTGTTTGTAAAAGCAAACGGATTAGAAAACCATAAACACATTCAATCTGGTGATGACGATTTATTTATCAATCAAATGGCAACAAAAGAAAATACCGAAATCTGTTTTAGCCATCATAGTTTTACAATTTCAAAACCTCATACTACTTTTAAAAATTGGTACAAGCAAAAGAGAAGGCATATCACCACCGCAAATCATTACCAACCCATCCATAAATTTTTATTAGGCATATACTACAGCTCTCAACTTCTATTTTGGCTATTGGCAATAATATTACTGACTTTGTCGTTTAATTGGAAACTAGTAATTATCCTAATTATAATACGCCTATTATTTCAGTATGTCATTTTAGGAAAGGTTGCTAGAAAATTGAATGAAAAAGAATTGTTTTTATGGCTACCAATACTAGACATACTACTGGTTTTTATTCAAATTACACTTTACATTAATAACCTAATTGCAAAACCCAAGTCTTGGTAAAAAAAACAAAAAATATAATTGACATTATAAACAAAGCAAAAAAAGGTGATGAGACTTCTTATACCTTTTTGTTGAATATGTTTTGGAAAGACATCTACAGGTTTATCCTTAAAAAAACCAGTAATGAAAATGAAACTGAAGATTTAACCATAAGAACTTTTGCAAAAGCCTTTGACAAACTCAATACCTTTAATGATGATTATGAGTTTAAAACATGGTTGATAACCATTGCGAATAATTTATTTATAGATCAATACCGAAAGAAAAGAACAGAAACTGTCTCATTACATAAAGAGGTTTATAAAATAGAAGATGTAGAACCCACACCAGATGATTTATTAATTATTGAACAAGATCTTGCTGGTTTACTTGCTTATATCAAACAGTTGAAACCCCATTATCAAGAAATGATAAATCTTAGATTTTTTCAAGAAATGAGTTATAAGGAAATGTCGAATGAACTTAATGAACCTATGAATAACATTAAAGTAAAATTATTAAGAGCAAAAAAGTTGTTGTCTGAAATTATCAATACTGCAAAAACATAATTTTTTTAGTACTTTCACAGCATATAATTATACGGTGTGAAAAAAAATTGGTTCAAACAACTCGGTCCAGGTTTACTTTTTGCAGGAGCAGCAATAGGAGTTTCTCATTTGGTACAATCTACGCGTGCTGGTGCAGATTTCGGATTTGGACTTCTGTGGGCAATAGTCCTCGTGAACATTTTTAAATATCCCTTCTTTCAATACGGCCCACGCTATGCAACTGCAACCGGAGAAAGTCTAATTGATGGTTATAAAAGGTTAGGTAAAGGAGTTTTAATTATTTATTACATCCTCACTTTTGCAACCATGTTTACCATACAAGCTGCAGTAACCATAGTCACCGCCGGCTTGGCAATAACGCTGTTCGGAATTACAGAAAGCATTACCAATTGGAGTATTATTATCACAATCATTTCTTTTAGTATTTTAATTATAGGTAAGTACAAGCTGCTTGATAATTTGATAAAAGTCATTATTGTAATATTGACAGTCAGTACAGTCATTGCTGTGGGTGCAGCATTATTCAGCACGACAAAAACTCATAATTTTCAACAAGTATTTCCGCAAGGCACAATAGAAATAGGCTTTTTAATTGCCTTTTTAGGGTGGATGCCTGCTCCTCTAGATATTTCTGCCTGGCATTCATTATGGGCAATTGAAAAACGAAAAGATGTAGAAGAGAAATTTGATACCAAGCAAGCTATTTTCGATTTCAATATTGGCTATGTAAGCACCATCTTTTTAGCCATTTGTTTTCTAGCCTTAGGAGCCTTGGTAATGTATCAATCAGGAAATGAATTCAGTAACAAACCAGGTGTTTTTGCACAGCAAATCATTAGTCTTTACACAGCAAATTTAGGTAGTCAATTTTCAATATTTGTTGCCATTGCAGCTTTTACAACCATGTTTAGCACAACATTAACGACGCTGGACGCTTCGCCTAGAGCAATGGCAAAAACAACAGAATTATTATTTAACAAAACTTCTAAAAAGTATTATTTTATTTGGATCATCTTATTGGCTTTAGGTACAATCATTATTCTTTCCTATTTCACCTCTAATATGATACAAATGGTAAGAATAGCGACTATATTATCCTTTTTAACAGCACCTTTTTATGCGATTGCTAATTTTATTCTAATCTCAAGTAAACATACTCCCAAAGAATGGCATCCATCCATGGGAATGAAAATATTAAGTTATTTAGGGATTATTTTCTTGGTCGGCTTTAGTATTTGGTATTTGTTCAATTTATAGTGAGGAAAAAGAGAAAAGAATATAGAGAAGAGAAAAAAAGAGTCCTAAGTTCTTTTCCTTCAATTTAAGATTTTTATATCGTCTAACTTCGTAACTTTGCATTTCATTATCACAATAGAATATGTCTGAAAAGTCAGTTATTTTACCGCTTAAAAAACCAAAATGGATTCGTGTTAAACTTCCTGTAGGCAAGAAGTATACCGAATTAAGAGGTATTGTTGATAAATACAATTTAAATACTATCTGTACCAGTGGTAGTTGTCCAAATATGGGCGAATGCTGGGGTGAAGGCACGGCTACATTTATGATTTTAGGTAATATTTGCACCCGCTCTTGCGGATTTTGCGGTGTTAAAACTGGCAGGCCAGAAACTGTGGATTGGGAAGAGCCTGAAAAAGTGGCTCGTTCAATAAAGTTAATGCAAATTAAACATGCAGTAATCACTTCAGTTGATAGAGATGACCTAAAAGATGGCGGTTCTATCATTTGGGAAGAAACGATTAATGCCATCCGTAGAGCAAATCCGAAAACTACCTTAGAAACTCTAATTCCAGATTTTCAATTGATACATAAAAATTTGGATAGGGTTATTAATGTAGCTCCAGAAGTGGTTTCACACAACTTAGAAACTGTTAGACGCTTGACTAGAGAAGTTCGTATTCAAGCCAAATATGACAGAAGTTTAGCTGTTCTTAAATATTTAAAAGATAGTGGTGTCAACCGTACAAAATCTAGTATTATGCTCGGTTTAGGAGAAATGGAAGAAGAAGTCATTCAATCAATGACCGATTTAAGAAATGTAAATGTTGATGTAATTACTATTGGTCAATATTTACAACCCAGTAAAAAACACTTACCTGTTAAAGAATTTATCACTCCTGAACAATTTGAAAAATATGAAAAAATAGGACTAGAATTAGGCTTTAGACATGTTGAAAGTAGTGCTTTGGTACGATCTTCTTACAAAGCTCAAAAGCATATTTTGTAATCGTTTTTCTTTTAAGTCAACCATTTCTCAACATCAAATTTACAATTTGGCATAACTATTGCTATTATAATAATGAAGACAAGGTAATTTTTGTTTTCATTGTATAAATTATTTGAATTAGTTTATAAAAAGCGTTCTAGAAATAGAATGCTTTTTTTATTATACCAATTTAATAGTACGTATATCTTCTTACTTTTGATATATATTTTGCTAGTCTGATTACTTGATGACTATATCCATATTCATTATCGTACCAAACATAAATAATTACATTTTTCCCGTCTGCAGTAACTATTGTTGAATTACTATCAAAAATAGCAGGAGCTGAAGTGCCAACAATATCAGAAGAAACCAATTCATTGTTTAATGAATATTGAATTTGCTCAACCAAATCACCTTCTAACGCATATTTTTTCATAGCAGAATTTACAGCCAATATACTTGTAGAATTTTCTAATTGTAAATTTAAAATCGCCAAAGAACCATTTGGTACTGGTACTCTAATTGCATTTGAAGTCAATTTACCCACTAAAGAAGGCAAGGCTTTTGAAACTGCCTTACCTGCTCCAGTCTCCGTAATTACCATATTTAAAGCCGCTGCTCTACCTCTACGGTGTTTATTATGCATATTATCTACCAAATTTTGATCATTGGTATAAGCATGAATTGTTTCTAGATGTCCGCTAACAACTCCAAAACTATCCTCCATAACTTTTAAAATTGGAGTAATTGCATTGGTGGTACATGATGCTGCTGAAAAAATATTCACATTATCAGGACTGTACTCTTTGTGATTTACACCATGAACAATATTCGGGATCCCTTTTCCTGGTGCAGTCAACAACACTTTATCGACACCTTTGCTTAATAAATGTCTACTCAAAGCTTCTTTATCTCTAAAAGCACCTGTATTGTCAATAACCAAGGCATTGTTAATACCGTATTGTGTATAGTTAATATCCTCTGGAGCATTTGCAGTAATTATATGTACCGTTGTTCCATTAATCAATAAAGCATTATTATCAATATCAACAACTACAGTACCGTTAAAATTTCCATGAACGGAATCATTTCTTAATAAAGATGCTCTTTTTTCAAGTACATCTTTGGTGATTTCACCACGTGTTACAATAGCTCGTAAACGCATCTGTTTCCCTTTACCTGTCCGCTCCATCAATTCTCTAGCTACCAATCTTCCAATTCTACCAAAGCCATATAATATGATATCTTTAGGTTCAATTCCGTTTGAATTTTCAGCACCTTTCAATTGGTCTGTAACAAACTTTAAGATATTTTCTTCATCTTTTTCTAAATGAAACTCATAAACTAACTTCCCGACATCTAGTTTTGCCGGAGGTAAACTTAACCCTTGTATCGCTCTTGAAATTTCAACGGCATCAAAAATAGAAATAGGTTTTTGCACAAATTTACTTGCATATTCTACCAAATTTAAAATTCCACTTACATTTTGATTAATGAGTTGATTTCTAAACAGCACCAATTCAATAGCTTTATCGTACCAAAGATCACTAATTATTTTTATAAACTCAACAGTAGCTCTTCGTTTATCCGCTTGAAAAGCGAGTTCTAATTCGTAGGTTTTATCTAAAGACATTTTATTAATAATTTTGTGTAAAAGTACCACTTCAAACGTTTGCGTAAAAGATTTATTACAAAAAAAAATCCTCCAATATATCGGAGGATTTTCTAGTTTATATTTTTCTAATTATTGACCATCAGTCTAAGGTGATCAACAAAACCATCATCATTTAAAATTTGTATAATGATTAATTCTCCTTTATTCTTTCTTAAAAGATATTCCACTTCTTGTACATTATAAACTTTAACACCTGCTACTTTTAAAATAACATTCCCCTTTTTCACACCACTTGTTATAAAATTTTTATTCCTCACTTTCACAAACTGAACTCCATAATTGATTCTATATTTGGTAGCTTTTTTGTCTGATATTTTTTCGAGACTCCCTAATAAGTAGTTGGAAAAATCTAATTTACCCATAGTTTCTTTCCCGAATTGATTGCTCAATTTAACTTTAAATTTCTTTTCTTTCCCGCTTCTCAACACAGTTACATCAACAAGATCTCCAGGTCTTTTTGCACTTAAAAAACCTTGCATATTAGAAAACTTAGAAATTTTAATATTATCCATTTTTACAATAACATCATTCACTTTAATTCCTGCTGTTAATGCAGCTCCATCTTCAGTAACCCCTGCTACCAAAACACCTTGAGTCACTCCCAAGTCTAATTCTTTCGCAATATTGCTACTCAAATCTTCAGGTTTGACACCTAAATAAGCTGTCTGCACATCTCCAAACTCCAATAAATCTTCAACAACTTTCTTTGCAATATTAGAAGGCACAGCAAATGAATACCCAACGTACGATCCTGTTTGAGAAGTAATTGCAGTATTGATACCTACCAGTTCTCCGTTTACATTTACCAGAGCCCCACCACTGTTTCCAGGATTGACAGCCGCATCTGTTTGGATGAATGATTCTATCATTCTTCCACCAGAAATATTGATATTTCTAGCCTTAGCACTTACAATACCCGCAGTAACTGTTGATGTTAAATTAAAAGGATTCCCTACAGCTAACACCCACTCGCCTACTCTTACATTATCAGAATTGGCGAAAGTGATATGAGGTAAATCTGTAGCATCAATTTTGATCAAAGCAATATCAGAACTTTCATGTGCTCCAACCACTTCAGCTTTATAGGTTTTTTGATTGTTTAGAGTGATTTCAATTTCTCTAGCTCCTTTAATTACATGGTTATTGGTAACTATATATCCGTCAGGAGAAATAATTACACCCGAACCTGTACCAACAGTTCTTTGTCTACCACCGAAAGCATCAGCACCATAAAAAAATTCAGCTAAAGGATTCGATTTAGAAATAGCTACATTTTTAACATGTACTACCGCATGTAAAGTTTCTTCTGCAGCTTTTGTAAAATCTGTAGTTTCTGCAGTGTAATTAGAAACTGGAGAATAACTTGTTCTTACTGCTACAGGCTGTGAGATTACATCTAAATTCTCAGTTTGTTGACTTTTACCTAAGATAAAAGCATAAGCTCCAAGAGCGATAACACCACCAAGAATTGAGGCAAAAACTAAACTTATTATTTTTTTCATTTTCAAAAAGGGTTTACTATTATTTTTAATTAACTCTCAAAATTACTGGTTTATTATTATCTATTCTTGACTTTAACTATACTTTAACAGCCCTTAAAGCTTAAAAAAATGTTTACATTTGCAATCATATGCAAATATCATTTTATAAATATCAAGGCACAGGAAACGATTTTATCATGATTGATAATCGTCAAAACTTATTTCCTAAAAACGATAACACGCTCATATCAAAGCTTTGTGATCGTAAATTCGGAATTGGTGCTGATGGCTTAATCCTTTTAGAATCTTCTAGTGATTATGATTTCACCATGAAGTATTACAATGCCGATGGTAATGAAGGAAGCATGTGTGGTAATGGTGGTCGATGTATTGTTGCTTTTGCCAACTTCTTAAAAATCATCAACTCTGACACCACTTTTGATGCTATTGACGGCGTACATCAAGCCAATATTATTGGTAACATTGTAAGTCTTAAAATGAATGACGTATCAACTATCAAAGAATTCTCAGATGAATTATTTTTAGATACAGGTTCGCCTCATCACATTACTTTTGTAGATAATATTACAACTGTAGATGTTAAAACTTCAGGCAAAAATATTAGATACGGTGCTCCTTATTTTGAAGAAGGCACCAATGTGAATTTTGTAGAACAAAAAAATGAAAACACTTTTAAAGTCCGTACTTATGAACGTGGCGTTGAAAACGAAACGTTAAGCTGTGGCACAGGTGTTACTGCTGTAGCAATTGCTTCACACAAGGCAAAAAAGACCAATCAAAAT
This sequence comes from uncultured Flavobacteriaceae bacterium, assembly GCA_964428855.1. Lineage (GTDB taxonomy): Bacteria > Bacteroidota > Bacteroidia > Flavobacteriales > Flavobacteriaceae > Aureibaculum. The sequence goes on from CAYRZY010000010.1 coordinate 7,951, forward strand.
GCTATTATTTTAGAAACCTTGGGAGGTTCTTTAGAAGTTTCTTTCACTTGTGATAATAATTATTATAAAAATGTGTTTTTAAAAGGGAAAGCTACATTGGTTTTTAATGGTGAGATTGAAATAGAAATAAATTAATCATTCAAGTCAAAATTTAACATGCAAGCATTGACAGGAAATAAAATACACTTAAGAGCCTTAGAGTTAGAGGATCTTGATTTCTTATTCTCTGTAGAAAATGACGTGTCTTTCTGGGAAGTTAGCAGCACACAAACACCTTTTTCTAGACATATCTTACAACAATATTTAGAGAATGCTCATTTAGACATCTATGAAGCTAAGCAATTACGCTTGGTCATTACCGAAAACAAAACACATAAAAATGTAGGAATTATTGACCTATTTGACTTTAATCCGTTACACAAACGTTCTGGTATAGGCATATTAATTCTAGAAGATGAGCAGCAAAAAGGCTATGCTTCTGAGGCCTTAAACTTATTGATTGATTACAGCTTTAATCAATTAAACTTACATCAGATATATGCTAACATTACATCTGATAATAAAAACAGCATACAATTATTTAAAAAACACAACTTTGCCAATATCGGTATAAAAAAAGAATGGCTATTTTCTCAAGGTAAATTTAAAGATGAAATTCTTTTTCAATTATTAAACACATATGAGCATTAAAAAAATAATACTTTCTATTTTAGCTATCATCATTATTGCAGGCTCTGTAATAGGTTATAAATTTTACAATCAGATCTATACAGCTAATGTCATTGAAGATATAACCATTGATATTCCTGTAAATGCTACATTTAGTCAAGTGCAAAAAATAATAGCTCCTTTTATAAATGATTCAGATGGTTTTGAATGGGTAGCTGAACAAAAAAAATATATCAACCTTGTTAAAGCAGGTCGATATTTCCTTAAAAAAGGGATGAATAATAACGATTTGATAAATTTATTGAGAAGTGGCAAACAGACAACAATCAATTTAACATTTAACAATCAAGATACGCTAGAAAAACTTTCTGGAAGAATAGCTCAGCAAATCCAAGCTGATTCTACACAAATTTTAGCTGCCTTGACGGATAGTGAATTTCTTTCAAAAAACAAATTGACCAAAGCCAATGTCTTAGGAATTTTCATTCCCAATTCTTATCAATTTTATTGGAATACTTCAGCAGAAACATTTAGAGATAAAATGCTGAAAGAATACCTTCGGTTTTGGAATGATGATAGATTGGCAAAGGCAAAAAAATTAAACCTCAGTAAAAATGAGGTTATGATACTAGCATCAATCGTACAAAAAGAAACTTCTAAAATTAGTGAGCGTCCAATTGTTGCTGGACTTTATTTAAATAGACATAGAGACAAATGGCCATTACAAGCTGATCCTACAGTGATTTTTGCCTTGAAACAAAAGCATGGTCAAGATTATGAAGTGAAACGTGTTTTATTTGCCGATTTATTGATTGAATCTCCATACAATACTTATAAAAATGCAGGATTGCCACCAGCACCAATTTCAATGCCAGATATTTCTTCTATTGATGCAGTGTTAAATCCTAAAAGTCATGAATATTATTATATGTGTGCCAGTGTTACCAATATTGGAACACATGAATTTGCTAGAACATCGGCTCAGCATGAAAGAAATGCCGCTAAATACAGACGATGGATAAGTAAACAAGGAATTAATAGGTAAGAACATGGCTTTCTCAAATTATTTAAAAGCCATTCTTATTTGCAGCTTTCTATTTTTTAGTAGCCATACTATTACTGCACAAAACGATACTGCTTTCTGGCAAAAATCTGACACCTTAAACAAACCACGAAGAAATGCCGTTTACATCACCGAAGCTTCTACCGCTGCATTCACATTAATTGGTATCAATCAATTATGGTATGCCAATTTTGACAAATCTTCTTTTCATACTATTAATGACAGCAATGACTGGCTACAAATGGATAAAATAGGTCATGCCATGAGTGCCTATTATGTAGGTAAAATGGGCATGAATGCGTTGGATTGGGCAGGTGAAAGTAAAAAAAATCAATTATTGTACGGAGCTACACTTGGGTTTGGCTTTCTTAGTGCTGTAGAAATTTTTGATGGCTACTCAAAAGAATGGGGTTTCTCGACAGCTGATATTATTGCCAATGCAACAGGAACTGGCTTATTGATAGGACAAGAATTATTATGGGATGAACAACGTATTCTTTTAAAATATTCTTTTCACACGACCAAGTATGCCAATCAACGACCCGAATTATTGGGCGAAAATTTCTTAGAACAAACCTTAAAAGATTATAACGGACAAACCTATTGGCTTTCAGCTAATTTATGGTCGTTTCATAAAAAAAGTAAGATTCCTAAATGGTTAAATATCGCTTTTGGTTATGGTGCTGACGGGATGATTTCAAGTAACATCGACCATTTCATCAACAACAGCCATGAAAGAACTCGACAATACTACCTAAGTTTAGACATTGACTTGTCGAAAATAAAAACTCAATCAAAGCTATTAAAAACAGTCTTCTCAACTCTAAATTTCATCAAAATACCTGCTCCAACTTTCGAAATCAACTCAAAAGGGAAAGGGAAATTTCATTTTATCTATTTTTAACAGTCTGATAATCAGTGGTTTTTCTATTATTATTTTGCTTTGTTTTTTTTGTAGTATATTCGCCTGCTAATTGAAAATGCGTTTAACCCCTTTTATGCATCAACAATGAAAAAGAAAACTAAAAAACTATTATTGCTAGTAGTAGTTCTTTTTGTAGTTACTGGTTTTACTGGTATGTACAAAGTTAAAATGACTAAGGCAGAATTTAACGTGCCTGACGAGAACTATTATGCAACCGTACATCAGGTTATTCAACCTGAAATCAACTTCTATTCTCCTAACTTAGGAAAATCTTTTATTGGTTTTAAAGAAGCATTGGCTTTTAAAGAATCACAAGGAAATTACTATAAAGTAAATACCTTAGGGTATTTAGGGAAATACCAATTCGGTAAATCTACTTTAAAGAGATTTAAAATTTACGACACTGCTCAATTTTTAAAAGACCCTGAATTACAAGAGGATGCTTTCTTAGCTTTATGCTCTTTAAACAAATGGATTTTAATTAGAGATATCAAGCGTTTTGTAGGCAGAAGAATAAATGGCGTTAAAATTACAGAATCTGGTATTTTAGCAGCTGCTCATTTGGCTGGTGCCGGAAATGTAAAACTCTATTTACGAAGCTGGGGAGCTACAAAATTTGAAGATGATTACGGTACAAGCATTGCTCAATACATAAAGAAATTTGCTGGTTATGACACTTCTTTTGTTCTTCCAATTAAAAGGCCGAAAATTTAAGTTCTATATCTAATTCTAATTGATTAGAATTTACATTTTATGAATTATAAATATCGCAGGTCTTTTGTGTAGATTTTCTTTTGTTTTTTTCCACTTAGCTACAGTCATTGTTTTGATATATTCTGTAGGTAATGTAATATCTGCCGCTATACACAATTGAGTATTATCAGACAATGTTTGCAATAAATCAATCAGTAGCTTTTCATTTCGATAAGGTGTTTCAATAAAGATTTGAGATTGATTTTTATCAAATGACCATTTTTCTAATTGTTTAATACTCTTTTTACGCTCTGATTTTTCAATAGGTAAATAGCCATTAAAAGCAAAATTTTGACCATTTAAACCTGAAGCCATCATTGCCATAATAATTGAAGAAGGGCCAACCAAAGGCACAACACTGACACCTTTTTCATGTGCCATTTGTACAATCAAAGCTCCTGGATCAGCAACAGCTGGCACACCAGCCTCTGACAATAAGCCTACATTTATTCCTTTTGCACATACATCTAAATAATATTGCGTTTCTAACACATCAGTATATTTATCTAAAGAATACAAATGTAATGAAGGTTGTGATTTTCTTGGAGATATTTTTTTAATAAATTTTCGTGCTGATTTTTCATTTTCAACAATATAATAATCAATATGCTCAATCACTTTTTTAACTGAAATTGGCAAAACCTCTAGCGGTTCATTATCGCCTAAAGTAGTCGGAATTAAATATAATTTACCTTGTTTAGTCATGGTTGAGTTTCTGAGCAATTATTGTACAAGCCTTATCTAACATAGAGTATACATTCTCAAAACCTTTTTCACCACCATGATAAGGATCTGGAACGTCAACATTTTCATTTGGAAAAATTTCATTTAAAATCAGGTAAACGTTGGCTTTATCATTTTCATTTCTAGTCAAGCTCAACACATTTCTTTCATTTGAATTATCCATAACATAGATCAAATCAAAATTATCAAAATCAGCTACTTGAAATTGCCTACAACGTTGATCTGTAATATCAATACCATGTTTTTTAGCCACCGAAATTGAACGTTTATCTGGCAAACCTCCAATATGGTAATCACCCGTTCCTGCAGAATCAATAAAAAAATTATTGGAATTTACTTTTGATTTCAAAATACCTTCAGCCAATGGTGAACGACAAATGTTCCCAAGGCAAACCATTAAAATACGAGTCATTTTAGAGTAAATTTAAAAGGACAACTTTTTAGTAAGGTCTTCAACGTATTTTCTAAATTGCTTATCAGTTTCTGTAAGATTGTCAACCGTTTTACAAGCATGTAATACAGTTGCATGATCTCTACTTCCTATTTGAGAACCAATACTAGCCAAAGAAGCTTTGGTCATACGCTTGGCAAAAAACATCGCCAATTGACGAGCCTGAACAATATGACGCTTTCTAGTTTTAGATTGAAGTGTAGTGACATCCATCTCAAAGTATTTAGAAACTACTTTTTGAATGTAGTCTATTGACACTTCTCGTTTGGTGTTTTTCACAAACTTATCTACTATTTGTTTGGTTAATGCTAGCGTGAATTCTTTTCGGTTAAAAGAAGCTTGTGCAATCATTGAAATTAAAACACCTTCTAACTCTCTAACATTAGATTTTATATTTTTAGCAATATATTCAACTATTTCTTCGGGCATTTCCACACCATCTCTAAACAGTTTGTTTTGTAAGATTAAGATTCTTGTTTCAAAATCTGGCGGCATTAATTCAGCTGACAATCCCCATTTAAAACGAGATAATAAACGTTGTTCAATATCTTGCATATCAACAGGTGCTTTATCAGAAGTTAAAATAACCTGTTTTCCGTTTTGATGTAAATGGTTAAAAATATGGAAAAACACATCTTGTGTACCAGACTTACCTGATAAGAACTGTACATCATCCACAATTAAAGCATCAATCATTTGATAAAAATGAATAAAATCATTTCTAGTGTTTCCCTTTACAGAATCTATATATTGTTGCGTAAATTTTTCTGCAGAAATATACAACACTGTTTTTTCAGGATGTTTATCTTTGATATTCACACCTATAGCGTGAGCCAAATGCGTTTTACCTAAACCAACACCTCCATAAATTAATAAAGGATTAAAAGAAGTCCCTCCTGGTTTATTAGCTACTGCCATACTTGCAGATCTTGCCAATCGGTTAGAATCGCCTTCTATAAAACTTTCAAAATTATAATTTGGATTAAGTTGAGATTCAATTTTTACTTTTTGGATACCTGGAATGATAAAAGGATTTCTTAACTCTCTTTTATCAATTTCTAAAGGAACCGTAATTCCTTGAGAATTAAAGGGCTTTCTATTTGAGCTTGGTATTCTTACCGTATGCGGATTTTTACTACTATATGCATTCTCCATCCTTACATCATAAACCAATTTAGCATCCTCACCCAATTCTCTCACCAAAGCAACTCTTAATAATTTGATATAATGTTCTTCAAGCCATTCGTAAAAAAACTTGCTCGGCACTTGAATCGTCAATGCTTCTCCAGAAATTTTAATGGGTTTAATGGGTTCAAACCATGTTTTGTAAGCTTGTGGCTTTATGTTGTCCTCTATAAAAGACAAGCAATTATTCCACACTGAAGTAGCAGTTTTACTCATTTTTAAATCTAGTTAAGTTGGTTATATCAACAAGAAAATTCTTTGGGTTGTTCTCTTATTAATTTGAGCTACAAAAATGTGAATATTTTTTGTCATAAAAAAACATATTTGCTATTGATTATTAATTATTTTTTACGTAAACTCTCACGCCCAAATATAGGAAATATATGTTGAAACATGAAATAAAATTCAGAGTACGTTACGGAGAGACAGATCAGATGAAATATGTTTACTACGGCAACTACGCACAATACTTTGAGCTAGGGCGTGTTGAGTGGCTTAGAAACCTCGGTGTTTCTTATAAAAACATGGAAGAAGAGGGTGTGATGTTGCCTGTCATGAATCTTAACGTAGATTATATACAACCTGCCAAATATGACGACTTATTGACACTGAAAACTACCCTAATAAAGATGCCTTCTGTTAAAATTGAATTTAAATTCGAAATTTTTAATGAAAAAGAAGAGTTACTAACCAAAGGCTATACAGCTCTAGTATTTATTGATATTAAAAGAAATAGGCCGACTAGAGCACCTGAATATATTACAGAAAAACTAAAAGACCTATTTTAACTGGTGTAAAAATTTACTGAATTTTAGTAATTTTAACATGCCTTAACTCAGAAAAAACCTGTTCCATTTTTTTTGCTTCATTTTTACGAATAGCAATTTCAAACTCACAGTTCATTTCCATTTTTTGTTGAATCAATCTAAGGTCATACTCTTTAACAATCCGCATGACATTATTCATGTATGGATAGTCAAAAACAAGCTTAAAGTGTATATCTATGGTCTTTTCAATAACTTCTGAAGCATCTAAAGTCAATTGTGCTGCCGTTTTATATGCATTTACCAAACCGCCTACCCCTAACTTTGTGCCGCCAAAATAACGCACTACCACCACCAAAACATTTGTCAATTCTTTAGAAAGTATTTGTCCGTAAATAGGCTGGCCTGCAGAATTATTAGGCTCACCATCATCATTTACCCTAAATGTAACTTTTTCAACACCTAATTGCCAAGCATAACACCAATGCCTAGCTTTATGATGCGATTTTTTCAATTCTTCAACAATTTCTTTGACTTTATCTTCATTAGTTAGAGGATAAGCATAGGCTAAAAATTTACTACCTCTATCCTTGAAAATAATTTCTTCAGAAGGTTTTACTATTGTTTTATATGTATCTGAGGCTAACAATGACTATTCTTTATGATTTTCAACGTGTCTGACAATATCGACTGCCTACTGATTTCTTTACCTATTAGTATAGGAGCTTTTAATCCTTTGGCAAAGGTTACATCTCCGACAAAAACCCTAGCTTCATCCCATAAATTGGCATCAATAAATGTCTGCAAAGTCTGAGTTCCTCCTTCAATAAAAACAGATTGAATTTCTAATCCATACAAAATAGCACAAATCTGCTGAGCAATTGGTGCTGAAAAATCTATCTTTTTATACATCAAATTTTCAGTATCCTCTTTTTTATTTTCTGTAAAGACAATGGTTTTTACGCTTCTATCCAAGACATTGAAATTATTAGGAATTCTCAGGCTTGCATCCAACACCAAACGAATAGGGTTTTCGCCACACCAATTCCGAACATCTAACTTCGGATTATCAGCCACCACAGTAGTTGTACCCACCAAAATAGCCTGCTCTTCCATTCTCATTTTATGCACCAATTGACGTGAATATGTATTGGTAATCCAAAAAGGCTCTATTCTCTTTCGCTTTAACAACGGACTTACAAATCCGTCTTTTGTTTCCGCCCATTTCAATACAATATAAGGCCTCTTTTCGGTATGAAAAGTGAAAAAACGTTGATTTAAAGCCACACATTCCTCTTCTAAAACACCAACGACAACTTCACATCCGTTTTTCTCTAATTTCTCTATTCCTTTTCCCGCAACAGCATCAAAGGGGTCTACACAACCAACAACCACTTTTGGGATACTACTTTTCACAATCAACTCTGAACATGGTGGCGTTTTACCATAATGATTGCAAGGCTCTAAACTCACGTACAAAGTTGACGTTGCCAACAAACTCTTATCAGCCACAGCATTGATTGCATTTACTTCGGCATGATTCTTACCATACGGACTCGTAAACCCTTCACCAATAATCAAATTATTACATACAATAACACAGCCCACCATAGGATTAGGGCGTGTAGTACCCAGTCCGTTTTTTGCCAATTCCAAACAACGTTTTATGTATTTTTCATGTATCTTCACCTCGTAAAAATACAATATATTTCCTATGCAAATAAGAAAAATTAAAGCTTCTGACAATCTAGAAATTGAGCAAATTATCAAAGCCTCAATTGTAGAATTTGGCTTACCTACAACCGGCACAGCTTATGAAGATCTGGAGACCACTAAAATGTACGAATCATATCATGGTAAAAATGAAGCTTACTTTGTTATTGAAGAAAATGGCTCTACTGTTGGCGGAGGCGGGATAAAAGCCTTAAAAAACAATACCAACAACATTTGTGAGCTTCAAAAAATGTATTTCTCACCTACCATTAGAGGAAAAGGTTATGGTCAAATTTTAATTGAAAAATGCTTGCAGGCTGCCAAAAATTTTGGCTATAAGAACTGTTATTTAGAATCTGACCCTTCTATGAAAGCTGCCATTCACGTATATAAAAAACATGGTTTTGTTCATTTAGACAAACCGATTGAAGGTACCGGGCATCATGCTTGTGACGTATGGATGCTTAAAGGTCTAGACTAAAGGTTAGCGATACCTCAAGTATTAAAAAGTCACTTGAAAACTAGAAATAAATAAATTCAACACCCCTAAAGTCCCCTCAAGGGGACAACCTTAAAATCATATTCATAAAATAATTAGTGTAAATTCGTGTCTTATAACAAAGCACTATGACACTACTCGAATTAAAAAATAAGTTTTTAATAGATTTAGAAAATCTATATCCTACAAAAGAAATTTTATCTTTCTACACCTTATTAATCAATTTTAAATTAGGCTTGAAAAATGTTGATATTGCTCTCAATCCTAATCAAATTCTAGAAGACAACAATCTTACTTATTTTCTAAATGCTTTAACCGATTTACAAAACGAAAAACCTATACAATATATAATAGGTGAAACTGAATTTTACGGATTGCCTTTTTATGTAAATCAACATGTGTTGATACCAAGACCAGAAACGGAAGAGCTGGTAGAGTGGGTAATTTCAGACTGGAAACAGGAGACGGAAGATAGGAGACAGGAGACAGGAGACAGGAGACAGAAAAAAACAATCAACATTCTTGATATTGGCACTGGTAGTGGGTGTATTGCTATTTCTTTGGCAAAAAATCTACCCAATGCTTCTGTTTATGCAATTGATATTTCAGCAAAAGCTCTAGAAATCGCCAAACAAAATGCACTATTAAATAAGGCAAACGTTCATTTTACTGAGAATGATATTTTAAATACGAATGTCATTCAGACCCCGAGTATTCGGGGGAAGAATCTCAAATTCGACATTATTGTTAGCAATCCGCCTTACATACGCCAGTTAGAAAAGCAAGAAATAAAAGACAATGTATTAAAACACGAACCTCATGTCGCTTTGTTTGTTGAAAATGAAGACCCATTGTTGTTTTATGACCGTATCGCCGATTTTGCGAAAGAAAACCTAACTAAAAACGGAAAACTCTATTTTGAAATCAACCAATATTTAGGAAAAGAAACCGTCGCATTACTTAAAGAAAAAGGGCTTACAAACATTGAATTGAAGAAAGATCTATTTGGAAATGATAGGATGGTTAGAGCAGATTTTATTTCCAAATAGAATGGTAACAAACCTTGCCTTTTTCAGTAAAAAAGACTAGACTCTCTCTGGACCAACTATGAATTACAACTTTTTTTAGCTTAACATTACAATTAAATCAATCTATGGAAATCATAATTACAATAATTTTAATATTGATATCAATTATTTTATATGAGAAGTATGTGTTAAAAAATAAAACCCACAAAGAAAACAAATTTCTATTTACTTTTCGAACAATTTTAAAAGGACTCCTTTTTTATTCCCTCATTGGTTGTTTTATGGCCTATCTTATTATAGTTTTTTTCATAGGAGAACAAGATCACCCTCATAGCATGACAGGCCTGCTATATGTATGGCTAGGTCTATTTGGTGCAATTACAGGTTCTGTTTTAGGTTTAATTTTAGCATTATCAAACAAAGCCAACATAAATAAAAAGCTAGTAATTTATTCTCCACTCTTTATAATCATTATTTTGCTTTGGCTTCTAATAATGGAGAAATTCTAGATTTAATTAAACATATTAGCCTGAGTTCGATCTAATATTTTCACAACCACATTGCTGATTTTACAAAAGGAAACATAACCAAAACGGTAAACTATAATTTTGATAATCCAACCAATATTTAGGACAAGAAACCGTCGCATTATTCAAAGAAAAAGAATGTACTAACATTGAATTGAAGAAAGATCTATTTGGGAATGATAGGATGGTTAGAGCAGATTTTATTTGCAAATAGAATAGCTAATAATACCCCTTAACTTTCTCAATAAAAAAACTAGCTTCGTTCCTGCCCGTCCAATAGGCGGGTATTACTAGATTTAAATCATTAAAAAGCATTTATATCATTACGTTATCTGCAAGCACAAAAAACTCAAATTCATCTTAAAGAAAACAATATAAAATAAAAAAAGATAAACATTTCTTTTTTTAGTTAGGAATACTAACTATATTTGCGTCAGCAATGTTGCAATATAATTTTAAAACAAATAAAAATGAGTAAATCAATTTTTTATCACGCAGGTTGTCCAGTATGTATAAATGCTGAACAAGAATTAGTAAACCTTATTTCGTCAGAAGTAGAAATTGTAAATCTTGGAGAAGAAAAGTCAAGAATTACAGAAGCAGAAAATGCAGGTGTAAAATCTGTACCTGCATTATTAACACCAAACGGAAATGTAATGCACATAAATTTTGGTGCTTCAATTCAAGACGTAAAAGGTTAAAAAAATTTAATAATAATAGTTAGTAGTCCTACCTTTTAGGTAGGGCTACTATTAAAAAACAAACAAAATGAAAAAAAATATAATTTTAGCAGTAGGAATACTATTTACAATAACAATATTTACAAGTTGTGCACAAAACAAAGTTGTCGCAGATAACACACAAAAAGCAATCACAATAGAAGAATTAAACCTTCTGAAAAAAACGCTATTATGGTCAGAAGAAGATGATAGATATTTAAAAATGGCTGGAAGTGTTTTAGAAACTCAATTAGATGACATTCTTGACGTTTGGTATGGTTACGTAGGTGGAAAATGAACATTTAGTTTATTACTTTAATAGTAATGATAAGCCAAGTCCAGAATATTTATCTAAAGTAAGGAAACGCTTTAAACAATGGGTATTAGATATATGCAATAAACCTTTTGACCAAGAGTGGTTAGATTATCAAAATGAAATTGGTTTGCGTCATACTTACAAAAAAGGGAAAACCGATAATGTTAAAAATACACCAAGTATTGTAAATTATAGATATATGGTTGCTTTTATTTATCCAATCACAGCAACAATAAAACCATTTTTAGCAAAAAAAGGACATTCACAAGAAGATATAGATAAAATGCATAATGCTTGGTTTAAAGCAGTTGTCCTTTCTGACATTCTATGGACAAAATCATATATTAAAGAAGGCAAATTTTAAAAATATGGAAATATCAGTTTGGGATACCTACGTAAAAAGAAGTGACAGAAAAATAATGCATTTTGACATATTAGTTCCTAAGGAATTAAATAATAAAGATGAAATATATAGTTATGGAAGTAAGTATTTACAAGGGAAAGTTTTTTCTACAGAAGGAATAAATTCAAAAAGGTGTAACTTCTGTCATATAGAAAACGCATCAGAAGAAATTATAAATAGTATCAAAGAAAAAGGGTATTATATAATTGAAATGGAAAATTGTAATTGATTTTCTTCAATATTATAATTAGGATTACTAACTTTGCCTATTATTAATAATAGGCAAAGTTTTTATATGGAAAATAGTATTTTTGATACAGAAAGTCAGCAAAAGGATATTGCAAGTAAAATTGTTGTAAGTCTTGAACGTATATCAGAAGCATTTAAATCTTTGCTTTGGAATTATGCAAAAAAAATTGGAATTAGTCCAATACAAATACAATTACTAATATTTATTGCTTATCACAAAAGTGAATATTGCAAAGTAAGTTATCTTGCAAATGAGTTTAATATTACAAAACCCACAATAAGTGACGCTATTAAAGTTCTTAATAAAAAAGAATTAATACAAAAGAACTATACAGAGTTTGACAATAGAAGTTACACCATTTCACTTACTGAAAAAGGAAAAAGAATAGTATCAGAAACTGAAAATTTTGCAAATCCTATAAAAAAGGAAATTGAAAAAGTAACAAAAAAGGAATTAGAAAGCCTTTATAAATCACTCAATCAGGTTGTCTATAGTTTAAATAAGACAGGTATTCTAACTGTTCAAAGAACTTGCTATAGTTGTAAGTTTTATGAAAAATTAGAAAAAAAACATTTTTGCCATTTGCTAAAAAATGAATTAAGCAATACGGAGATTAGAGTTGATTGCACTGAATACGAAAAATAGCCAGCAGGTAACAAAAAGTAATTACGGGTTTTGTGCTAAATTTAAAGATTTTTTTTGCCAAACTTTAGTAATAAATTGAAAAGTAAGTGCCTTGAAATCCGTAACTACGCTTACACAAATCAATAAACAAAGCTTCTAAAAACAAACCCTTACCTTTGCCCCATGCGAATAGATATTATCAGTGTGTTACCAGAATTGATTAAAAGTGCGTTTGAACACTCAATCATAAAACGGGCTATCAACAAAGACTTGGTTGAAGTCCACTTTCATCAATTACGTGACTATGCCATCAATAAATACGGTAAAATTGACGATGCTCAATTTGGTGGCGGTGCTGGTATGGTGTTGATGATAGAACCCATTGACAAATGCATCAGTCAATTAAAATCTGAGCGTGATTATGATGACATTATCTATATGACACCTGATGCTGAAGTTTTGAATCAACAGACTGCAAATACATTATCTTTAAAGGAAAATTTTATAATTCTATGTGGTCATTACAAAGGTATTGACCAGCGTGTTCGTGATTTATATATCACCAAAGAAATTTCTATTGGAGATTTTGTGCTTAGTGGTGGAGAGTTGGCAGCAGCAGTATTATGCGATAGTATTATCAGATTGATCCCTGGTGTTTTAGGCGATGAAACCTCTGCATTAAGCGATTCTTTTCAGGACGATTTATTATCTCCACCAATTTATACCAGACCGTCAGATTATAAAGGCGAAAAAGTACCAACTATTTTACTTTCTGGTAATTTTCCTAAAATTGAGGAATGGAGAAGCCAGCAAGCCATAGAAAGAACAAAAGTAATACGTCCCGACTTACTAAAACCCGCATTACCCACTAGAAAACCTATTACAGATTGAAACTACTGTAAAATATGACACTTCGCTGCTTTTTGAAGTTTAACCAGAACCGTGCTATGCCTAAACTACTAAAAAGCCATATTTTTTTGTATTTCCAAACCTCATTACAAGTTCTAGTGCATATTGCGAGTTAAAAAAGGATAAAATAATTAGATCTGGTTTAAAATATTTTATTACATTTGCACACTCAAAATTAACCTCTGACGAAAATCGTGAATGTTACTCTTTGAAAAAATCTAAAATAATTATAAAATGGAAGATTTAGTAAAGTTTGTACAAGATGAATTTGTAGCAAAAAACGAAATTCCTGATTTTTCAGCTGGAGATACCATCACAGTATTTTACGAAATTAAAGAAGGTGAAAAAAAACGTACACAGTTCTTTAGAGGTGTTGTTATTCAACGTAGAGGTGTTGGAGCGTCTGAAACTTTCACTATCAGAAAAATGTCTGGTACTGTAGGTGTTGAACGTATATTCCCTATCAATTTACCTGCAATTCAAAAAATTGAAGTAAATAAAAGAGGTAAGGTAAGAAGAGCAAGAATCTTCTATTTCAGAGAACTTACTGGTAAGAAAGCAAGAATTAAAGAAGTGAGAATTTAAGTATTCGTTTCTTCATCCTATAAAAAGCCCTATTTCAAAAGAATAGGGCTTTTCTATTAACAAATGTTAATAAACACTCTTCATATCTTGTTGAAAACTAAATAGTTATTTATTCTCAACTTCCGAACACTCTCCATATCTTTGAAGTAAGAATTACAACTAGTGTCAATTTAGTTTTAGATTGGTAAAGTATTTATACTAGAGAACTAAAACCAAAAAAGCATTGTTGCGATTCCTAAAAGAACGTTCTTTTTGTTTTTAATAACTACTCTAAGCCAAGTGTTTAGCATGAATAATTGGAAAAGGAAATTTATTAAAAACGATTTAAAATACTGATATAAACATAATGATACTATTTCGATAGTAACACTTTACTGATTACATTCGTATTTTAAAGAAATGATTGACAAAGTGTACTGTTTTTTAAATGGTCAACGTAAGTAATTACAACTTGTGTTCATCTTTCAGCTAAAAGCCATAAGTAAGATTTTATCTTATTTATGGCTTTAGTTTTTTTGTCTCACCCGAAATCTCAAAAATACGATTGCGACTTCTCTGAGTCTGCCGGTGAGGCAGAGAATAAATAAGTAAATTCAACTCTCTAACCTTCTTGCAAACGCTCCCATTCTTGCATCAATCTATCTACTTTATCTTTTTTTGCTTGGTAATTTGCGAAAAAATCAGGTTGAGCTGTTAATTTTTCATATTCAACTGCATCAGATAGTTTTTTATCTAATTGAGCTACGTCCTTTTCTAAATCGGCTATTTCAGTCTCAATTCTTGAGAGTTTATTTTGCAATTGTTTTTGCTGCTTGTCTTTTTGCTTATCCTTTTTATAATTACTTTTAGAAGCTCCTTTAACCTTTGCTTTTTTTGTTTTCTTTTCAACTTCACGCATATTTTCAAGGTTATGCTCCTCTAAATAATAATCAATATCACCTAAATATTCTCTGATGTTCCCATCTTTGAACTCATAAACTGTTTTGGTTAAGCCTTGTAAGAAATCACGATCATGCGATACTAAAATCAAAGTCCCTTCAAAATCATGCAAGGCTTTTTTTAATACATTTTTTGACGCGATATCTAAGTGATTGGTAGGCTCATCCATCACCAATACATTAAAAGGTGACAATAACATTTTACACAATGCCAATCGGTTACGCTCACCACCTGAAAGCACTTTTACTTTCTTTTCCACATCATCTCCTCCAAACAAAAATGAACCCAACATATCTCTTACTCTTATTCTATTTCCGTCCGTAGAGGCATCTTCCATCGTTTCTAAGACCGTTTTTTCTCCGTTAAGATATTCTGCTTGATTTTGAGCGAAATATCCTATCTGTACGTTATGTCCCAATTTCAAATCGCCTTCAAACGGAATTTCACCAACAATCATTTTTGCTAAGGTAGATTTACCCTGTCCGTTTTGCCCTACAAATGCAATTTTACTATTGCGTTCAATCAATAAATTTACATCATTCAACACTTGTTTGTCTCCATAATTTTTAGAAACATTGTCTGCTTCAATAACTATTTTACCTGGCGGAATTGAGACGTTGAAACGGACTTTCATTACAGAGGTATCTTCAGCATCAACCTCAATACGTGCTACTTTATTTAATTTCTTTATCAGCGACTGAGCCATAGTAGCTTTATTGGCTTTTGCTCTGAATTTTTCAATAAGTTGCTCTGTATGTTTAATTTCTTTCTCTTGATTTTTTTGAGCCTGTAATTGCTTTTCTCTTATTTCATTACGTTGCGTCAAATACTTTGAGTAGTTGTATTTGTAATCGTATATTTTACCTAAGGATATTTCAATGGTACGATTGGTCACATTGTCTAAAAACATTTTATCATGCGAAACCAACATGATAGCCCCAGAATACCCTTTTAAAAACTCTTCTAACCAAATGATAGATTCTATATCTAAATGGTTTGTAGGCTCATCTAACAGCAAAATATCGTTATTCTGTAATAATAATTTCGCCAATTCAATCCGCATACGCCATCCTCCAGAAAAAGTATCAGTAAGCTGATTAAAATCTTCTCTTTTAAAACCTAAACCTTGTAATATTTTTTCAGTCTCACCTTGATAATTATAACCACCAATCAATTCAAAACGATGTGTCAAATCACTTAAATCTATCATCAATTGATTGTAAGATTCACTTTCATAATCGGTTCTTTCCACCAAGGCAACATTCACCTCTTCCAATTGTTTTTCAACTTTCTTTATCTCAGTAAAAGCTTGATAAGACTCTTCTAAAACTGTTCGCCCTAATACAAAATCGATATCTTGCCTTAAAAAGCCTATTCTGACATCTTTTTCTAAAGCCATGGTGCCTTTATCAAACTCTTGATCTTTGGCAATTATTTTTAACAAGGTAGATTTTCCTGCTCCGTTTTTACCAACCAGCCCTACTCTATTCCCTGCATCTAACTTAAAAGTGATACCTGAAAACAAATCTTCTCCTGCAAAAGAAACCGTTACATTATGTGCGTTTAGCATTTATTTTGTATTTTAT
>CAYRZY010000011.1:0-24316 GCA_964428855.1 uncultured Flavobacteriaceae bacterium
CTCATGGACATGGACAAATACCACCAGATACTGATTTAATTTTTGAATTGGAGATAGTTGAATAACCTATTGAATAATGAAGGTGTTACCTTAGTTTTCTTGAAATAACCTTATTAGCAGCCTCAAAAGGAGTCAATTGATTGTTTTGAACTTGCTTCAATACTTTTTTAAGTTCTTTTTTTACATTCTTATTGTCATAAAACTGTCGTTTTAATTGTTCATCAATAGTCTCTAATACCCAAAATTCATTTTGATGTTTACGACGCTCATCAAAATAATCATTCTTTTTTGTTAGGTTTAGATAGGATAAAATAATCTCCCAAACATTTTCAATTCCTGAATTTTCAATAGCACTACAGATAGAAACTTTAGGTATCCAATCACTATTTTTTGGAGGGTAAAGATGTAATGCTCTGCTAAATTCTATTTTTGCAAGTTCTGCTTTTTTTAAATTTCCACCATCTGCTTTATTGATAATAATGGCATCTGCCATTTCTATAATTCCGCGTTTTATACCTTGAAGTTCATCGCCAGCACCAGCTAGTTTTAACAATAAAAAAAAGTCTACCATTGAGTGTACCGTGGTTTCTGATTGACCTACACCTACCGTTTCTATAAGTATGGTGTCAAACCCTGCAGCTTCACATAATAGAATAGTTTCTCGTGTTTTTCTAGCAACACCACCTAAAGAATCACTAGCAGGAGAAGGACGAATAAATGCATTTTTGTCTTTTACCAACTGTTCCATTCGAGTCTTGTCGCCTAAAATACTACCCTTATTTACTGAACTGCTTGGGTCAATTGCCAATACAGCAATTTTTTTTCCTAATTGAGTCAAATACTTGCCAAAAGCTTCTATAAAAGTACTTTTTCCAACGCCAGGAACTCCAGTAATTCCGATTCTAACAGATTTGTTAGCATGTGGTAGGCATCCTTGAAGAATTTTTCTTGCTTTCTTTTGATGTGCAGTATTTGTGCTTTCTACGAGAGTTATAGCTCTACTTAGATAAGTAATGTTACCTTTAATAATATTCTCAATAAAAACTTTGGACGTAGGAAGTTCCTCTCTAGCCAATTTTATTCTTTGAATAGCTTTAGGTTGCTTTATGCCTTTTACTTTTTTTAGTAAGTTTTTATTTTTTGAATCCATAGCCTTAAAAAAGATAAGATTTGTAAATTTAGGATATTTTTTTAGAGAAATTGCAACAGTTGATGTTTTGAGTCGTATTTAAGTTAGAATGTTTATATAAATGAGTGAGATTTCACAATCAGATTTAATTAGCAGGTGTAAGAACAATGACGCCAAAGCACAATTAGAATTGTACGATTTGTATTGTAATGCAATGTATAATACTGCATGTAATTTTATCAAAGATGATGTGATTGCACAAGACATTATGCAAGAGGCTTTTATAAAAGCCTTTAAAAAGATTGAAAGCTATAATGGTAAAGCCTCATTTGGAGCATGGTTAAAAAGAATCATAATTAATCAAAGTTTAGATTGGTTAAAAAAACAAAAGTTAGATGTAGTTGAATTGAATGATGACGTTATTTCAATGATTGATGATGATGAATGGGAAGTTGATTCTAAGATTGATTTGAATATTATTTACAACTGTATAGAAAAATTGCCGCAAAAATGTAAAAACGTAGTTAAACTTTATCTGTTAGAAGGCTATGATCATCAAGAAGTAGCACAAATTTTGCAAATTTCAGAAGTCGCGTCAAGATCACAATTATCAAGAGGAAAAAGCAGATTAAAAGAACTATTAAACCATAGGCATCATGAAAATTAATTTAAAAAATCATAAAATGATGAAAAAATTACCAAAGAATCATCGTATTACTTTTGAACAACGGTTAAAAAAAGAATTACATCAAAAACCGAAAGCTAGTTTTATATTTTTAAAAGTTGCTGCAACTGTTGTTTTGTTATTGAGTTTAGGCTATTACCTTGTTCCAACGAATAACGTACCTGATTCGGTTAAAATAGAAGAAGTTGTCACCTTAGGAAGCCTGTCTCCAGAACTAGAAAAAATTGAGAATTATTATACAAATGCTATAGCTTTTGAGCTTACTCAAATAGATATAAGTGAAGAGAATAAACCAGTGTTAGATAAATACCTTGAGAAGTTAGGTGAGTTGACTACTCAATATAAAAAAGAAAGTGCACAATTAGATATCGATAGAATTAGTGAAAAATCAATCAATGCATTGATTGATAATTTACAATTACGCTTGCAATTATTATTGCAACTAAAAGAGAAGTTAAATACTATTAAAAACAATAAAAATGAACAAAATATCCTATAAATTAGTAGTCATTGTGTTTTTTGCGATTAACACATTGTTAGCTCAGAGTTTTCAAAAAGAATACACTAGTGAGATATCCTTCAAAAAAGGAGGAGAAGTGACTTTATATGCCAATTATGCTGATATAGAGATTAAAGAATGGAAAAAGGATAAAATTAAGATTGATGCTATAATGAAGGTAGAAGGAGTCTCAAATAGAGAAGCACAATCATATTTAAATACTTGGAATGTATCCTTAAATGCAAGTAATGGTAAAGCAACGATTAAATCTAAATCTCATTCTGGCCACTCTCCTCATTTTGATCACGAGTTTGATTTTGAGGACTTTAATTTTGAAATGCCAGAACTCTCTATAGAGAGTTTAGGCGTATTAGATTCAATGGATTTTTCTTTTCCTGAAATGAATTTTTCTGAAGTTTTTAATGATAGTATTTTTAATAGCATCTATAATTATAATTTTAGTGTGGACTCCATAAGTGAAAATTTTGATTTTGAAAAACTTAAAAAAGATCAAAAGTATTTGCAAGAGTGGCAAGAAGCTAATAAAGATAATTTTAGTAAGCTACAAAAAAAAGCAGGTATGATTGCTAAAAGAGCAAAGCAGCGAGCTGAATTAGCAAGGAAAAGAGGGGAGATCGCAAGAAAACGTGGTGAATTGGCACGAAAAAGAGGTGAAATAGCCAGGAAACGAGGTGAATTGGCACGAAAAAGGGGAGAAGAAGCTAGAAAACGACATAAGAAAGTAAGAAATATTTTGAAAAATAGAAATAAAGCCAACGTGAGAACTAAACTGACCATTTATGTCCCTAAAGGAACTGAATTTAACATGAATGTAAATTATAGTAAGATTAGTACAAATTAATAAATAGAATTCCTCGACGCTCTGCTTCGAGCATGTCTCGCCTTAGGCGGGTTCGGAGAGGACGTTATTGCATTTCGAGATTAAGGGTGCAGTAAAATATATAATTCAAGCCTCAAAGAAATTTAACATCCTTGAGGCTTTTTTATTTTCTCTTACAAATGTAAAATCTTAATGTTATATTTGAACTCTTATTACAAAACACAATGCAAGAGTTAAAAATATACAATACACTTTCGGGTAAAAAAGAAATATTTAAACCAATAACAAAAGGGTTTATTGGTATGTATGTCTGTGGTCCAACGGTTTATAGCAATGTGCATTTAGGTAATGTGAGAACTTTTATGAGTTTTGATATGATATATCGTTACTTTTTACATGTAGGCTATAAAGTGCGTTATGTTAGAAATATTACAGATGCAGGTCATTTAACCGATGATAATTCTGAAGATAAAATATCTACAAAAGCAAGATTAGAAAAGATAGAACCTATGGAAGTTGTTCAGCGTTATACCGTTGATTTTCATGAGGTTTTAAAGCAATATAATTTTTTACCACCAAGTATAGAGCCAACCGCTACGGGTCATATTGTTGAGCAGATTGAAGCTATTCAAATAATTATTGATAACGGATTGGCCTATGAGGTAAACGGTTCAGTTTATTTCGATGTCTTAAAATACAATGAAAAAGAAAATTACGGAATACTTTCCAAACGTATTATCGAAGATGCTATAGAGAATACACGTGAATTAGACGGACAGTCTGATAAGAAGAATCCACAAGATTTTGCACTTTGGAAAAAAGCTGAACCAGAACATATACAACGATGGAACTCACCTTGGTCTGAAGGTTTTCCTGGTTGGCATTTAGAATGTACCGTAATGAGTACAAAGTATTTAGGAGAGCAGTTTGATATCCATGGAGGAGGAATGGATTTAAAATTCCCACATCATGAATGTGAAATAGCACAAGCACAGGCTTGCAATCATAATGCACCAGTAAATTATTGGATGCACACCAATATGTTAAACCTTAACGGGAAAAAGATGTCAAAATCAACAGGTAATTCTATTTTACCTAGTGAGATTTATGAAGGAAATAATGACATTCTATCTAAAGCATTTAGCACAAGTGTAACACGTTTTTTTATAATGCAAGCTCATTATAGAAGTATTTTAGATTTGTCTAATTATGCTCTAGAGGCTTCTGAAAAAGGCTATAATAGATTGATGAATGCCGTAAATCAATTGAATAATATTGAGCCAAGTAAAACATCAAGTTTAGATATTAATGCATGGAAACAGAGTTGTTACGATGCTATGAATGACGATTTTAATACGCCAATTCTAATCGCACAACTTTTTGAAGGTGTAAAGTTTATCAATTTATTGATTGATAAAAAAGAAACTTTAAAAGCAACTGATTTAGAAGTGCTTAAAGCAACGATGAATATTTTTGTTTTTGATGTGTTAGGATTGGAAGATTTAACTTCAAAGGACAATTCAGAGAAGTTGTCAGCTGTTGTAAGTATGCTAATCAACATGCGTAATGAAGCAAGAGTAAATAAAGATTGGGCATTGTCAGATAAAATCAGAGACGAATTATTAGCAAAAGGAATTCAGCTAAAAGATGGAGCTGACGGAACAACATTTACAATTTAGAAGCCCATCTTCTGTCTTCCTCAAGGTAAGAAACTCAAAATATAATGAAAATATAAATAATTACAGTATTACTTTTCTTCCCTTTGGGAAGAATTAAAGATGGGAAAAATACTAACATATCCATTTATTTTAATCGTTCGCTTTTATCAAGTGGCAATATCACCTTATACACCTTCTAGTTGTAGGTATACACCAACATGTTCGCATTATACAGTAGAAGCTTTACAAAAACATGGACTTTTTAAAGGAGGATGGTTAGCAATGAAGAGAATAGGGAGTTGTCACCCTTGGGGAGGTGAAGGACACGACCCAGTTCCAGAAAAGGATGAAAACTAAGCTTGTCCGCGATACATTTTTTTTGCTCCATTGTCATGAGTAGTTCATTTTTTTTAAGAAAATTCTTTATTTCAATTTTTAATCTTTCAATAACAAATAACTATATTTACACCCTAAATTATACGTATGCATTTTTTCTTATCAATTGATTGGAATTTTAATCCAGATTTATTTACTGTAGGTTCTTTTCCTATTAAATATTACAGTTTAATGTTTGTAATGTCTTTTGTTTTAGGATTATATATCATGAAAATGATTTTCAAAAAAGATAATATTTCTATAGAAAAATTAGACTCACTTTTTATGTACACTGTAATAGCGATGCTTTTGGGTGCACGTATTGGTCATTATGTTTTTTATGAGGAAGATTATACCTTGGCAGAAGTTTTTTTACCTTTTAAACTAGATCCTTTTGAATATACAGGTTTTAGAGGTTTGGCTAGCCATGGAGCATTTATTGGAATTATTACTGCTTTGTGGTTTTATAGTAAGAAAGTGGTTAAAAAACCTTTGTTATGGACGTTGGATAGAGTGGCTATTCCAGCAGCAGTTGCAGGAATGTTTGTGCGTTTTGGTAATTTATTCAATTCAGAAATTGTTGGAAAAGCTACTGGTAGTGATTTCGGATTTAAATTTATCAGAAATGATATTAGTGAATATAAAGCAATGGGAGTCACAGGAGCAAAAGAAGTTAATAAAGCTTATAATTTAATAGCAAACAGCTCTCGTTTTAAAGAAATTTTAGCAGAAGTACCTAATAGATATCCAACACAAATTTATGAAGCGGTAGGTTATTTGATGACCTTTTTAGTGCTATGGTATATTTATTGGAAAACTGATAAAAAGCAACAATTGGGTTATCTTTTTGGAGTTTGGATGGTAATGATATGGTCTGTAAGATTCATTGTAGAGTTTTATAAAGAGTGGCAAGGAGGTCTTGAAGAATGGATAGATATTAGCATAAAACTAAATACAGGTCAATTGTTAAGTATTCCTTTAGCATTGGTAGGGGTATTCTTTATGTTTAGAAAAACAAAAACAGTTTAATTTTGATAGTAGGATGATTTTTCTCCTCCCGATACTTCGGTAAAGAAGGAATTTATAATGTTTTAATAGTTTAATTAGAGAGTAATGATTAAAGAACAGATATCATCAGAAGAAGCAATAAAATTAGAGGATAAATATGGAGCACATAATTATCATCCGCTTCCAGTAGTGTTGAATAGAGGAGAGGGTGTTTATGTTTGGGATGTTGAAGGGAATAGGTATTATGATTTTTTATCGGCATATTCTGCGGTGAATCAAGGACATTGTCATCCAAAAATTATTAATGCGTTAAAAGAGCAAGCTGATGTTTTGACATTGACTTCAAGAGCATTTTATAATGATAAGTTAGGAGTCTATGAAAAATATGTAACTGAGTATTTTGGTTTTGACAAAGTACTGCCAATGAATACTGGTGCAGAAGCTGTAGAGACTGCAATTAAGTTAGTTAGAAAATGGGGATATGAAAAAAAAGGAATCCCTTCAAATCAAGCAAAAATTATTGTTTGTGAGAATAATTTTCACGGTAGAACGGTAACCATTATATCTGCATCTAATGATCCTGTAGCAACAGAAAATTTCGGACCGTTTACACCTGGTATTGTTTCGATACCGTATAATGATATAGATGCATTACGTAAAGAATTGAAAGATGAGAATGTAGCTGCATTTTTAGTTGAGCCTATTCAAGGCGAAGCAGGAGTTTTTGTGCCAGACGATAATTATATAGTCGATGCTTATAATTTATGTAAAGAGCACAATGTTTTGTTTGTTGCTGATGAAGTGCAAACAGGTATTGCACGTACAGGTAAATTGTTAGCTGTTAATCATTTTGATATTAAACCAGATGTTTTAATCCTCGGAAAAGCAATTTCAGGAGGTGTTTTACCAGTCTCGGCAGTATTGGCAGATGATGCCATTATGGAAGTGATAAAACCAGGTACACATGGCTCTACTTTTGGAGGGAACCCGCTATCATCAGCTGTAGCTATTGCTGCATTAGAAGTCGTAGAAGAAGAGAATTTAGCAGATAATGCAGAGAAATTAGGAAAGCTATTTAGAGAAGGTATGCAAGATTTAATCAAACAAACTAGTTTAGTGAAGTTGGTAAGAGGAAAAGGATTGTTAAATGCTATTGTAATTGATGATAGCGAAGACAGTAGTACCGCATGGGATATTTGTATGGCTTTAAAAGAAAATGGTTTATTAGCCAAACCAACCCATGGTAATATTATTCGTTTTGCTCCACCATTGGTAATGAATGAAGAGCAATTACAAGATTGTATTTCTATTATTAGTTCTACCACACTAAATTTTAAAAAATAAGTAGTATTTACCTATCTTTTTTAGCCTTTATTTTGTAAATTTATAAGTCCTTTTAAGGAGGGTTTATAGTAAAAAATTAAATTATTATCACATGAGTGAAAGTTTAGATGTAAAAATTACTAAAGAAGAATTTGAAACGATTACTTCTAGAGAAGAATTGTTAGATGTAATTCAGAAAAAAGGTAAGAATATTGATAAAGTACTTAAAAAATTAAAGTATGAAGATGAGCTTAAAAAGCTCCAAATAGAATTGGTAAAATTACAAAAGTGGATTTATGCTGAGAAAAAACGTGTTGTAATTATTTTTGAAGGAAGAGATGCAGCAGGTAAAGGAGGTAATATAAGACGATTTTCTGAACATTTAAACCCGAGATCAATAAATTTAGTAGCATTGACAAAACCTACTGAAGTAGAAAAAGGACAGTGGTATTTTCAACGTTATATAAAAGAATTATCAAACCCAGGTGAAATTGTATTTTTTGATAGGAGTTGGTATAATAGAGCTGTAGTAGAGCCTGTTATGGGCTTCTGTACTGATGAGCAATACAATCGATTTATGGTTCAAGTACCAGAATTTGAACATATGTTGTATGAAGACGGAGTTAAAATTATTAAATTTTGGTTTTCTATTTCTAAAGATGAGCAAAAATCTAGATTTGATGCAAGATTGAAGACACCATTAAAAAGATGGAAGTTTAGTCCTGTAGATCAAAAAGGCCAAGAATTATGGGATAAATATACTTTCTATAAAGAGCAAATGTTTAGTAAAACTCATACAGCTTATTGTCCGTGGATTACTGTAAAAGCAAATGATAAAAAAGTTGCTCGATTAGAGACGATGCGTTATGTATTGTCTCAGTTTGATTATCCAGATAAAGATAAAGCCATGACAACACTGTTGCCTGACCCAAATGTTATTATGAGATATTTTAGATCAGCTCACCAATTAGATTAAATTTATGGAAAAGATTAATTATTCAGAGATAGATATTAAAAAATTAAATTCTAATAAAGGATTACATGCTTTATTGGGTCAAGAAGTTTTTTCTCCTTCAAAAGCCTTACGTTATTTAGATTATGTAAAAAAATTAGAGAAGTTACAAGTTGAATTGGTAAGATTGCAGACATGGGCTATGCAAGAGAATGAACGAATTATTGTAATTTTTGAAGGAAGGGATGCTGCAGGTAAGGGAGGTGCTATTCGTAGAATAACAGAGAGAATCAATCAACGTAATTATAGAATTGTTGCTTTACCAAAACCAAATGATGAAGAAAAATCACAGTGGTATTTTCAACGTTATATCAATCAATTTCCAAATGCTGGCGAGATTGTTTTTTTTGATAGAAGTTGGTACAATAGAGCCGTAGTTGAACCAGTAAACGGATTTTGTACTGATAAAGAGTATGAAGTGTTTATGAATCAAGTCAATGATTTTGAGCGTATGATAACAGAATCTGGTATTAGATTAGTTAAAATATACATGTCTATTTCAAAGACAGAGCAAAGCAAACGTTTTACTGAAATAAAAAAGGATCCGTTAAAACAATGGAAGATGACACCTGTAGACGAAAAAGCTCAAGAATTGTGGGATGTCTACACTAAATATAAAAAGTTAATGTTTGAAAACACCAAAAAAGAAAGAGCTATCCCTTTTAAGGTAATTAAAGCCAACAGAAAAACATCTACAAGAATGGGAGTTATTCAACATTTTTTAGATGCGATACCTTATGATAAAACTTTAAAAGTTTAGATCTTGTTTTAGAATTAATAAAAAAACATCTAAAGTTATATAACTTTAGATGTTTTTTTAGTTCATATTACTAATTATGTTAGCAATTAAAACAACCTTCTCCACCAAGGCTTTTGTGCTTTTTCAAACTCAGTACCATAACCGTAGCCATAACCATAACCGTAAGTTTTTTTCTGATCAACACCATTAAGCAACAAAGCCATGTTTGGTATTCTTTTTTCGTTATAAAGAAATTTTATATATTTTAGCATACGTTTATCTAAAAAATTTGCTCTTATCACATAAATAAAGGCATCTGCATGTTGACTTAATAATAGCGTATCTGTAACCATGCTAAATGCAGCAGTGTCAACAATTACATAATCGTAATTTTTTCTAGCGAAACCAAATAATTCTTTTATTCTATCATTCATTAATAGCTCAGCTGGGTTTGGTGCTAAATCTCCAGAAGAGATAATATCTAAATAATCATTTTTTGGAGCTTGAATTACAAGATCTTTAGGTTTAATATCAGAATTGACAATATAATTTGTAACTCCTTGCTTGCCTCTTACTCCTAAATAAGGTTCTATTTTAGGTGCTCTAATATCTAAACCTAATATAATAGTCTTTTTTTCAGCATGCGACAGTACTGTTGCTAAATTTGTTGCAACTAATGATTTACCTTCATGGGCAATAGTAGAGGTGACAAAAATAACCTTACCATCTTCAGAATCAGTTTTAGGCAAAATAAAATTTAAATTGGTACGTAAAATCCTAAAGGACTCTGCTATACCAGTATGGTCTTCTTTTTTGATAAGGTATCTATTAGATTTTGCTTCTAATTTAGGAATATCTCCAATAACTGGGATATTTAAAACTCTCTCTACATCTTCTCTATTGTGTATTTTAGAATCTAGAATTTCATTTAAATACAATATGATAAAAGGAATAAATAAACCAGCTATTAAAGCCCCTAAATAACTCATTTTCTTTTTTGGAGAAGTAGGGTTTTTTTTAGTTTCAGCTTTATCAATTACTCTTGCTTTAGCTTCAGCAACACCCAAAGTAATTGCTGTTTCTTCTCTTTTTTGTAATAAGTATAAATACAAGGCCTCTTTGGTTTGTTGTTTACGAGTAACATCTCTAATTGCTCTTTCTTGTTTAGGAGCTCCATATATTCTAGATTGGGTAAGACCTAACTGTTTATTT
Organism: uncultured Flavobacteriaceae bacterium; assembly: GCA_964428855.1. Taxonomy (GTDB): domain Bacteria; phylum Bacteroidota; class Bacteroidia; order Flavobacteriales; family Flavobacteriaceae; genus Aureibaculum. The sequence goes on from CAYRZY010000011.1 coordinate 10,482, forward strand.
AAATTGTCAAAAGTTATTTTTTGAGAAGACTCAACATTATTTAAGCCTTGGTTAATGTCATTTTCAAGAGATTTAATCTGGTCAGTCAAATTAACTACAATAGGATTTTTTTCAGTTGAATTTTTTAGGTACTTATTTTTAGTTAATATCAATTCATTGTACTTTTCAACATTATGAGCTACTGTAGGATCTACGATACCTACATTTGGTATAGTTTCGTTTTTACCTTTATTAGCAACAAATCCTTTTATTGCAGAAGTTTGCTCTAGTTGTGTGCCTGCTGCAACAACATTTTGCTCTATTTGCCGTCCAGCTTGTAAATTTATTCCAGCACTTGAAACTGCATCAGAAGCTCCATAGCGTGATTTTACAATTTCAGCAGCTTGATCAACATCATACAATTCTTCAGAAATAATTCTTAATCTTTCTGTAACAAAGTCAGAGGTGCTTTTTGTTAATTCCTTTTTCAAAACTATTGAACGATTGTTATATTTTGCTACTAATTCATCTAAAAAATCTTCTGCTCTTTTTCTATGACTATCAGATGCTGCTAACTTTATTACATTAGAAAATTCTGCAATAGGTTCAATAACTAACCCTAGAACATATGCTTTTGCTAAATTTCTTACAGATGTGATACGTACTAAAATATCTTCTCCAATCAAGTTGTTTTTTTGTAAATCTAGATTTGGTAATATAATAATATCACCAAAATTTGTAGTGATTTTTTCTCCAAAAGATTGAGTTTTAACTACAGATTTGTCTGGGTTGCTAAAGGTATATTTAGTAGGAGAATTAATAGTTATAATAAATTCAGAATCGACCTTATATAAAGCAGAATCACTAATAAAAAAATTGAGTTTTAATGGAGGATTTTCATAATTTTCAGTCTCATAAAAATTAGTTGTAAATCCAAGGTTGTCATCAAGAAATGCACTAAGAGAATTTTTCTTGGTAAAAAACTCAACATTTAATTTAAGTGACTGTATGGCTTCAGCAACTAAAGATTTAGATTGCAAAACTTCTATTTCATCATCTATATTATTCTTACCACCACCACTCATAATACCCATATCTTGAAAAGCAGACATCGCAGATTTATCTCCGTTTTTTTCGTTTTTAATTTTTATGGTACTTTGTGCTTCGTAATTATATCGTTGAAAGTTTAGGTTGAAAGTTGTGTATAAAAAAGTGAGGGATATAGCTAATAAAAACCATTTCCAATACCTCGAATATTTTTCAATTTGTTCTCTTAAATGTAAGCCAGTTATAGAACTATTATCTTCTGGAGTATTATTAGTGTTTTCAAATTCCATTAAAAAATATTTAACTTATTTATTTAGTGCAACTAAACTAACGACTATTGCTGCAGTTGTTAAAAGAGCAGAAACCACGCCCAAAACTACATTTGTACTAGAACCTACTGTTGATCCTTTTATTCTTGAGTTATTTGGTTGAACATATATAACGTCATTTTGAGTCAGGTAGTACATTGGTGAATTAAAGATTTCTTCTGAAGTTAAATTAATTCGATTATAGGTTTTTTTACCATTTTCTTCTCTTACAACCATTATGTTATGTCTTTCAGCATATATGGTTAAGTCTCCAGCCAAGCCTAAAGCTTCTAAGATAGTAATCCTATCGTTAGGTACAGTGAATGTTCCTGGGTTTTTTACCTCACCTAAAACTGTTATTTTAAAATTTATATTTCTTAAGTTAACAATTGGATCATTAATGTATTCTTTCAACATATCTTTTATCAAATTTGTAGCTTGAACTCTGTTCAAACCAGCTAATTTTAAGGTGCCTAAAACAGGAAAGTCAATATTACCATTGGCATCAACTAAATAACTTTGCATAGCTGTTCGCCCTATTTCACCGTCATTTTCAGCATATGCTACAGCAATTAAATTGAAAGGTCTAACAGAAACTACATCAAGAGCTGAAACAGTAATGGTCAAAGCATCGTCTGGTTTAATAACTGGACTGTAATTTTTGATGGGTCTACTCATTGAAGCTAAATCAGCGTCTTGAAAGTAAACAATATCTTGTTTACTACCACATGATAACATGAACAGTGCAGCACTAATAATTACTAAACTTCTTTTAAGGTTGGAGAATTTTGTTTTCATTTTGTTTTTTTTGCGAAAATAAGAGTTATTTATGTTTTAAAAAATTATTTTATTGAATTGTTAATTGTTTTTCATTTTAAACTTCATAATGTTTGTTTATTAGTGTTGTTATTCTTTCTAAATCATTATTTGATAAGTTTGATCCACTAGGTAAACAGAGTCCTTTGTTAAATAAATTTTCAGAAACCTCATTAACATATGACGGAAATTCTAAAAAAACAGGTTGTAAATGTAATGGTTTCCATAGCGGTTTTGACTCAATATTGTTTTTTTCTAAAAGCAATCTTAATCTTTCTCTATCTTCATAGGACTTAGTTAAGAGAGTAGTCATCCATCTGTTGGAGAGAAAATTTTCAGGTTCTTTTAAGAAAGTAATCGTTGAATTAATTTTTAAATTTTTAGTGTAAAAATTATAATTATCTCGCCTTGAAGTTATTCTATTCTTAATCGCTTTCATTTGAGCAAGTCCGATACTTGATAAAATGTTTGACATTCTATAATTATAACCAATTTTTGTGTGTTGATAATGTGGAGCATCATCTTTGGCTTGAGTTGCCAAATGAATGATGGTATTCTTTATCTCTTTTGATTTACAAATTAATGCACCACCTGCTGAGGTTGTAATTATTTTATTTCCGTTAAAGGATAATATACCAATATCACCAAAAATGCCACATTTTTCATTTTTGTATTCGCTTCCTAATGCTTCAGCAGCATCCTCAATAACAGGAATCTCATATTTTTTAGCAATATGATGGACTTCTGTTACCTTATAAGGCATCCCATATAAATGGACAGCAATAATTGCTTTAGGTCTTTTACCTTTTGAAATTCTATCTTTAATTGCTTCTTCTAATAGTTTAGGACAGATATTCCAGGTATCATTCTCACTATCAACAAAAACAGGCTTAGCTCCCAAGTATAGTATTGGATTGGCAGATGCAGAAAAAGTAAAACTTTGACAAATTACTTCATCTCCATGAGTTATACCTAATTGAATTAATGCTAGATGGATAGCAGAAGTACCAGAATTTAAAGCAATAACTTCATCAGTACTGTTTAAATAATTTTGAATAGTATCTTCAAATTTATTAATATCAGGACCCACAGAAGAAACCCAGTTTTCAGATAAAGAATTTTGGATGTATTCTAATTCTTCACCGGTCATATGAGGAGGAGAAACCCATATTTTAGAGTTCATAGTATATTGAATTCAAATGAATGACAAATATATAAAAAATAATAGTTGGGATTATTCAAATCACTTTGATTATTTTTACAAATATTATTTTAATAAATTAAGTATTGATACATATCTTTATGAATAAAAAGAATTATAGTTTTATATTTTTATTGTTTTCCTCTCTTTTATTGATGGCACAAGGGCAAAGAGATAATTATAAAGCATTTGGTGTTATACCTCAGCATATTCCAGATTCATTATATCAACAATTGGAAGCTTCTGAAAATTTTGATGATAGAGTTAAATTGGTAGAAGAAATTGCTAACATTCACATTCAATTAGGCAATACTGATTCTATTATATTTTATGGTAATTATTTAAAAAATGAAGCTGAATATCACACACCTGATAAACTAACAAATTCATTATCCTTATCTAAGTCATATCAGATCTTAGGTAAAGGAAGTTTTCAAAAAGGCTTGTATGACGATGCTATGCAGTATTATTTACATGGTATTGAAATCACGCCAGTTTCTATAAAACCAATTCTACATTATCTACATAAGCTAGGGTTAGCTAAGGTTTATATTAAAAAAGTTGAATATAAAAAAGCAATTTCTTTGTTAGATGAATGTGTAAATAAAAGTAATGACACAAAGATAAATGCATTTGCTAATAAGTATTATGGTGATATTTTTTTGTATAAAGAAGACTTTGTATTGTCAGAAAAATATTATAAAAAAGCACTATCAGGTTTCAATAATTTAAAATTAGAAAAACCCCAATTAAAGATAAAAGTCAATTTGGGAACGGCAGCCATGTTAGAGGGAGATTTTAACCTAGCTTATAAATACCTGAAAGAAGTTAAGGATAAATCCTTAGAAAAAGAATATTATGATCTTCATATTGAAGCTGTATTGAGGATAGGATATATTTATAAAAAAAACAAACAATATGATGAAGCACAAATGGTTTTATCAACAGCTTATGTTAATTCTGTGCAATGGAATCAATTAGAATCGCAAAAAGTAATTGCGGAAAGTATGATTGATCTCTATGTAGAACTAGATGATTATAAAAATGCATATAACTTGATGACACAATATCAGTCTGTTTCTGATCAGATTATTAACAATCAAAAAAGAAAGGAAGTAAAAGAACTTGAAACTAAATATCAAACCGCTCAAAAAGAGAATGAAATTTTATCGCTTCAAGAAGAACAGTTATTAAAAGAGAGTGAAATTAAAAGACAAAAAACGATTAAGAATGCATTTTTAATAGGTTTTTCGGTTGTATTAATACCTATTATTGCTTTGTTATATATGTACTATCAAAAATTACAAGTTCAAAGTCAATTGAATGTGAAACAAGAAGAAATTAACAGACAAAAAGTAGCATCATTAATTAAAGCCCAAGAATTAAAATTAGTAAAAGCATCGATAGAAGCTCAAGATGAAGAAAGAGGACGCATAGCAAGAGAGTTGCATGATAGTATAGGCGGGAATTTGGCAGCAATTAAATTACAGATGAATAATTTAAGTGATAAAGAAGTTGTAAAGAAAACTATTGTAGATCAGCTAGATGAAACCTATCAACAAGTAAGAGAAATTTCTCATAATCTAATACCAAGTAAATTCAGTCAAAATGCTTTTACAACTTTAATTAGTGATTATATTGATAAATTAGATAAAGCATCAGATCAAGATATTACTTTTATACCGCATCCTAAAGATAAAATAAACGCATTAGATGAACATATTCAGGTTGAGGTTTTTAACATTTTACAAGAGTTAATTACTAATACACTAAAACATGCTAAAGCAAAAAATGTAGAAATTCATGTAAATATTCATAATAATATCTTACAATTGTTGTTTGAAGATAATGGTATCGGTTTTGATAAAGAAAAAACACCATCAGGTATCGGCTTACAAAACATAAAAAGTAGGTTAGAAGTATTACACGCAACGATCAATATAGATTCAATAATTAACAGAGGTACAGCAGTTACCATTGAAATTCCAATAAATTATGACACTTGAAAGAAGATTAATAGTAGTAGATGACCATAAAATGTTTTTAGACGGTTTGTTAAGTATTATAGCAAACGAATCTGATGTTGAAGTTGTTATGACAGCCAATAGTGGTGAGAATGTAATTAAATATCTCGATAATATTAAAGGAGAAAACATTGATTTAGTAGTAACGGATGTGAACATGCCAGATGTAACAGGTATTGATTTAAATAAACATATCAAAACGAAGTATCCTAAAATTAAGACATTAGTAGTGAGTATGCTCCATGATTCAAAAACTATACATACGTTGACTGAAGATAATGTTGATGGTTATGTGCCCAAAAATGCTGAAAAAACAGAACTTTTGTTAGCTATTGAGACTATTTTAAAAGGTGAAAAGTATTTTTCTGAGAGTATAAAACAGGCATATATGCAAAGTATGTTTACTAAAGAGAAAGAAGTAATTACTTCATTAACTAACAGAGAAAAAGAAGTGTTAAAGCTAATTGCTGAAGAAAACACCACTCAAGAAATTGCAGAGCAACTCTTTTTAAGTAAACATACTATTGAAGGTTATAGAAAAAATTTAATTTCTAAACTTGAAGTTCGTAATCTAGCAGGTTTGACTAAATATGCTATTAAACTGGGTTTGTTAGATTAAAACCTGAGAGACCTTCTATTATATACTTTTGTTTGAAAAAGCATCCGCATTAGCAATGTTTGTAATGACTTCTACATAACTCCCAACCAAAATTCTTTTTTTAATCATAGAATACAGGTTAAAAGGTAATTTTAAATTTCCTCCCCCCATTTTCAGGGGGCTTAATTTACCCGAAATCGGTGTTTCACACACGTGTCTTTTACCGCAATTTTGTAATCAAATTATTAACCATTAAAAAAATAAAATTATGATTTACGGAATTTCATTAGTATTGTTAAGTATCATCGCAGTACCATCATTAATCTTATCAAAAAAACCTAACGCTAAAGAATTGTTAGATAAAGTAGCTCCTTACCAAGGTTGGATAGGTGTAGTATTTTGTTTCTGGGGTATTTGGGGAATTATTTCAGCATTTTTAAATATGGGCTGGTTGTCAGTTGCACCTGTATGGTGGATTACCTTATTAGCAGGTAGTATTGTAGAGGCTGGTTTAGGTTTTATGTTAGGCTATGGATTAATTAGTGAGTATTTAGCAAAAAATGACGAAGCAAAACAAAAAGCTGAATTGATTAGAGCTAAAATTGCACCCAAACAAGGACAGTTGGGGTTATTGGGTTTGGCTGTTGGAGTTTGGATGATTGTAGCTTCTTTTATGTGGTCAGTTTAAAAGAAATTGTAATAGCTGTATAAGCTAACCGAAAAATAGAGAAAATTGCTAAAGTAAGTGGGACTCATTTTTTGAAACTATTGCTGGATGTTTTATATATCGCGAAATGAGTTTTACAATTTGATATAACTTTTATAATATAGTAGGTTAGTTGATTTGCCCAATTTATCAGTAAAATGATGAGCTGGGCTTTTTTATCAAACAATAACAAATCTCAGGCATAAAAAAGACTACTTATAAGAAGTAGTCTTTTTTATATTTGAATTAGTCTATTTGTTATATATCATCGAAGCTTACATCTGTAAAGCTATCAGTAGATTTAGTTTCTGTATCATCAACAGCTTCTACTTCACTTGGTTTTTGATAATCTTTTTGGTGACGTTCTGAAATAACTTCTTCACCTTTTTCATTAATAATATAGTCAGTTGCTTTAGCTAACATTTCATTAAATTCACTAAAATCTTCTTTATATAAATAAATTTTATGTTTTTTATAATGAAAAGAACCATCATCATGAGTGAATTTTTTACTTTCTGTAACAGTTAAATAATAATCTCCTGCCTTTGTAGATCTTACATCAAAAAAGTAAGTTCGTCTACCTGCTCTTAATACTTGTGAAAATATTTCTTCTTGTTCTGAATATTCGTAATCGCTCATAATAATCTCAACTTTTTTATTAATTTAAATGAATCAATATGACACAAATCTAAAAAAATAAATGATTTGAACAACACTTTATTTCTTTTCTTTTGTCTTGTCTCTTAATTATTCAATTGTTTTCTCTATAAGTTGCTGGTTGTAAATATTTTGGTAAAATCCTGATTTACTAAATAATTGATCGTGCGTACCTTGTTGAATAATTTTGCCTTCATCTAGAACAATGATTAAATCTGCATTTTTAGCAGAAGAAACACGGTGTGTTATTATAATAGTAGTTTTATCTTTACTTATAGCATTCAAATTATTGAGAATTATCTCTTCTGTTTCTGTATCAACAGCAGATAAACAATCGTCAAAAATTAATAGTTGAGGCTCTTTAATTATTGCTCTAGCAATAGAGATTCTTTGTTTTTGTCCACCAGACAGAGTAACTCCTCTTTCGCCAACAAATGTGTCATAGGCTTTAGAGAAATCTTCAATATTACTATGTATATGTGCGTTTTTAGCAGCAGTTGTAATAATTTCTTTAATGGCATCTTTATTGCCAAATTTAATATTATTTTCAATGGTGTCAGAAAATAAAAAGGCTTCTTGGGGTACAAAACCAATACTATTTCTTAAGCTTTCTAGATTAACCTTTTTAATAGGCTTATCATCAATCAAAACTTCTCCTTGTTTTACATCATATAGTCTAGCAATAAGATTGGCAATGGTTGATTTACCTGATCCGGTTTTACCTAAAATAGCCAGTGTTTTATTTTTTTCTAAGACAAAAGAAACATTTTTTAAAGCAGTAGTGTTAGTATCATCATAGGTGAAGGTGACATTTTTAAATTCTATTTTCCCTTCAATTTTTGAAGCTTCATTTACAAAATTCTGTATTTCGGGTTGAATTTCTAAAAAGGCATTAATTCTTTTTTGAGAAGCTTCAGCTTGCTGTACTATTGAAGTTACCCAACCTACGACTGCTACAGGCCAAGTTAGCATATTTACATAAATAATAAATTCGGCGATGACTCCAAAACTAATCAATCCATTAATGTAACGCATTCCACCAACATAAATGACTAAAATATTACTGATTCCTATCAATAGTATCATTAACGGAAAAAATAAGGCTTGTAATTTATACAGAGCAATATTCTTTTCTTTACTTTCATCAGCAATAGTGTCGAAGTCTTTAAAAGTTTGTTTTTCTATCCCATAGGCTTTTATGACGTTCATTCCTGAGAAGTATTCTTGTGTAATGGAGGTTAGTTTTGATAAATACTCAAGTACAACCCTGCTTCTTTTATTAATCTCTCTACTTAAAAAATAGATTGAAGCAGATAAGATTGGTAAGGGTAATACTGCATATAGGGTAAGTGTTAAATCAATTTTAATCATATATGAAATCACTATTACAAATAAGGTAATCATATTGATAGAATACATAATTGCAGGCCCAACATACATTCTTACCTTACCAACATCTTCACTAATTCGATTCATCAAATCGCCAGTTCTATTTTTTTTATAAAAATTTAATGACAGCTTTTGATATTGTTCAAAAATTTCATTTTTAAGATCAAATTCTATAAAGCGTGACATATTAATAATGGCTTGCCTCATGATAAAAGTAAAAACCCCAGAAAGTACTACTGCAGCAAGAATGAATAAGATATTTTGAAACAATTCATCTTTTACTAGTTGTAAATCTGTAATTTCATTTCGGGTATATTGTTCAACAATATTTAATGATTTTCCGATTAGCCTTGGTGTAACTAATGATAACATTCTAGCTATTACTGTACAAATAATTCCGATAATTAACCGGTATTTATATTTGTAGAAAAACTTATTTATATAACGTAATGCTTTCAATAGTTGATAAGGTATTTAAAAGGCTAAAAATCAGGATAATTTTTGTAAAAATAAAATTTATTGATAAGCCAATTTATATTTTGACACAAAGTTCTAATACTTTACCTTTGCCTCGATTTTTTTATAACAACGAAGATACAAATTTTAAGTTCTTTCGCTATTCGTAACAAATTTTTAATTATGCTAAATAGAAGACATATTAGAATAAAAATAATGCAATCTATTTATGCAATGTTGCAATCAAAAAGTGATGATATTGTAAAAGAAGAGAAATTCTTAAACTATAGTATTTCGAAAACATACGATTTGTATGTTTTAATGATAAGTTTACTGTTAGAAATTAAAAATCTGGCACAGCTACATCAAGAAATCTCTAAGAAGAAACATTTAGCTACAAAAGCAGATAAAAATCCAAACAGGAGATTTATTGACCATCCTTTTTTAGAAAAGCTAAAAAATAACACTTCATTAAAAGACTATATTAAAACTCAAAAGCTCAATAATTGGGAAAAGGATAGTGAATATGTAAGGTTAATTTGGGATGCTATAAAGGAAAGTAACATTTATAGTAACTATATCAATGATACAAAGCCAAAATCATCTAAAGAAGAATTAGCTTTTATTGTTGAACTGTATAAAAATGTAATAGCTCCGAGTGATAAATTATTTGATTATTTTGAAAGTCATAATATTTCTTGGGTTGATGATATTCCTTTTGTAAATACTTGGATTGTAAAAAACATTAAAAAAATAAATGAGGAGACACGTTTTGATAAATCCCTACTGTATAAGGATGTCGATGATGAAGAATTTAGCATAGAGTTATTTAGAAAAACAGCGTTGAATCATCATAATTTCACTGAAGATATTGATGAGAAAACTCCGAATTGGGATACAGATAGAATTGCCGAAATAGATTTAATTTTAATAAAAATGGCATTGGTAGAATTTGTTCATTTCCCATCAATACCAACTAGAGTAACTATTAATGAATATCTTGAAATTGCCAAAGATTATTCAACGGCAAAGAGTAGTTTTTTTATTAATGGTGTGTTAGATAAGCTATTAAAGGGCTACACATCTTCTAAGAAAATCAAGAAAACAGGAAGAGGATTACTTTAAATTTTATTACTTTTATACATTAAATAATATAAATATAATTTTTATGAATAATAAAATATTTGGGATTGCAATTTTAACTATTTTCATGACTGTTTCTTGTAAAAAAGAAAATGCAGTAAGCAAAATAAAAAAAGAGAATATAGAAATTGCAAAACAGCGTGATTACAAAATTAATGCAGGTGCAGCAGCAATTACTTTTTCTAAAAGCGAACATGATTTCGGAATAGTTGATGAAGGTGAAATAGTCGAAACTACATTTGAGTTTAAAAACACAGGTAAAACAGATTTAATTATTAGTAACGCCAAGAGTTCTTGTGGTTGTACCATACCAGAATGGCCAAAAGAACCAATACCAGTTGGTGGTTCAGGTGAAATTACAGTGAAGTTCAACACAACAAACAAACCTAATAAGCAAACTAAAGTAGTAACACTAGCAACAAATACAGCTAAAGGGAGTGAATCTGTGGTTATTAAAGCAAATGTAACCCCAAAAGTAAAGAGTACTTTAAATAACAAATTAAACAGTCAATTAAAATAATTAGATATGATGATTACAGCAATAGTTTTACAAATCGGAGAAGGAATGGGTAATCTTTTTCTAATACCAGCAATGTTATTGGTATTTTATTTCTTTATGATAAGACCACAAATGCAACGACAAAAAAAAGAAAAGAAGTTTCAATCTGAAATTAAAAAAGGGACAAAAGTAATAACTACTAGTGGTATTCATGGTAAAATAATTGATATAACAGATGATGCTTGTGTTATTGAAACTGGTGCCGGGAAAATTAAATTTGAACGTTCTGCAATTTCTATGGAATTAAGTAAGAAATACTTAAGTACAACGCCTAAAAAATAACATTCAAAAATTTATAGTAAGGTGAGTTTTATAATCATGAAACTCACTTTTTTTGTTTATATTTAACAGATAATGGTAAAAAATAATAATACAAACGGTAAAATTAAAAATGCAAAAAGCTCAAAAATGATACTCATTTTTTTAGCAGTGTCTTTTTTGTTTTGGATTTTAATTAAACTATCAAAACAATATACTGATACGGTACACATTAATGTTGAATATTATAATTTATCACAAGATAAAATGTTACAGGAAGAGCCATTAAAAACTATTGACGTAACATTAAAAACATTTGGCTTTGATTTGATTAAATATCATTTATTTAAAAGAAAAGTAAAAGTTGATTTACAAGATGTTAAACAGAAAAATGGCAATACTTATTATCAACTTTCTGAAGATCTATTGTCACAAATATCAACACAACTCATTTCTGATGTTGAGGTGTTTGCCGTAAAACCAGACACTTTGTTTTATGTTGTAGGCTTGAGTACTACAAAGAAAGTGAAAATTATTCCAAGCATTGACATTCAATACCAATCTGGGTATAATTTATTTGGAAACCTAAAAGTAGAACCTAGTGAGGTTTCAATTTCAGGACCTGAAAATTTAATAGATTCAATCATTCAAGTTGAATCTGAAAAAAGAGAGTTAACAGCTGTAAACGCCCCTTTTGAAATTAAAATACCCTTATTAGTTTTAGACGAATCATCTAAAGTTAATTATAGCGTTCAAGAAGTCATAGTTAGCGGACTTGTTGAAAAATTTACGGAAGCTAAATTCACTTTACCCATTAAGGTTGAAAACTTGCCCAATCAATATAAAATTAGCACTTTTCCGAACCAGGTAGAGATTATTTTTCAAGTAAGCTTGTCAGATTATAACAAGATTGATAAAAATGATTTTAAAATTAGTTGTGATTATAAAAGGTCTGTAAAAGACGGACTTGATTATTTAATTCCGAAAGTAGTTTTAAAACCTTCATTTGTTTCAGAAATAAAAATATCTCCCAATCAAATAGAATATTTAATTAAAGAATGATAATCGTTGGACTTACCGGAGGGATAGGTAGTGGAAAATCTACCATAGCTGAATTTTTTAGTGAATTAGGTGTGCCTGTTTATGTAGCTGATACTGAAGCAAAAAACTTAATGAATACTTCTAAAATTATTCAAAAAAAAATAATTGCAGAATTTGGAGCGAATGCTTATAGTGATGATAATCTGTTAAATAGAAAATATTTAGCAACTATTGTGTTTAATGATAAAAGTAAATTAGCAGCAATTAATAACATTGTACATCCTAAATTAGCTAAGCATTTTTCAAAGTGGCTCAAAAAACAGAAAGGACCCTACGCTATTCAGGAAAACGCTATTATTTTTGAGAACAATACTGCAGATAGATTTGATTATGTTATTACCGTTACAGCTCCAGTTGAGCAAAGAATTGAAAGAGTAATTAATAGAGATGCATCAACAAAATCTGATGTTGTTGCTAGAATGAAAAATCAATGGAAAGAAACTAAAAAAAATAAATTAGCAGATTTTGTCATCCATAATATCAACTTGTCAGACACAAAAAAGCAAGCTAAAATCATCCACAAAAAAATCAAAAAGCTAATAATTGATAAAAAAATTCTTAAATAATTGTTAAATAGTAATTATTTAAGTTAATATTAGTTAAATAAATAATAATACACAATAAGTTAAGTTAATTTTGTTAGAATGAGTAAACGTCTTTTTGTACTCTTAATTATTTTAATGAGTATCGCATTGATTGGTATTGTTGTAGTACAAGTTTATTGGATAAACAGCTCAATCGATATTAGAGAAAAGCAGTTTACTAATGATGTGAGATTTGCGTTGGCAAATGTGTCTGAAAATATTCAGGAGAGAGAGATTAATGACTATTATGAAAAGTATAAGCCAATAATAGACAGTGCATCTCAAAGAATTGGTACAGGAAAAAAAGATTTCTTTTTTCAACAAATAGATACAATTAATAATGAAATATTTTCATTCAGACAAAGTATCTTAGAAAATAATTATAAATCTTCAATCCCTTTATTTGAAAATGATTCTTTGACATTTAAAACTTTTTTTGGTGAGAAAGAAAAAGAGATCAAAAAAATTAATGTATATAAAGATGATTTTAATAATATCACACCAGAAGAAAGGATTTATGAGGTAGGTAAGCTAAGTAAATTAGAGGCCATTAATTATGAAAATTTCTTTAAAGAAATTGCACCAAGACAGCCTATCTATAATAGAATAAATACCACTGAAATTTCGTTAAATATTGACAATGAATTAAGAGATAGAGGTATTGATATTAATTTTGAATTTGGTGTTTTTGGTGATGGATTAGCAACAAAAGTGAAGTCATTGAAGTTTAAAAAGGTTAACGCAAACAGCTACTCAGTACCTTTATTTATTGATAGTGAGGGGTTTAGTGATTATGAGTTGTTTGTTGATTTTCCCAAAAAGGATGAATACATTCTAGCTTCAATATCTAAAATTTTAATTTTAGGAGCTATTTTTATTTTCATTATTATTTTAGCTTTTGCGAGTGCATTATATCAATTAATTAAACAAAAACAAATATCAGAAATCAAAACTGATTTTATTAATAATATGACGCATGAGTTTAAAACACCTATAGCGACTATAAATT
>CAYRZY010000012.1:0-24049 GCA_964428855.1 uncultured Flavobacteriaceae bacterium
GTCATGGAGACAATATGTTTAGTGGTGGAATGGCTCCAGACATGAGAGCTTCTCCTATTGCCATGAATAAAGAAGCGTTTGCAACAGTAGTTAGAGACGGTGCAAAAAACACGATGGGTATGCCTTCATTTCCTGATATGACGGATGAGCAGTTAGAAAATTTAATGCACTTTATTAGAAAAAGAGCAAAGGAGACGATGCCTGACTATGAAAAGTCTATAAAGGATAATGTCAAAAAACAATAATAATTTTGCAATATGATTAAAATAAAAATTGCCATACTATTTACCTTATCATTGATAATGGTAAACAACTCTTTTGCACAAAAAAAGATAATCTTTGATACAGATTTTGGAGGTGATGCAGACGATTTAGGTGCCTTGGCAATGTTGCATACTTTTATTGATAAAGGTGAATGTGATTTGTTAGCAATCATGTGCTGGTCAACTGAAAACTATGCAGTTTCAGCTATGGATGCCGTAAATCGATTTTACAAGCATCCAAATATCCCAATGGGATCTCGAAAAGATAGTATTCAACTTGTAGAATGGAATTATTCTAAGTCTATTGCTGATAAATTTCCTTATGAGTTGACTCATAAAGATGTGCCCGATACTACGGTGTTATATCGCCAAATTTTAGCAAAAAGTAAAGGTAAAGACATAACTATTCTTACTGTTGGGCCGCTGAAAAATATTCAAAACTTAATAAATTCAAAACCAGATTCAATTTCAGAATTTACAGGAAAAGAACTCATCGAACAAAAAGTAAAGGAATTTGTGATTATGGGTGGTAAGTATCCTTCAGGTAAATGGGAATGGAACTTTAACGGTGCAATGGAAGGAGTTACGAAGTTTGTTATTCCTGAAATAACAGTGCCAATAACTTTTTCAGGATTTGAAGTAGGTTTACCTATAAAAACAGGGTTGGTATTTAATGAAATAGATAAAAACACACCGTTGTATGTAGGTTTTATGCATTTTAGTAATAATGCACCATGGATGAAAGATTATTACACAGGAAAAATAATTGACAATGCTTCTTTTGATCAAACGGCAGTTTTATATGCGATTAGAAACGGTGTTGGTGAGTATTGGACCAAAATATCAGATAGTGCTTGTCTCCCTGATGAAAAAGGTGGTAATACTTGGAAGAAATCTGAAAATTCTAATCATTCCTATTTAAAACTAAAAATGGATGTAGAAGAATTGGCTACTATTATTGAATCAATTATGTTGAATGATTTTTGATTTGTACCTTAGCAGGGGCAAACTCATGTTTTTTTGAAAAAAGTTTCGAATCCGTCTGCTGTATGTCAACGGCGTACCCATAAATAAAGACGCGAGTATAGCTCCCCTCTTCAGATGAAGAGGGGAATGAATTTGCTTATTTATAAAGGTTTTGAGCAAAGAAAGGGGAGATTGATAACACAAATTTTATAAATTGGATAGGGTTTTTATTCGTAAAAATTATTACTTTTTCACATTAGCCTTTATTCGTTTTTTTACCAACAAAAGAAACTAAGGAACTGAAAACACCAACAGTGGCAAGGTTAATCCATAATAAACTTAGAGTATCATGAAAAACACATTTAAGTACATTTCTTTTTTAGTAGTAATTTTTAGTCTGTCATTTTCTGTATTTGCTCAACACAAGCATGACAGAAAAATCACCTTTCCTGATATATCAGGTTATCGAACCTTAAAATGTGATTTTCATCAACATGCTATTTTTTCTGATGGAGAAGTTTATCCTTCAATTCGTGTTAAAGAATCTATTAAAGATGGACTAGATGTCATGTCAATTACAGAACACTTAGAAGATGTAGCTCTAAAATATAAAGAAGACATGAAAATTGGTGATAGAAATAGAGCCTATCAAATAGCACTTGAAACGAAAAGTGCCTTGCAAGATTCTACTTTAATTATCGTTAACGGTGCTGAAATTACTAGAGATATGCCTCCTGGACATAGTAATGCAATATTTATTGAAGATGCAAATTTATTATTGCAAGATAAAGCCATTGATGCATTTAGAGAAGCAAAAAAACAAGGAGCATTTGTTTTTTGGAATCATCCTAATTGGAAAGGTCAGGCACATGATGGTGTGGCAAAGTTGACAGAAATGCATAAGCAATTAATTAAAGAAAATTTAATTAACGGAATTGAGATTGTTAATGAACATAGCTATTCTGCGGAGGCTTTAGAAATTGCTTTAGCGAATAATCTCACTTTTATCGGGGCGTCTGATATACACGGCTTAATTGATTGGAATTTTAAAGTACATGAAGGAGGTCACAGACCCATAACATTGGTTTTTGCAAAAGAAAAAACTAAATCTTTAATAAAAAAAGCACTTTTTGAGGGTAGTACAGCTATATGGTTTAACAATACACTTATTGGTAAACAAGAGTTTCTAGAGCCTTTGGTTAGAGCATCATTAGTTGTGAAAAGTGTTATATATCAAGAAGCAAGCTGGACTCAACATAAAAAGCCTTTAGCTATTTTAGATGTGTTGATACAAAACAACTCTGATGCTGAATATATCTTAGAAAACACAAGCGAATATTTATTTCATGATAGTGCAGGGATTATTGTACTGCCTCCAAATCATGAAACTATGATTAAAGTAAAAACACTGGTAAGAAAAGAAAGTATAAATTTATCTTTTAATGTTTTGAATACTGTGGTTTCTCCTAAAAAACACGCTCAACTTCAACTAGAAATAATGGTTGAAAAATAGAAATTTTCACAAATCAAACAATTAATAGTACTTTTGATTCGTAAAAGAAACTAACAACCTATGGAAATTCTATCGTCAAATAATCTTATTATTGGAGCTTCTGTTATCATAATTTTATCGTTTTGGTTTAACGGAATTTCAAAAAAAACGAATATTCCATCAGTTTTAATGTTGATTGTATTGGGTGTTGTTTTACAATATGCTGCAAAATTTGTGCTTAAAAAAGACATAGATTTTTCTAAAACTCTTTCAAGTGCTTTAGCTTTATTGGGTACAATTGGTTTAATTATGATTGTGCTAGAGGCAGCTTTAGAATTAGAATTGAAACGTGATAAGATTATCCCTATCTTAAAATCTATGGCAATAGCCTTAATAGGTTTGGGACTGTCAGCATGGATAGCTGCACTTATTTTGTATCAATTTATACCAGAAATGACCATGCAGTCAGCTTGGCTGTATGCTACGCCACTGTCTATTCTTTCTAGTGCTATTATCATACCTAGTGTAAGTGGTTTGCCTGATGCCAAAAAAGAATTTCATATTTATGAGAGTACTTTTTCTGATATTATGGGTATCATGCTTTTTTATTTTTTAGTAGGAGGTTTACACCCTGGGGAAGATTCAGGAGTTGCAGGTTTTGCAACAAACCTACTGCTTACCATTGTTATTGCTTTAGTTGCTAGTTATGCAATTGTTCTTGTATTTCAAAAAATAAAGAGCCAAGCAAAATTATTTTTATTGATTGCTGTATTGTTACTTTTATATGCCATTGGTAAAACCATGCACTTATCATCATTAATTATTATTTTAATTTTCGGATTGGTAATTTCTAATACGAAGGTTTTCTTTCCTGGAAAAACAGCAATTTTTCTAGAAAGTGAAAGAATTAATCAAATTTATCATGAGTTACATATCATTACCTTAGAAACTGCCTTTGTTGTTCGTACTTTTTTCTTTGTGATTTTCGGATTGACAATTGTTATTTCTTCGCTTTTTAGTTTTAGTGTAGCCTTAATAAGCCTGCTTATTATTGTATCTATTTATGCGATTCGTTTTGTTGTTTTACGTGTTTTTATCGGAAAAGACATTTTACCTCAATTATTTATTGCACCCAGAGGATTAATTACGGTGTTGTTATTCTACGCAATACCAAAAGAAGCTGAAATTGCCAATTTTGAATCAGGTATCTTACTTTTTGTAATTATTGGTACTAGTCTTATTATGACATGGGCAATGATTAAAGATAAAAAGAAAATGAATACTATTTTAGATGAAATTGATGAAGAGGTACAAGAAAGAAATGATGCTGAAGATACTTTGAATGCTAAACTAGAAGATGTCACTAATACTGAATTGGATGGTGACTCTAACTAAAGCAAATACTATAACAGACTACTATCCTGGCGGGATGACGATGCCTGGAAGAAAAACCGTGGGTGGAGAATTGTATAGGTATGGGTATCAAGGTGAGTTTGCTGAGACCGACCCAGAGACTGGGAAACCTATGTTTCAGTTACGGTTGTATGACCCAAGAATTAATAGATGGTTAAGCCCTGACCCAGCAGGACAATATGCGAGTCCATATCTTGCAATGGGAAATAATTGGATTAATAAAGTTGACCCTGATGGTGGGTGTGATTCGCCAGGTGAAGGTGATTGTGGTGGGTTCAAAAGATTTTGGTATAATATTACTGGAAGATCAGATCAAGTAAAAGCATGGAACGATATGCAAAATTGGATAAATGAATATGGTGGAGAAAAATTAGATAATGTAGTCATTGGTGCTAATGGAAATCAATTAGACCGTTCTACAGTTGGTCAGAACTTGTTTGGATTAACATATCCAGGAGGTGAAAATCCTACAACTTTTTCAGGACTTCCTGATTATACATTTGTACCTAAAGATTTATCAGAATACCCTGCTATAGGTCACGACAGAAGGTATGATAATTTAGATGTAGCTGGAGCTTTAGGTTTATTTACAGATACAAGAGCGATTGGAGCTGATTATAGATTTGTGTCTGAGGAATTACAGATAGCTGCAAATCCATTTTTACCATTAAAAACAAGAATTTATGCAGGAACTTTAGGTGTTGGTTTAGGTTTAGCAGCATACCCTAAAACAATATTCAAATTAATTTTCACACCAAATAATAAAGGAGTTCAAGATATAATTTTATATTATCACATTAGTAATCACGGAGTAACTAATACTCCCGACAAACAATAATTATAATGAAGAATTTTTTAACATTATTAGTTTTTTTATTTTTATTAGTTTCTTGTAATTTAGCTTCAGGAAGTTATCCGTATGCGGAAAGGTATAATATTAATTTACCTGAAATAGAATTAGCTTATAAAATAGAAAATTTTAAAAATAATAACCCTGAGTATATTGTTCCTGTAGAGTTAGGACTTGAAGATGGGAGACGAACAGAAATAGAACATTGGTATCATATTTATTTTAATGTTCCTGAAAAAAATAAAATATTTTTAACTTGGGTTCGTAAAAAATCTAAGACAGAAACTACATTTGCTTTTGTAAGTGTACAAAATTATTCAGGTTTAGGTAATTGGAAACTCATTAACAAAGATTATAAAAAACCTGAAAACAAAAAGGTCATTAAAGAGTTTGAAGAAAATATTTTATCTAAATTAGATATAGATAAATTTATTCAAAAATAAGAACTTTAAAAAACAGAAAAGATAAACCCCCGCTCCCGCTAATTTGCAATTAGTGGCGTACCCCGCTCCCGCAAGAGTAAACGCTAGTGCCAGTTTGTAACTGGTACCGTACCAGTAAAGAAGAAGTGTTAATTAAGAAGCGTAGCTTTTTTAGCATTAAAATCACGAATAAGAACCCCTGCTGGTGCGAGCGTCCCGCTCGGTATCCTAGCAGTAAGAAAGAGAGGTGTATAAGAATTGCACTTTTTATGCTTTACTCGACAGGGTTATTTTGCGACCGGTGTTCCTTTCATGGTTTTATCGACCAAATTAGAAATGAATTTAGTAAAAGGTTTAATATCTCCCTTCACACTAGCTATTTCAAGCGAATTCATATAGGTGTCCAGGAATAACAGTCCAAGGATATCCGCCTGATGCAAGCATTGTATTCATCAGAAACCTTCCCATCCTTTTGTTACCTCTTTTAGAAACCCATTTTTGATGAGACGCTCTTTGTGAGTTCTACTTACTTGGGATGTTTTTATAGCTACTACATTATTCTTTTCTTGTAAATCATGTAGTATTTTAAGTGAGGTTGCCAGTTTTTCACTTGGTGTTGACATAGTAAGAGTTTTGAGACACTATTTATGTTAGTGAGTTGTTTTATCGTTGTGCTATAATTATGTTTACATGCGTAATATACGATTTATTTGTATCAAAGTAAAGGGTGTGTTATTGTTAGATTCTATATTGCATGGTTTTAATACTAATCATTATTAATTTTAGCAACTTAGGAAAGATAGTTTTTTCATAATTTTGAAGTTTCACTTCAATCATTCTAAAAAAATAAAACCTGTAATTTAAAATTATAGATTTTGTGCTTGTAGTGACCTTGACAGGATTGTAGCTCCTGTAAAGCTCCATTCTGAAAATTAAAAACCATATAAATTCTCCGAATTTATGTTTTGTTTTATAGATTTATTTATGAAAGCAAACTTTCAACAAATTCTATAAAACAAAACCTGCAACAAAGTTGCAGGTTTTCAATTTATCTGTGACCTCGACAGGATTCAAACCTGTAATCTCTTGAGCCGTAATCAAGTGCATTATTCAGTTATGCTACGAGGCCAATTATTTTTCGGATTGCAAATATATTCCTTTTAACTAGACTAGAAAAGCTTTTCTAGTAAATTTAGCGTAAACCGTAAATAGAATGTAGCCTAGTTTTAATAAATGTTTCAGGTGTAGTATTTTAGTTTAAAAAAGTATATTTGCCAAAATAATAATAATGAGTATATTTTATATCATTGTAGGCTTTATACTACTAGTGGTTGGTGGGGAGTTCTTAGTCAGATCTTCAGTAGGTTTGTCTTTTAAATTGAACTTGTCAAAGCTAATCATTGGTATGACTGTAGTGTCATTTGCTACTTCTGCACCTGAGCTTTTGGTGAGTTTACAGGCTGCCTTAAATGGTTCTCCAGATTTGGCATTGGGTAATGTGATTGGTTCTAATATTGCTAATATTGCTTTGGTGTTAGGAATAACTGCTATTATAGCTCCGCTAACGGTCGATAAAAATTTCTATAAAATGAATTGGCCAGCGATGATGGTGTTCTCTATTTTGTTTTATTATTTTTTATGGAATGATGCTGTTCTAAGTCGTGTTGAAGGTGTAATATTATTTATTTTATTAATTGCATTTGTATATCTAATGATTGCAAAAGCTAAAAAGGATACATCTGAAGTTATTGATGATGTTGATGATACATTGATGGAAACTTCGTATCCGATGATATTTCTTTGGCTTGCTATTGGTGGTGGTGCCTTATATTTTGGTTCAGAATTATTAGTTAGAGGAGCGAAAGATATTGCGTTGAATTTAGGGATAAGCGATGGTGTTATCGGGGCAACTGTAGTGGCTATTGGTACAAGTGTCCCTGAATTAGCTGCATCGGTTATCGCAGCTTTAAAAGGAGAAAAAGCAATCTCATTAGGAAACTTAATAGGTTCTAATATTTTTAATATTGGTTCAGTGCTGGGTTTGACAGCTATTATTACTCCCATTCAAGCCACTGAAGGAAATATAATGACAAATATGTATTGGATGCTTGCGGTTGCTGTGGTATTGATTCCCTTGGTATTTCTGCCAAAAAAATATGAGCTTTCTCGATTAAAAGGACTAGTACTTCTTATAGGATATATCGCTTTTATATATCTATCTTTTAAAATGACATAAAAAAAGCTTCGAACCTGAATAAATTCAGGACGAAGCTTTCTAAATTTTAACCCAATATTAAAATTTAATTTAAATTTTAGCAGACTTAACAGTCTTGATAATTCTACCTGCAATTTTGTATGGATCAGCATTTGAAGCTGGTCTCCTATCCTCTAAATATCCTTTCCATCCATTTTGAACCGTAAGTATTGGAATACGAATTGATGCACCTCTATCAGAAACTCCATAACTGAAATCAGTAATAGCTGCAGTTTCATGCAATCCCGTTAAACGTTCGTTATTATACTCACCATAAACATCAATATGTTCACTTATTACTGGCCTGAAAGCTTCACAAACTTTTTCGTATGTTTCTTTAGAACCACAAGTTCTTAATAATGTATTAGAGAAATTAGCATGCATACCAGACCCATTCCAATCTCCTTTAATTGGCTTAGGATGATATTCTATATAATAATGATGTTTTTCTGTAAGACGATCTAATAAATATCTTGCTAACCATATTTCATCTCCAGCCTTTTTAGCTCCTTTAGCAAACAATTGAAATTCCCATTGCCCAGGAGCAACTTCTTGATTGATACCTTCAAAATTCAAACCAGCATCAATACACAAATCAGCATGTTCTTCAACTAAATCTCTACCCCAAGTGTTTTTACCACCAACAGAACAGTAATACATTCCTTGTGGACCAGGATAACCTCCTATAGGAAAGCCTAAAGGTAATTGTGTTCTAGAGTCCATCATAAAATATTCTTGCTCAAAACCAAACCAAAAATCTTCATCATCATCATCAATGGTAGCTCTACCATTTGATTCATGTGGAGTACCATCAGTATTTAAAACTTCAGTCATTACCAAATACCCATTTATTCTTGCAGGATCAGGGTATATAGCAACTGGCTTCAATACACAATCAGAAGAGCCTCCTTCTGCTTGTTTTGTTGAAGAGCCATCAAAAGACCAATTCTTTAGTTCCTCTATTGTTCCTTTAAAATTTTCGTGTTCTTCTACTTTGGTTTTGCTCCTCAAGTTTTGAGTTGGTGTGTAGCCATCTAACCAAATGTACTCTAGTTTTATTTTAGCCATAATATTTTGTTTGTTAATTAAGAATGAGTACAAAAATAAGTTTTTAGTATAAACTATCCTTATTTTAGGGGTGTAAATATTAAAAAGTATTGTTTTTTTACCAAACCCCTAAAAAAATACAGGTAAAATATGAATTTGGATAAAATAGTTGATTAGATTTGTGATTCGTTAAAAATAAAAAGTATTAAAATTATGGCAGTTTTACGATTCAATGCTTTACAAGAAGTTTTAAATAGAAAACCAATAAAGGTTAATGAAAATAAAAAAAGATCTTCTCTTTTTGGTGAAAATGTATTTAATAAGGATGCTATGCGTGAGCATTTAACCAAAGATGCTTTCAAAGGGGTAATGAGTGCTATTGATCATGGGTCTAAAATTGATCGGAAAATAGCAGATCAAGTTGCTGCTTCTATGAAAGATTGGTCGCTAGCTAAAGGAGCGACACATTATACACATTGGTTTCAACCTTTAACTGGTGGAACAGCAGAAAAACATGATGCCTTTTTTGAAACTATTGGTGATGGAAATGCCATTGAAAGTTTTGGCGGAAATGAACTAACTCAACAAGAACCTGATGCTTCAAGTTTTCCGAATGGAGGGATACGAAATACTTTTGAGGCTCGTGGCTATACGGCTTGGGATCCGACTTCACCTGCTTTTATTTACGGAACAACATTGTGTATTCCGACCATATTTGTAGCTTATACTGGCGAAGCCTTAGACAATAAAACACCCTTATTAAGAGCTTTACATGCTGTAGATAAATCGGCTACAGCCATTTGTAAATATTTTGATAAGAATGTTAAAAAAGTAACTGCATCTTTAGGCTGGGAACAAGAATATTTTTTAATTGATACTGCTTTAGCAATATCAAGACCAGATATTATCTTAACAGGAAGAACCTTGTTAGGACATTCCTCTGCGAAAGGTCAGCAATTAGACGATCATTATTTTGGCTCTATCCCCAAAAGAGCTTTAGATTTTATGAGAGATTTAGAGCAAGAATGTATGTTGTTGGGTATTCCTGTAAAAACTCGTCACAATGAAGTAGCACCAAATCAGTTTGAATTGGCACCGATTTATGAGGAATCAAACTTAGCCGTTGATCATAATTCACTATTGATGGACGTAATGGATAAAGTAGCGTCTAAACATCACTTTAAAGTTTTATTTCACGAAAAGCCTTTTGCAGGAGTTAACGGTTCTGGTAAGCATAACAATTGGTCGCTTTCAACAAATACGGGGATTAATTTATTAGGACCTGGTAGTAACCCTATGGGCAATCTTCAGTTTTTAACTTTTTTTATCAATACTATAAAAGCTGTTTGCGACAATGAAGAATTATTAAGAGCCTCAATTGCTTCGGCAAGTAACGATCATAGATTGGGTGCAAATGAAGCACCACCAGCAATAATTTCTGTATTTATTGGTGCTCAATTGACCAAAGTATTAGATGAGTTAGAAGGTGTAACGAAAGGGAAATTATCTCCACAAGAAAAAACAGATCTTAAATTAAATGTAGTTGGTAAAATACCTGATGTTTTATTAGACAATACAGATAGAAATAGAACTTCGCCTTTTGCATTTACAGGCAATAAATTTGAGTTTAGAGCGGTAGGTTCTACAGCAAATTGTGCCAAGCCAATGACGGTGTTGAATACTATTGTAGCCAAACAATTGAAAGATTTTAAGGTTGAGGTTGATGCTTTGATTGTTGGTAAAGATTTAAAGAAAGATGAAGCTATATTTAATGTATTAAGAGAATATATTAAAGCTTCAAAAAAGATTCTATTTGAAGGTAATGGCTACGGTGAAGCATGGGAAAAAGAAGCTAAAAAAAGAGGCTTAAGCAATAATAAAACAACCCCTGATGCTTTAAAAGTTCAAATTTCTGATAAGGTGATATCACTATATAAAGAAATGAATGTGATGACCAAAGTGGAAGTTGAAGCTAGACACGAAATTGAATTGGAAGAATATACCATGCATATTCAAATAGAAGGTAGAGTTTTAGGAGATATTGCTAGTAATCATGTAATACCAACAGCAATAAACTATCAGAATACCTTGATTAAAAACGTAACTGGTTTAAAAGAGATTTTTGGAAGTAGTTTTAAAAAGACAGCAGCCGACCAAATTGATTTAATCGAAAGAATATCTGAACATATTTCAGGGATAAACTCTAACGTTAAGTTGATGATAGGAGAACGAAAAAAAGCAAATAAATTAGAAGGTCAAAAAGCTGCTGAGGCTTATTGTAATAAAGTAAAACCGTATTTTGATAAAATCCGTTACCATTGTGATAAATTAGAATTGATGATTGACGATGAGCAGTGGCCTTTGACTAAATATAGAGAGTTGCTATTTACTCGATAAACAGGAAGCAAACCTTATAACTGAATTGTTATGAGGTTTGTTTTTTTAAATCTTCAGATGAGTTTTCTCGTAAAAAGTAATTATAAGAAATTGTCAGAAGCAACACAAAAACTGCTGTTAATACGCCAATCACAACATTATAATACGCTTCAATAGATAGCGATATTCTAATAAAAATAGTTGCCAATACAAAGGCTGAATATCTAAATATTTTGTAATAATTTAATGTGTAACGTAAGGCTATCAATACAATAATAATATCTCCAAAAATTAATACGGTATAAAACGAATGGAAAGAATGCAAGTAGTTGCCTGTTTGCATCAAAGCTTTTGTGTCTAAAAAACCAACTATACCAAATGCAACTAAAAGCAATAAAGCCAAAACTTTTTTAGCTTGAATAAACTCCTTCTGATCGTCTTCCGTAGTAGTGAGCCTTGTGTGTAATTGTAATTTTGTGTTAAATCCTAAGATAATAAATATGGTTAAGGCTCCAAAAGCATAGGCGAACATGTTAATAACAGTATCTGTCATAGAGTTCCATTCAAAATCAACAATATGACTAAATTCTTTAAATCCTGAACGGATAAAAATTAGTGATAATAATTCAAATTGCTTTCCTACAGAGCTTGCTACTGATTTTGGTAAAACAAAAATTAAACTTAATAATTCAAGTATTAACAAGATGGTAAACGTAATGTCTATAGCAAAAAACGGATTGGCAAAATAATTATCCCATCCTCCTAATGAAATTAAATCAGCTCTATCAAGATAGCTAATGAAAATACTAATTATAAATATAAAAACCAGCGAATAACTTACCCATATATTTGTGGTTTGGCTCTCCCACAAATACTTTAGTTTGTCAAAAACACGTTCAGAAAAATTTAAAATAGCAATCCTCATTACATTTTGTTTGTGCTAAAAATAACTATAATTTTTTTGATGTTTGTTACAACTATTACATAACTACACTTTTTAAATCCTACAAATTTTGTAGCTTTACCAGAAACAAAACAAATTATGAACAAACTAACCTTAGTATTTTTATTCCTCTTATCTCTTGGAATAACCGCCCAAAGTAAGAAAGCCAAAAAATTAATTAATGATATTGAACCCAAAGTCATTGAATGGCGTAGGCATTTTCATGAAAACCCTGAATTATCAAACAGAGAATTTAATACCTCTAAAAAGATAGCCGAACATTTAAAATCTCTCGGTTTAGAAGTGCAAACAGGTATTGCTCATACAGGTGTTGTAGGTATTTTAAAAGGAAGTAAGCCAGGACCAGTAGTCGCTTTACGAGCTGATATTGACGGTTTACCAGTTACCGAAAGAACGCCAGTACCTTTTGCTTCAAAAGTTAAAAGCGAATACAATGGTATTGAAACAGGTGTTATGCATGCTTGTGGACACGATACACATATTGCTATTTTAATGGGAACGGCTGAAGTGTTGTCAAAATTAAAAAATGAAATAAAAGGAACTGTAAAATTTATTTTTCAACCTGCTGAAGAAGGTGTTCCTGAAGGAGAAAATGGAGGTGCTAAAATGATGGTAGAAGAAGGTGTGCTAAAGAACCCAACTGTAGATGCTATTTTCGGATTGCATATATGGGCAGGGAATGATGTAGGAATGATTACCTATAAGCCTGGCGGTACAATGGCTGCATCTCAAACTTTTAAAATAAAAGTCAAAGGAAAACAAACGCATGGCTCTAGACCATGGGGAGGTGTAGATCCTATTGTGATTTCTGCTCAAATTATCAATGGTTTACAAACTATTATTAGTAGAGATACCGAATTGACAAAAGAAGCTGCTGTAATTACTGTAGGTTTGATTAGAGGAGGTATACGAAGTAATATCATACCAGAAGAAGTAGAAATGATAGGAACTATTAGAACGTTAGATTATGATATGCAAAAGAAATTAAATGCAGAAATGAAAAAACGTGTGCCTGCAATCGCCAAAGCATTTGGAGGTGATGCTGTGATAGAAATTAACGAAGGTTTGCCAATTACTTATAATGATTTGAAATTGACGGCTAAAATGTTACCTTCTTTGCAAAAATCTGCAGGTAAAGAAAATGTTAGCTTGGTTGATGCTGTAACTGGAGCTGAGGATTTTTCTTATTATCAAAAGGAAATACCGGGTTTTTATTTCTTTCTTGGCGGAAAACCATTAGACGTTAAACCAGCTGATGCTGCCTCGCATCATACACCAGATTTCTTTATTGATGAAAGCGGATTAAAACTAGGAGTAACCACATTTGTGAATTTGACCTTAGATTATATGAATAAAAAATAGTCAATGTAACTTGGGTTACAGTTCGTAAGGGACATTATTAATTACATTTGCAACATAATTAATAAAAAAGATATAGATATGGGATTTTTTAATTTTTTTGGCGGAGGAAGTTCTACTGACCAAGTAAAAGAATATATGGAAAAAGGAGCTGTGGTACTAGATGTTAGAACACCAGCAGAATGGGCAGAAGGACATGTTAAAGGTTCAAAAATGATAACATTAAACGAGGTTCAACAAAATATTGACAAGATTAAATCTTGGAACAAACCTGTAGTGATTGTTTGTAGAAGTGGTGGTAGAGCTGGCTCAGCACTCTCTTATTTGAAAAATGCAGGCATAGATGCTGTGAATGGTGGAGCTTGGCAAAATGTAGCTTAATTTCAGGAGTTTGAGGTGTAGGTAACCTAATGTTTGTAATTGGGTGTCATTCAGAACAAAATGAGGGACGAGTGGAGTGAAGAATCTCAAGTAATTTAAAAAAGGGAAGCAAATAGCTTCCCTTTTTTGTTAAAAACGTATTTCAGGAAATTTCAATTGAAGCTCTTTAATTTTAGCTGCTAAGTTTTTTAAAAATTCTTGATGTTGCTCGCTTTTTGAATGGAATGGTTTATGAGCTAAGCCTTTTTGAATAGTAGTTACCTCATCCATAGTTTGGATGGTAGTATCTGACATCCATGTTTTACAGAACTTTCCCCAAATATAATTGATAGCTGTTTGATTAGGATGAATCATATCTTCAGCATAAAACCGATAATCACGTAATTCATCCATTACAATTTCATAAGCAGGGAAATAGGATATATTTTGTTCTTTTACAATGCTGTGAATTGCAGCAATTAAATGAGATTTGCTCTGTTGATTTTCGATGAAGCCATCTTTTAAATGTCTTACAGGGCTTACCGTAAATAGAATAGAAGCTTCCTTGTTTACACTTCTTATCAATGCTGTTGTAGCGGCTAAATTTTCGCTTATTTCTTGAACGGATAACAGTTCTTTTAAGAACTGTTTTTGTGGAATTTTATGACAATTAGTAACTATGTTGTCTGATTCAATAAAACGATAACACCAAGCTGTACCTAAAGTAATAACGATATGTGTTGCCTTATAGAGTTGTTTATTTATTAAAAGAATTGACGTATTAAGCTGTTGTATTACTGTATCCTTAGAGGGATTGCTTAATTTAGAATGAGCTTCAAATGAATGCCATTGCTCATTGTGAAAAAAAACATCTTTTTCAGTATATACTTTTTTATTAATACCACTTAAAATTAACTCTTCAATGGCTTTGGGGTGGAAAAGTATACCAAACGGATTGATAGTGTTTTGAAATTTATAATACTGAAGTTTGTCTCCGATGTTTTCAGAGAAACAAGAGCCGAGCATCAAAATATTAGAATTATAATCTATTTGATTGTATTGCTGTTTTTTTAATGGTATTTGAGTGCTAAACTGCATACTGTTATTAAGTTATTTCATTGCGTTTTGTAAAGAATTACAAATGAAAGTTGTTTAAATATTAAAAAGTCCTTCCTTTTGGGAAGGATTTAGGATGGGATATAATCTTTAGCCTTTTCTAAAGCTAACGGAATACCTTTAGTATTTTTACCACCAGCTGTTGCAAAAAATGCTTGTCCACCACCACCACCTTCAATCAACTTACCTAATTCTCTAACAATGTTTCCTGCATGTAGGTCATTATTGGCAATGCTTTTTGAAATATAAATTGTTAAGATAGCTTTATCGTTAAGTTTTGAGCCTGAAATGAAAAATAGATTATCTATCTCACCTCCCAATTGAAAAGCTAAATCTTTGATAGTATTCTGATCTAAATTTATTTCGGCTGCTAAAAAATGAATTCCGTTAATATCTTCAACCTTGTTTTTGAGTTCGTTTTTTAGATTGCCAGCTTTATCTTTTAATAAACCTTCAATTTGTTTTTTAAGTGTTGTATTTTCTTCCTGTAAAGATTTTACATTTTCAATTGGGCTTAGGGTGCTTTTAAATAAACCTTTTATTTCATGGAATGCTCTGTTGTTTTTAAAATAATACTCTTTAGCAGCATCAGAAGTAATGGCTTCAATCCTTCTAATACCAGAGGCAACAGCACCTTCAGAAGTGATTTTAAAATGCCATAAATCATTGGTGTTCTGTACGTGAATACCACCACAGAGTTCAATAGATTGTCCGAATTTTATGGTACGTACCGTATCTCCATATTTTTCACCAAACAACGCCATTGCACCATCAGCAATAGCTTCTTTCATTGATGTGTTTCTGTTCTCTTCTAAGGCTATTTTATTATTGATACGTGCATTTACAAAATTTTCTACATCTTTCAATTCTTGTGAGCTTAATTTTGAAAAATGAGAAAAATCAAAACGCAAATAATTGGTGTGTACTGCAGAACCTTTTTGTTCAACATGTGTGCCTAAAATTTCACGTAATGCTTGATGTAAAAGATGAGTTGCGGTATGATTACAAGCGGTTCTAAAGCGTTGTTTTTCATCTACAATTGCTTTGAATGTATGAGACGGATTTCTAGGTAAGTCTTTTGAAAAATGAATAATTAAATTATTCTCTTTTTTGGTGTTGATAATGTAGATGACATTTCCGTTGGGGACTTCTAAATAACCTTTATCACCAACCTGACCTCCGCCTTCAGGATAAAAAGGAGTTGTATTAAATACCAATTGATACAACTCACCATCCTTTTTTGAAGTGACTTTTCTGTATCTAGTAATTTTAACATCGGCAGTAAGAGCATCGTACCCAATAAATTCACCTTCGCTATTGTCTTGTATAATCACCCAATCGTCTGTATCAACTGTTGCAGCAGAACGAGATCTAGTTTTTTGAGCTAACATTGCTTTATCGAATGAAACTTCGTCTAATTTTAATCCTTTTTCTCTTAAAATTAGTGCCGTTAAATCTTTAGGAAATCCGAAAGTATCGTACAATTCAAAAACTTTTTCACCTGAAATAATTTCCCCTTCGGTCTTTTCTATAATACCATCCAATAAAACAAGACCTTGTTCTAAGGTTCTTAAAAATGAATTTTCTTCTTCTTTAATTACATTATGAATAAGTTGTTTTTGAGTTATGAGCTCTTTGAAAGTACCTCCCATTTGTCGACTCAGAACATTGACCAATTTGTAAATAAAAGGCTCTTTTTGGTTTAAAAAAGTGAATCCATAACGGATTGCTCTTCTTAAAATACGCCTAATAACATAGCCAGCACCATTGTTTGAAGGTAGTTGTCCATCCGCTATAGCGAAAGAAACAGCACGAATATGATCTGTAATAACACGAATTGCTATATCAGTTTTACTGTCTGATTTAGTGTAAGTATTATGAGTAATGGTTTCAATTTCTCTAATTAATGGTGTAAAAACATCAGTATCATAATTTGAAGTTACACCTTGCAAAGCCATGCAAAGGCGTTCAAAACCCATGCCAGTATCAATATGTTTGTGAGCTAAATCTTCTAAAGAACCATCAGCTTTTCGGTTGTATTGCATAAAAACGAGATTCCATACTTCAACTACCTGAGGGTGGTCTTTATTCACCAATTCTATACCAGGTGTTTTTGCTTTTTCTTCATCAGAACGGATGTCGATATGTATTTCTGAACATGGGCCGCAGGGTCCTTGAGCACCCATTTCCCAGAAATTATCCTTTTTATTACCATTTATAATTTTATCTTCATCTGTATGAGTTTTCCAAAAATCATACGCCTCTTGGTCAAATGCCAAACCATCTTTTTTATCACCTTCAAAAACGGTAACATACAAGCTGTTTTTATCAATTTTATAGACTTCGGTAAGTAGTTCCCAAGCCCAAGCAATAGCCTCTTCTTTAAAATAGTCGCCAAAGCTCCAATTGCCTAACATTTCGAACATAGTGTGGTGATACGTGTCGATACCAACCTCTTCTAAGTCATTGTGTTTGCCTGAGACTCTTAAACATTTTTGGGTGTCAGCGACACGTTTGTCTTTGATGGTTTTTTGTCCTAAAAAATATTCTTTAAAAGGAACCATCCCAGCATTATTGAACATTAATGTAGGGTCATTTTTTATAACCAAAGGTGCTGATGACACTATTTTATGTTGCTTATTTTTAAAAAAATCTAAAAATTGTTGTCTAACTTTTTGAGATGTCATAAGGTGTTAATTAAAAACTAAAAAATTCAAGTACTTTTATAGTTGCAAAACATTTTGTAAATTTGTTCGCTTGGCTAAAAAATAATGCAAACATTCGCATATTTATAGCTGCAAAAATAGCATATTTTATATTATGGCGAAGGTAAAATATTATTATGATTCAGACACCTTGTCCTATCGAAAAATTGAACTGAGAAAACGCGATAAGTTTAAACAGTTTTTACTATTTTTTTTAGGGGCAATTTCATTTGGCTTAATTTTTATGTTTATTTCATTTCAGTTTATTGAATCTCCGAAAGAGAAGGCTCAAAAACGTGAATTAGAAAACATGCAGTTGAGTTATGGTTTGTTAGATAAGAAAATGAATCAAATTGAAAAGGTGTTAGAAGGTCTTCAACATAGAGATAATGACATTTATAGACTTTATTTTGAAGCCAGTCCGATACCAGATGAACAGCGAAAAGCTGGTTTTGGAGGCGTAAATAGATATAAATCATTAGAAGGTTTTGAAAATTCTGAGATGATTATTGACGTAACAAAAAACATGGATATTCTCTCAAAACAATTGTATATTCAATCAAAATCTTTAGATGAAATTATCAGCTTGGCAGAAGATAAAGAGAAGTTATTAGCGTCTATGCCTGCTATACAGCCCATTAGAAATGAAGATTTAACGAGGATGGCTTCTGGTTATGGTTGGCGTTCTGACCCGTTTACTAAAGCAAGAAAAATGCATAAAGGGATGGACTTTACCGCACCGACTGGAACTCCAATTTATGCTTCAGGTAATGGTACAATTTATAGAGCAGACAATAGAGCTTCTGGTTTTGGTAACCATATAGAAATTAAACACGGTTATGGGTATAAAACTATTTATGCACATTTAAATAAATACAATGTAAAGCAAGGCCAGAAAGTAAAACGTGGCGATTTGATTGGTTTTGTAGGAAATACAGGACGTTCATCTGGCCCACATTTACATTACGAAGTACATAAAAATGGAAAGCCAGTAAACCCTATTAATTTTTACTACGGAAACCTAACCCCTGACGAGTTTGAAGAAATGTTAAAAATTGCAACTCAAGAAGGACAATCATTCGATTAATGAATATAAACTTACCAGACAAAAGATACTATAGAATTGGCGAGGTAGCCAAAGCATTTAATGTAAATGCATCATTAATCCGTTTTTGGGATAAAGAATTTGATGTTATCAAGCCTAAGAAAAACAACAAAGGCAATAGAATGTTCACTACTGAGGATATTAAAAACCTTCAAATGATTTATCATTTGGTAAAAGAAAAAGGTTTTACTTTAGAAGGAGCAAGAAATAAACTAAAATCAAATCCTGAAAAAATAAAAGATAATCACTCCATAATTTCTCGTCTAGAAACGATAAAAGGAGAGCTTGTTAAAATTAAAAACCAATTATAATCAACTAAAAATATTATGAAAAAATTTATCCCACTAATTATTCTCGCAGTTATTGCCTTCGGAATCTATACTTGGGCGGTAGGATTTAACAATACAGCTGTAACTTATGAAGCAGACGCTAAAACTTCTTGGTCTAATGTAGAAAGTGCGTATCAGCGTAGAAATGACTTGATAGGTAATTTGGTGAAAACGGTGCAAGGAGCTGCTGATTTTGAAAAAAGCACACTAGAAGGCGTTATTAAAGCAAGAGCAGAAGCGACAAAAACCACCATTAATGCAGGTGATTTAACTCCAGAAAATATGGCTAAATTTCAACAAGCTCAAAGTGGATTGACAGGTGCTTTAAGTAAATTGATGGTGGTAGTAGAACGTTATCCTGAGCTTCAAGCAAATCAAAATTTTTTAGAATTGCAAAGCCAATTAGAAGGGACAGAAAACAGAATTAATGTTGCTAGAAATAAATTTAATGCAAAAGTAAATATATACGATATACATACCACTAAATTTCCTGGTAAATTATTAGCAGGTTTGTTTGGTTTTAAAGAAATGTCAAGGTATAAAGCTGATGCTGGTTCTGAAGATGCGGTAGATGTTGATTTTAAATTTGGAGATAAGAAAGAGTAATGTAAAGCTTGTAGGTCGAAAATGAAATTCTAAAACTTCGGTCTTCTTGCTTCTAAGAAAAAACAATGTCAAAAGTAGAAGATTTTTTAACAGTTGAACAAGAACAAGAAATTGTTGATGCGATACGTTTGGCAGAGAAAAATACTTCAGGTGAAATCAGAGTGCATTTAGAGAAAAGCACTAAGAAAGACACCTTAGAAAGGGCAAAAGAAGTGTTTTATTTTTTAAAAATGGACACTACAAAAGAACATAATGGCGTGTTGTTTTATGTTGCTGTTGATGATAAGAAATTTTCAATTATAGGCGATAAAGGTATTAACGATTTAGTGCCAGATGATTTCTGGAACAGTATAAAAGAGAATGTAATCGGTCAGTTTAAAAAAGGGAATTATACTGAAGGTTTAAAACAAGGCATCTTAGAGTCAGGTGTTAAATTAAAACAATATTTTCCGTATCAAAGCCATGATAAAAATGAGTTACCTGACTCAATTTCATTAAGCTAAACAAATTATTTTAAAACCCAACCTATTATTGCTTACTTAAAAGTAGCGTAGTAGGCTTACAATAATTATTTATAATGTCAATATATCACAAGCTATCTGTAAAAGAAATTCAAAAAGAAACAGAAAATTCAGTTTCAATCGTTTTTAACATTCCATCAGAAAACCAAGAAAAATTTCAATTTATACCAGGTCAATATATCACCATAAAAAAGGAATTAAATGGAGAAGAAGTAAGACGTGCGTATTCTATTTGTTCTTCGGTAAATAGCGGAGAAATAAGAATAGGTGTAAAAGCTGTAGACAGAGGGTTGTTTTCTGTATATGCAACAACTCATTTAAAAGTAGGTGATGTGTTGGAAGTTTCTGTACCAGAAGGTAGATTTAATTTGAATCTGAATGCAGCCCATAAAAAAGCATATTTATCTTTTGTGGCTGGTAGTGGTATTACACCCGTTTTGTCAATGGTGAAGTCAGTGTTAGAAAATGAAGTGAATAGTCATTTTGTGTTGGTTTATGGAAATAAATCAGCAAACGAAACTATGTTTAAAAATGAAATAGACAGTTTACAAGCGACTTACCCAAATCAGCTGTCTGTTCAGTATGTGTTTAGTCAACATCAAGAAGATGGTACGCTTTTTGGAAGAATAGATATCTCAGTCCTTAATTTTATTTTAAACAATAGATTTAAGGAGTTGAGTTTTGATGAATTTTTTCTTTGTGGACCAGAAACGATGATAAATACGATTCAAGCTAGCTTGTTAGAAAAAAGTTTCTCTAAAGAGAATATTCATTTTGAATTATTCTCAGCTAAAGTTGAAGAAGAAGAAGAAAGTAACGCCACAAGTTTGGATGGCGAAGCAACAGTTACAGTTATCTTAGATGATGAGGAAGAAATTTTTGTAATGGATAAAGAAAAGATCATTTTAGAAGTAGCTCTAAAAAAAGGTTTAGACGCTCCTTATTCTTGTCAAGGTGGTATTTGTAGCACTTGTTTGGCACAAGTTAAAGAAGGAAGTGCTGTAATGAGTAAAAATTCAATTTTATCGGATGATGAAATAAAAAGCGGACTGATTTTGACTTGTCAAGCACATCCGACAAGCAATAAAATCACCATTGATTTTGATGATGTGTAAAACTAATTTGGCAGTATATATATGAATGATATTTTAAACGCTATACCAATAGGTTTCGCACTTGCTTTTATGATTGGCCCAGTATTTTTTGTATTGTTAGAAACGAGTGCCACAAAAGGATTTAGAGCTGCGTTGGTTTTTGATTTTGGAGTGATTCTAGCTGATATTATTTTTATTTCTTTTGCCTATTATGGTAGCCGTACCATGCTAGAGAAAATAAAAGACGACCCAAGGTTATTTTTGTTGGGTGGTGGAATTTTATTTATTTATGGATTGCTGACTTTTTTTAAGAGTAGAAAACCAGTAATAACTGATGAAGATTTGGTTGTTGTCGAAAAGAATAATTATATAGGTTTGTTTTTTAAAGGCTTCTTCTTAAACTTTATCAACATAGGTGTATTGGCTTTTTGGTTGGGTATGATTGTCGTTGTGAGTCCAAATTTAGAAATGGATCATACGCGTATCACTACTTATTTTGGTGTGGTGCTTTTAGCGTATTTTGTAACTGATTTAATAAAAATTGTATTGGCAAAACAATTAAAAAATAAATTGACCCCATCCGTTATTTGGAAAATTAAAAGAGGTATGGGTATTACTTTAATGGTATTCGGAATGTTTTTAGCAGCACAAGGTTTTGTGTCTAAAGAGACCATACAGAAAATTGATAATGCTATTGAGAATAAAATGAAGAAGTCTTAAACTCCCGTGCTCCCAAAACCACCAGCACCACGTTTGGTTTCGTCTAATACAGTTACTTCTTGCCAAGCAGCTTGTGTATATTGAGCAATAACCATTTGAGCAATTCTTTCACCATCATTAATAATAAAATCTTCGTTAGATAGATTGACTAAAATCAC
Source organism: uncultured Flavobacteriaceae bacterium (assembly GCA_964428855.1). Classification (GTDB taxonomy): domain Bacteria; phylum Bacteroidota; class Bacteroidia; order Flavobacteriales; family Flavobacteriaceae; genus Aureibaculum. The sequence goes on from CAYRZY010000012.1 coordinate 22,121, forward strand.
ACCTATTTCACCTCTATAATCAGCATCAATAGTTCCTGGGGCGTTTAGTACGGTAATTCCTTTTTTTATTGCTAGACCACTTCTTGGTCGTACTTGTGCTTCGTATCCAGAAGGTAAGGCTATGAATAACCCAGTTTTAACAATAGTTCTGTCTAGTGGTTTTAAGGTAATAGCTTCGTCTAAATTAGCTCTTAAGTCCATTCCCGCTGAAGCGGAAGTTTCATAACTAGGTAATTCGTGTTTTGATTTGTTGATAATTTTTACAGTCATTTTTTTAAAATGGTTTTTAATTCATTTCTTTCATTGAATAAGATGAATGAAATATAGGCTATGATAAATAGTGTTGAGATGTAGTGGTTTTTTTCAAATTGATAAAAGGAGAGCATAGATAACCCAAAAGATACTAGAATATACAAGGATACTTTACTGATGTTATAAGGTACTTTATAATGTCTTTGACCGTAAAAATAAGAAATCAAAGTCATACCTCCGTAAGCAATTAAAGTTGCCCATGCTGATGCCATAAATCCGATTTTAGGGATGAAAATAAGATTAAAAACAATAGTTATTACGGCACCAAAAATAGAGAAATACATACCGTATTTGGTTTTGTCAGTCAGTTTATACCATATAGATAAATTGTTGTAAACGCCTAAAAGTAAATTTGCTAATAAAATAATGGGTACAATAGATAGAGCTTGATAATATTCAGGTTTCCCTAATAAAATACCTGCAAATAAATGAATATAGACTACTACAATTAACATAAATACAGAGCCTACAATAGTGAACCAAGTCAATATTTTGGCATAAGTTTCTTTTGCATTTGCTTTGTCAGCATGGTTAAAAAAGAAAGGTTCAGCACCCAATCTAAAAGCCATAACATATAAAACCATAAAAACACCCAGTTTATAACAAGCCGCATAAATACCCATTTGGTCTTTGCCAATTTCATTGACTAATAAAAGTTTGTCCAAATTTTCATTGGTGACATAAGCCAAGCTCCCAACCATGATTGGTAAGCCATAACCCAACATTTTTTGAAGTATTTTTTTGTCAAATTCTAATCCGAACTTAAACATAGAAGGTAAAAGCATTAAAAATGTAACTAAACTTGCCATCAAATTGGCGATAAAAATATAGACTACTATAGGCGTGGTTTGGTAAGATTCAGTTATAATACTCGGCAAGCTTATATTATTCTTTATAGCATATGGAACAAACCATAAAAAGAAAAGATTGAAAAACGCATATATAATAATATTAGACACTTTATAAAAAGTAAATTTTAAAGGCCTGTTAGTTACTCGTAAATAGGCATAAGGAATAACGACTAATAGATCTAAAGCGGTTACAAAAGTTAATATTTTTAAGTGTGTTGGGTTGCTAAAACCTAATAAACTGGCAAAAAAGCTATTGAAAATTAAAAGAACACTTAAAAACACCGCTGTAGAAACCACTAAGGTGATGAATGAAGTGGAGACGATTTTCCCTTTTTCCTTTTCTTTAGAGAAAAACCTAAAAAAGGAGGTTTCTAATCCTAGGGTTAAAAGGGCAATAAAATAGGCGGCAAAGACAAAATACCAAGTGTTTTCAGCAAACTTATCGGTTTCTAGTTTTTCGGTATGCAGTCTAGTCAATAAAATATTGATAGCTCTTGGGAGAACAGCAGCAATTCCGTAAATGATAGTGTCTTTGAAAAAGCGTTGTAAAGTACTCAAGTTGATATGTGTAAAATTTATACCTTAACACGGTTCTTATCCCTCTCAAGAGGGAGGTAGAAAAGTTAAGAATTCAAATGTAAGATATATTTCTTTTTTATTTGGTTAAGACGTATAAAAAAACCCTTACTATAATTAACAGTAAGGGTTTTTAAATGTTTTTGTGTTTTATTTTGCTTCAAGTGGCACAATAGAAACATAAGATCTA
>CAYRZY010000013.1:0-23683 GCA_964428855.1 uncultured Flavobacteriaceae bacterium
GCTGTACTGCTGGTGCAGGAAGTAGTTGTCAAGGAACTTTAATTTAAAAATATGAGAACTTTAAAAATACTGGCACTTTTATTTCTTTTTACGGTGTCAATTCAAGCCCAAGAAAGCCTTTCACAATTGCTAAAAAAATACAATACAGAAAGTGTACCTTATATGTATGTAGATAGTTTACAAAATAGTAAAGACACAATTATATTATTGGATGCTCGTGAAGAAAAAGAATATAAAGTAAGTCATTTGAAAAATGCTATTTTGGTTGGGTATGATACCTTCAAAATTGAAACAACAGCAAAGAAGTTGCCAGATAAAAATGCTAAGATTATTGTGTATTGCTCTTTAGGTATTCGCTCTGAAGATGTTGCCGAAAAGTTAATTAGTAAAGGCTATACAAATGTTTACAATCTTTACGGAGGTATTTTTGAATGGAAAAACAAAGGAAATAAAGTGTATGATACGAAAGAAATTGAAAGTAATAAGGTACATACTTTTAATAAGGAATGGAGCAAATGGTTGAAAAAAGGAGAGAAGATTTATGAATAGGCAATTGCTGATTATTTTTGTTAAAAATATAAAACTAGGAAAAGTTAAAACAAGGCTTGCTAAAACTATTGGCAACCAGGCTGCTTTTTTAGTTTATAAAACTTTGGTTGAAGTTACCGAAAAAGCGACAAAAAATTTAACTGTAGAAAAGCGAATTTATTTTTCTGATGCTATTATTGATTCAAAATGGAAAAACGATGCTAAATTTGTTCAATATGGTGAAAATTTAGGTGAACGAATGAAAAATGCCTTTGTGGATGGATTTAAAGATGGTTATAAAAATATTATTTTAATTGGATCTGATTTACCAGATATATCTGAAGAAATTATTCTTAACGGATTTTCAGAATTAAATACCAATGATGTTGTTTTGGGCCCAGCTGAAGATGGCGGCTACTATCTAATTGGCATGTCTAAATTAAATGAGTCTATTTTTAAAGACAAACCTTGGAGCACATCCAATTTACTAAAACTTACCCTACAAGAACTAAAAAATAAACAATGCTCATTTAGTTTGCTAGAAACTTATAATGATATTGATACGTTTAAAGACCTAGAAAAATCGGAATTTTATAAAAATTACCCTAATATTTAGAAGTTAATTGCAAAGATTTAGAAAATAAAATGAAGAAACAACACCTCAATGAAACTGTTCAATATTTACAATCAAAAGGAATTACCAATCCTGAAATTGGTATTGTTCTGGGTACTGGGTTAGGAAAATTGGTAGATACTATAGAAATTGAGCAAGAAGTTTTTTATGAAGACATTCCGCATTTCCCTAAAGCAACCGTTGAGTTTCACTCTGGGAAATTAATTTTTGGAAGTTTAGCTGGTAAAAAAGTAATCGTTATGTCTGGTAGATTTCATCTTTATGAAGGATATTCTCTTTGGGAGATAACGTACGGAATACGAGTTATGCAACAGCTAGGTATTCAAAACTTACTTATTTCAAATGCAGCTGGAGCCATTAATAGCAATTATAAAAAAGGAGAGCTAATGTTGCTAGACGATCATTTAAATTTGCAAGGAGGCTCGCCTTTGGCTTTTGCAAATGTTGCTGATTTTGGAGAACGATTTACAGATATGTTAGCTCCTTACTCAGAAAGATTAAACAAACATTTGAAAGCTATTGCAAAGCAAAACGACATAGTATTACACAAAGGTATTTATGCAAGTGTGGTTGGACCACAACTGGAAACAAGAGCTGAATATAGAATGTTGCAATTATTAGAAATTGATGCTGTAGGGATGAGTACAGTGCCAGAAGTTATTGTTGCAAAACACTTAAACCTGCCTTGTGCAGCCATTTCTGTGTTGACAGATGAATGTGATCCTAAAAATCTGAAAGCTATTAATATTGAAGAGATTATTAATATTGCAGCAACTTCTGAACCTAAATTAATTTTACTATTTAAAGAATTAATAAAAAGACTATAACATATTTCCTTATATAAAAAATATAAAATGAGTAACTATTTAGAAACCATACATAATGTATATAAAGAAGTCGCATTAACTCCAGATGTAGGTTTGTGTTGTACCACGAATCCTATTTGGGAACTTCCGGGTTTAAAAATTCCGAGAATCATGCAAGAAATGAATTACGGATGTGGGAGTACTGTTCATGCAAGAGATTTAACAAATAATCCCAAAATGCATTATGTTGGAGTTGGTGGCGGAATGGAATTATTACAATTTACCTATTTTAATCGCCAAAAGAATGGTATAATTGGTATTGCTATTTGCGATAAAACAGCAGGAGATTTAAAATCTTTGCAAAGAGATAATATTTTTATTAGCGAAAGTACCTATCATTATGATGGAGGAGGTTGTTGCTAAACGAGTATTTTAAACTTAGGAGAATGTGCATTTATTAACGATTATTACTATGGAGAAATATATTGCAATTGTAAAAAATTCTTACACAGGGTACTGGAACTATCTCAAGCAATCTGTGCTTTTTGAATTGAATTGGGAAAATTATTTTTATGGCTTAATTGCCATTTCATTTGTGGTATGGTTTTTAGAATTGTTATTTCCATGGCGTAAAAAGCAATCGGCTTTTAGAAAAGACTTTTGGCTAGATACCTTTTATATGTTTTTTAATTTTTTTCTGTTGAACTTAATTATTTTGATTGCTTTATCAAATACTGTAGCTGCTTTTTTTGATGATATTTTGAGTAGTATTGGCTTGTCAATTTCTAGCTTTCAATTGTTTGATGTTGATGATCTTCCAAAAATTATTGGACTGTTTCTATTTTTTATTGTTAGTGATTTTACACAATGGAATACGCATCGGTTATTACATAGAGTTCCTTTTTTATGGAATTTTCATAAAGTACATCATTCTGTAAAACAAATGGGATTTGCAGCACACTTACGTTATCACTGGATGGAACCTGTGGTTTATAAATCAATATTATATATTCCTATAGCAATTATTGGTGGTTTTGATGCTCAAGATGTTGCTATTGTACACTTTTTTAGCATAGTAATAGGTCATTTAAATCATGCCAATCTGGGTTGGGATTATGGTTTTTTAAAGTATGTACTTAACAATCCTAAAATGCATATTTGGCATCATGTAAAAGAGTTACCTAATGAAATAAAGCATGGTGTTAATTATGGAATTACATTAAGTATTTGGGATTATCTTTTTAAAACGGATTATATCCCTCATAACGGACGGGATATTGAATTAGGCTTTGATGGAGATGAAACTTTTCCAAAAGATTTTATACATCAAGAACTCTACCCGATAATCACTCAAAAAAATTAAAAATATTGCCCAATACCAAAAACAAATCCTTTTGATGCATTTTTCATTAATCCATGCCCATAATCAATTCTAAATACAGCATTGAATATTTTTTTATTGATAAATCGGAGTCCGAAACCTGAATAAACTTTAATATTTTGATGATTAGCAAAGTCACTTAATTTTCCACCTGGATTACGCCATGAACCAAGGTCTGTAAAGACATTACCTTGTAAAACAAACCAGTTGTTGTTATAAAGCGTATGCCTGTACTCCGTATTCCAAACGATACTACCTGTACCTCTATCTACCAAAATTCCAACACCTCTTAAATTTACATTATTATCTAATGCAAAAGGTGCAAAAGGACTTTTAGTGTTCGAAGCTAGTCCAATACGCAATCTATTCGCCCAATTTCCATGGTTTCCAATTCGTTTATAATAAAATAAATCATTCCAGGCTATTAAAAAATCATCATTTCTGTTTGAAATAACATATTGAGCGTGAAATATATTTTTAAATCCGTGAATGTATTGGTAAAAATAATCTAGCTCATCATAAGTATAAATAGCTTTAGCTAAAATTTTATCAGCATCTAGTTTTAATGGAATGCTACTATCTACAATTCCACTAATATAGTTGTACTTTTCATTAAAATAATTCACTCCAAATTGAAGGCTATTATTGAAGTTAATCTCGTATAAACCTAATACTTCATAAGATCTATTTTGATACAGGTAATTGGCTGCTCCACTATTAAAATATAATGGTTCTTCACTTTTCCAATCTTGAAAACTTAATGCCAAGCCAAAATGCTTAGAAAATAAATTTGGTGCTCTAAAATTTAAACCATAAGAATTGAATGTATTATTTTGATAAAAACCTCCTATAGCTATATTTTTACCCAAAAAATTATGTTCTTGTACCCCAATTTTATACGCAACTCTTTTGTTTGTTGTTGTCCATATATTAAAATCAGGAATTATGGTAAAGTTCTCTTCAAGAGTGAAAATTATTGAATGCAAATCTTCTTCAGGGTCTAATACTTGGTAAGAAGCATGTGCAATACCTGGTAGTCGTTTTAATCTGATAATATCTTTCTTTAGCAAAATAGTATCTAAAGGCTGTCCAACTTTAGTTTCTAATATTTTACTTAAAAACGAAACCTTTGTTTTTTTTAAACCTTCAAACTTGATATTGATAACCGTCTTCTGACTCGAAACAAAATTACAAACTAATAAAATTAAACCTAGAAAAAAATACTTCATTATTTGACAGTGAATTCTTTTTGAATAATCAAATTTACCCAATTATCTTCACTTACGTCCATTAAGGTAAAATTATAAGTTTTATTTTTTTCTAAATCGGGTGGTGTTTTTTCTGTCACATTTAAAATAACATTAGAAGTATTGTAGTATTGAAAATGATTTTGATAGGTGTATGTTCCTGATAATAAGTTATTCTCATTATCAGAAACAACTTGAAAATAGATGGCATTATCGCCTTTCAAATTGTCATCCCAAGAAAAATTAGGCATTAATAAGATGCTTTGATCAATAGAAACGATATCTGTCCAAAATGTTGGTTTGGTATATTGCTTTGTATGTATTGGATTTGATACATGTATTTCTCCATCCATTTCAAATGTTATAATTATCCATTTCTCCTTAGAAGATATTCTATTATATACACCAAGGTATCCATTAAAAAAAGGTTGATGTGTTACTTCTATTTCATCATATTTTTCAAAATCAAATTTATCTACATGAATTGATGCTGTTTCATAATACTTTATATGTTTTGCATTTGGTTTTGGATAATAAAAAACCAAAACATCATCAGAATCAATTGCACTTGCCGCACAAGCTATAACCTTTCCAGTTTTATAAGGAAGTGTAGTCAAATATGATTCTAAATTCTGATTTGAAATACTTTCATCTTTAGAACAAGACATTATGATTAAGAAAAGGAGTGTTACATATTTAATCTTTGCCATTAATATGATTTATAAAATTTTTGAATCACCTTTTCTACTGGTTTATTTTGAGGCGTAAACTTAGCATTCGTTATTCCACCAGATTCAGAATGATTTTGATACCATTTCCACATAAACCCACCTGCAAACCAATCTTCGTTCCAAAACTCTTCAAACAAGGCCTGAGTTGCATTAGCCTGTGCTTGAAAATTTACGATATATTTTTTTTTGCTAGAATCCCAAGGTTCTTTTGCTGTAAAATTAGCACTTTTATATCCGAATTCTGTAAAAAGTATAGGTTTGTTAAATTTTTTAGTAATAGCTAGAATAGTTTCCTTGTGTGTTTTCCATCCTTCTTTACAATCTAAAATACTAGGTGTTTTTTTTAGACTTACAGGAAAATAGGCATCTATACCAATATAGTCTAAACTACTCCAAAAGGAAACTCTTTTAAATTCATCCCAATTTGCTGCATACGTTATTTTACCGTTATATATTTTTCGTATTTTTTTAATTAACTCTAACCAGTAATTTGGTCTAGTCTTAACAAAGGCTTCTAATTCTGTTCCAATACAAAAAATATCTGCTTCAATTTCAGTAGCCACTTTAGCATAATCTAAAATAAACTTTTCATAAGACTGTTCTAACACCTTCCAATGTTCATCACTATGCATTTTTATAAAACCAGTATACGCTCCTTGCCAAACCCAAATTTGAGGTTTAACCATAATTTTAATCTGCTCTTTTCGAAACTCATTGGCATATTGTTTTAGTCCTTTTTTTGTTTCTCCAAACCATTGATGATTTGAGTTAAAAGATATTTCTGGATGGTTTAAATTTTTAATAAATCCGAAAGGAATCAAAGCAACATAATTGCCATAAACTGCTTTAATAGGTTTAACATGTTCTTGCCCAATTTTATTTTTAGAAGCCACAAAACTAATCCCATTAATCTTCTGTGCGAAATTGGAATTAAAGCCAAATACAATTAAAATAAGGCAAAGAACACGAGTTTTCATGTAAACTTAATTGGATTATTGGGTAAGTAGATACCTTAAACCGAGGTTAAATGTCTGTCCTAAACCACTATCTCTGCCTCGTACAAAATTGCCATATGAAAGTTCTAAATTCAATGATCGATTGAGTTGGTATTTAGAGCCAAAACCTACTAAAGTATAGTTTTGTGTAAAATCATTACCAAAATTAAACAATTCATAATGTTGGGCATTTACATAAATTGTAAAATTAGAAGAAGGGAAATAACTTAAAAATACACTTACAGGAACACCCAAACTATTGTTTGCAAAACGCTCACTGCTATTTTCATCACTACTCGCGTCTTTCTTTTTTTCTCCAAAGTTATAAGCAAAATCTAATTCAGCAAAAAACTGATATTTACCATTGCCAAATGTTGTATCGTAAAAATACTTACTCTCCATGACATAACTTCTTTTGTCTAAGTAAGAAAGGGGTTGGTCTTTAAAAACGGGAATAAATAAAGTGCCTTGATATGAGAAATTTGAAATATTCTTAAAAGGTTGTATTTTCATGCTTAAACCAATACTTGAAATACCACTTCTAGAACTCATAAAATCGTTTCCAAAAGAAAATACACTAGTAGCATTTTTGTCAAATGTATTCGATTTTAAATTGATTATCAGTCCCAAATTTAATCTTGAATTTTTTGAGACTCCAGTATATGTTTCAAAAGTGGTTGTAAAAAAATTTGATCTTGACCCTGTTTTGGTATTCCCTTTATCAACAAATTTTGTTTGTGTGTACAGGTTATTAAATAGTTTAAAATCCCAATCTCCTTTCTTTAACAATTTTGAAGGTGTATATTGTTGTATATTACTAATTTGCTTATCGTCGTCGTCTTGTGCTGACAGATAGAATGTAGTACTTAATAAAAATATTAATAAGACTGTTTTTTTCATAGTTCAATTTTATAGAGTTATATTTTAACTTATTGCTTATTTATATTCCAGTTATAAGGAAAGTAAGTAAGTTTAAAATTAGAAGGTATTTTATTTGTTCTATATGTATTAAAAAAAGTTATTTCTGTTGTACCATTCATCGTAAAATCATCTTTATACCATTTTAAAATTTCTGACCCTTGAATTCTTTTTTTCTTAGTATCAACTTTAATAAAATAATCGCCGTTCAAAGCCAATTTTGTTTGTGTTTCTAATTGTGCCTCTACTGTTGTTGGTAAATATGCTTTACTAATCAATGGCGGACAGCCAATAGCACCACACACTAGCACAAAATGAAATCGAGGGTCTTTAAACTCAGCCCTCAACAACTTGTGTTCAATATCATTTAAAGTAATTTCTTTCCCTCCCAGTGCATGTGTCGTTTTATCGAAAAAGCCCGAATGATCTAAAGGTGACTTTGTAGGGTAATGATCTACTATCCCTTTTATTACAGAGAGATTATAAGCATTTATCCAAAATGCTTTATATGTAGTAGCATCCTCTTTAGAAACTACATTGTTTTTAGCTAAATCTAATATTTCATTCAATGCTTTCTGATTCTTATGAATCTTTGAATAAGCCACCTTTCCATTTGAAACATTTGCTGTAAAAAAAGCATCTGCTTTATCGAAAAAATGAGTTAAATCTTGAGAAAATATTGAAACTGAAAATAGGGATAATCCTACAAATAAAAGAACTCTTTTCATATGTTTATAATAAAATTATGGCAATTTAGCTACCTTAGTCGAAAATCTAAAGATAGCTTACAATATTTATTTATAACAATTCTAAATATGATTTTTTTTTAAGTTATCAATAATTTCTCCGACAGAATAGAAAATGTTAAATATATGGAACATGTCATCATCATAGGAAATGGAATTTCTGGGGTTACTGTAGCAAGACACATCAGAAAATTATCTAATAAAAAGATTACACTTATTTCTAATGAAACAGAATTCTTCTTTTCTCGTACTGCACTAATGTATGTCTATATGGGACATCTAAAATTTGAACATACGCAACCTTATGAACAGTGGTTTTGGAAAAAGAATAATATCAATTTAAAAAAAGGATTTGTTAAACAGGTTGAAGTTAAAGCTAAAACATTACATTTTGATGATGATAGCATAATGGTATATGATCAACTAATAATTGCTACTGGAAGTAAACCCAATAAATTTGGATGGCCCGGTCAAGATCTTGGTGGAGTAATGGGGTTGTATCATAAGCAAGATTTAGAAAACCTTGAAAAATATGCTCCTGATAACAAAATTTGTAAACATGCTGTTATTGTTGGCGGAGGATTGATAGGTATTGAACTTGCTGAAATGCTTCAAAGTAGAAATATTCCCGTTACATTTCTAGTTAGAGAAAAAAGTTTTTGGGATGGAGTACTTCCTACTCAAGAATCTCAAATGATTAATAAACATATCATTGAGCATCATATAGATTTACGATTAAATTCAAATCTTAAAGAAATAAGATCGGACGAAAATGGAAATGTCAAATCAGTTGTTATTCTAGAAACTGGTGAAGAAATTTTTTGCAATGTAGTTGGGTTAACAGCAGGCGTATCTCCAAATATTCGTTTTTTGAAAGATTCTGAAATTGAAATTGGAAAAGGTGTAAAAGTAAATAGTTATTTAGAAACCAATTGTGCAGATATCTATGCCATTGGAGATTGTGCAGAACAACGAGAAGCCATTGGTGAACGTAGAGCTGTAGAAGCTGTTTGGTATACTGGAAGAATGATGGGTGAAGCTTTAGCACAAACTATTTGCGGAAACAAAACAGCTTATAATCCTAGTTTTTGGTTTAATTCAGCTAAATTCTTAGATATAGAGTACCAAACTTATGGCTGGGTTTGGGCACAACCAAAAGAAAATGAAGCCCGTTTTTATTGGGAACATGAAGATGGCAAAAAATGTATCCATATTAATTATGATAAAAATACACAAGAATTTATTGGTGTTAATACTTTCGGTATTCGTATGCGACATGAGTTCTTTAATATGATCCTTACTAAAAAGAAATCTGTAATTTATGTACTTGAACATTTAGCTGACGCCAATTTTGATCCAGAGTTTTATAAACTTCATGAAGCTGAAATTGTAGCAAAATTCAATCAAGAAAATAATACCCAAATTCGATTAAAAAAGAAAAGTTGGAAACGTATTTTTAATCATAAAATCTAAAACATGAAAACAATTCAAAACATAGGGTTAGGTATATTTTTGGTTGGATTAGGATTCTTCATTTCATTAATATTCTTTGGAAAATATCAACTTACTCCAGAACTATTTGAGCAAATTGTGTCAAACAAAGGCATTAAAAGTGAACTTTTTATGAATAGCATGAATAAAAATGTAGTTGGGAAAGAGTTTGTAGATCCGTTTCGTTTTTCTTCAAAAATAATCTCTACTTTAGAAAATGCAAACCAAACACATAAAAAAAATAACGAATGGGATAAGGTAATTTGGGATAAACCTCATAGCCTCTCAGCAGAAATTGCAAAAAGTGCTGGCACAGGTATTGTAAAAGAAAATAAAGGTTTGTTTTGGGTTTTAACTTTCGGGTTAGGAATATTAGGCTCCTTACTCTTTATCATTCCAAATGTAATTACACTAGGGCCACCTGGAATAAAAAACAATGGGGTGTTTTTAAAAGCAGCTACCAGTCGCGGATGGATAGGCTGGTTTGTCTTTGTCTTTTTAGTTGGCTTTTATTTATTACTCTATTTTAGACCAGATTATATTGTGAATTGGGTATATCTAGTAGATCCCATTAGTGAGAGTTTAAGTGGTAATATGGCGAGTCAATGGTTTTTGTACGGGTTTTTATACTGTACAGTAATGGTAGTAATGGCTATACGAATGTATATTAAATATAGACATAATAAATACCAAATATTACGTACCACGTCAGTGTTATTTTTTCAAATTGTATTTGCTTTTTTAATTCCTGAAATATTAGTTCGTTTTGAAAAGCCATGGTACGATTTTAAAAACGCCTTTCCATTAGATTATGATTTTTTTTATAAATGGAGCTTAGATCAATTACTAGATAGTGGAGGTTTGGGTTTATTTATTTTGATTTGGGGAATTCTTTTAACACTTGTTATTGTGCCAGTAATGGTCTACTTTTTTGGAAAAAGATGGTATTGCTCTTGGGTTTGTGGATGTGGAGGATTAGCGGAAACATTAGGTGATCCATACAGACAATTATCAGATAAAACAGTAAAAGCTTGGAAAATTGAACGCTGGCTAGTTCATGGTATACTCATTTTTGCATTAATTATGACTGGTCTTACCTTATATTCTTATTTTTCTGGAACTCAAGAAGTTTTAGGTATAAAAACACAAACTATTCAAGATATTTATGGATTTTTAATTGGTTCAATCTTTGCTGGGGTTATTGGTACTGGATTTTATCCTATTTTTGGCAATCGAGTTTGGTGTCGTTTTGGATGTCCGTTAGCTGCTTACATGGGTATTGTACAACGGTTTAAATCTAGATTTAGAATTACGACCAATGGCGGACAGTGTATTTCTTGTGGAAATTGTTCTACCTATTGTGAACAAGGTATTGATGTAAGAGCATATGCTCAAAAAGGAGAAAATATTGTAAGAGCAAGTTGTGTAGGTTGTGGTATTTGTTCTGCAGTTTGTCCTCGAGGAGTTCTAAAATTAGAAAATGGTTTCGAAAAAGGAAGAATTAATCCAACAGAAATTCTATTGGGTAACGATATTGATCTATTAAAATTAATCAATAAAGAATAAATTTAATATAGAATGAAATCATATTTATGAAACTAAAGCTATTGATCTTCTTTTTAACACTATCGTTTGCTGTATCTGCACAAAAAACGTACAACAAAACGTATTATGATAATGGACAGTTAAAAGCTGAAGGTTGGGTTCTAGATAATGTTAAAGTAGATTTTTGGAACTATTACTACTCTAATGGAAATCTACAAAGGAAAGGGCATTACTTATCAAATAAACCTATAGGTTATTGGTATTTTTACAGAAAGAACAATTTAATTAAAAGCGAAGGACATTTTAACAATGGCAAAAAAGATAATTGGTGGATATTTTATAATCATTTAGGAGAGATTGATTATAAATGCCAGTTTAAAAATAATAGAAAGCATGGGTATTCTCTAGTATATTCCAATGAAAAATTGGTTAAATCTGAAAAATTTAATAAAGGAAAAAAAATAAAAGAATGGAAAAGCTATAGCTCCTTTACTAAAGATAATAATTTATCAGACCTTAAATGAGCTGTATTAAAGTAATTATTCCTGCATACAATGAAGCAGATGCTATTGCTAAGGTAATAGGTGCTATTCCAAAATTAGTTGATGAAGTTATTGTTATTAGCAATAACTCTACTGATACAACTGAAAAGAACGCTAAAAAAGCTGGAGCAACAGTATTATCAGAATCTAAAAAAGGGTACGGATATGCCTGTTTAAAAGGAATAGAGTATATTTCAAAACTAGAAAATAAACCAGATGTTATAGTTTTTTTAGATGGAGATTTTTCAGATTATCCTGAACAATTACCAGAAATTATTCATCCTATCTTAAATAATGACATAGATTTTGTAATTGGATCTCGAGTAAAACGACTACGTGAGAAAGGCTCTATGACACCACAACAAATTTTCGGGAATTGGCTAGCTACATTTTTAATGAAACTATTATTTAATGCTAAATTTACTGACTTAGGTCCTTTTAGAGCAATTAAATACCAAAATTTATTGGCTCTTGATATGCAAGACAAAACATATGGATGGACTATTGAAATGCAATTAAAAATATTGAAACAAAAAATGTCTTATGTAGAAATTCCTGTAAAATATAGAAATAGAATTGGAGTGTCAAAAGTATCTGGAACTATAAAAGGTAGTATCTTAGCAGGTATTAAAATTTTAGGTTGGATTTTTAAATACAGTTTTAAATAATGATTTTAGAATACACCATTATCTTTGTCTATTCCTCAGCATTACTACTTATTTTTATGTATGCGTTGGCACAACTAAATTTGTTATTTAACTATCTGTCTGCACAAAAAAAAAATGTAAAAGAGATTGTTTTTGATCTACAAAATCCTGATGAAACACCTTTAATAACTATTCAACTTCCCGTATACAATGAGCTTTATGTAATGCGAAGGCTATTAGATAATATTGCAAAAATTGAATACCCAAAAAATAAGTTAGAGATTCAAGTTTTAGATGATTCTACTGATGAATCCTTTAAATCTACTGCCATTCAAATTAAAGAATTACAACTTCAAGGAATTGACATTAAGCATATCCATAGAAAAATTAGAACAGGGTTTAAAGCAGGTGCTCTAAAGGAAGGTTTGCAAATAGCCAAAGGAGAATTTATAGCTATTTTTGATGCCGATTTCCTTCCTAAAAAAGACTGGTTACACAAAACGATTCCTTATTTTAAAGACCCTACAATTGGAGTGGTGCAAACACGTTGGGGACATATAAATAGAGATTACTCTATCCTTACAAAAGTACAAGCTTTTGCTCTAGATGCACATTTTACTTTAGAACAGGTAGGTAGAAATAGTAAAGGTCATTTTATTAACTTTAATGGCACAGCTGGCGTATGGAGAAAAGAATGTATTCTAGACGCAGGAAATTGGGAAGGCGACACGCTTACTGAAGATTTAGATCTTAGCTATAGAGCACAATTAAAAAATTGGAGGTTTAAATATTTGGAAAATGTTGAGACACCTGCCGAATTACCAGTGATTATTAGTGCTGCAAGAACACAACAGTTTAGATGGAATAAAGGAGGTGCAGAAAATTTTAGAAAAATGTTTGTTAAAATAATTCTAAATAAGAATATCTCTCTAAAAACAAAAACACATGGTATTTTACATTTGTTAAATAGCTCTATGTTTTTAAGTGTGTTTATTGTTGCAGTTTTAAGTATTCCAATGCTATACATAAAAAATAAATATGCACATTTAGAAAATTATTTTTATGTGATGAGTTTCTTTATTTTAAGTACTATAATATTTTTTATATGCTACTGGTTTATGTATAAAAAAATTTATGGAAAAGGAATTAAAAATTTTATAGCGTATACCTTTATGTTTTTTACTTTCTTTTCGGTTGCTATGGGGTTTTCTTTGCATAATTCTATAGCCGTTTTAGAGGGGCACTTAGGTAAAAGAAGCGACTTTATACGTACTCCAAAGTTTAATATGCTTACTTTAAAAGATAGCTGGAAAGACAATAAGTATATTAAAAAGAGAATATCTATTAATGTTATTTTTGAAGGGCTTTTAATGCTTTATTTTGCTTTTGGTTTATACAGTGCATTTATTGTAGGAAATCAAGGGGGAGATTTTGCTTTATTTCCTTTCCATTTGATGCTTTTTGTTGGATTTGGCTATGTGTTTATAAATTCATTACGTTCAAAAATGTAATATTATTTAAATACTTTTACAACTATGAATTTAAGATTAAATAAAATATCAAAAATTCAAATTATTTATACTGTACTGTGTATTGTTTTATATTTTATTTTTGCTTATCATTTAACAAGAACAGATTATGTGGAACTTATCATTCTTTATTCTAGTCTATTTTTTTTGTTTTACAAACTTATACAAACCTTTAAAAACGATACTCAATTCTTAATTGGTATTGCCATACTATTTAGACTTGTTTTTTTATTCGCTATTCCAAATTTATCGCAAGACTTTTATCGTTTTATTTGGGATGGAAGAATGTTATTAGAAAATTACAACCCCTATTTATTTACCCCTCATTCTTTTATTAGTAACGGACAGTTTCCTGTGGCTCAAGCTCAAGAATTATACAATGGAATGGGTGAATTGAATGCAAGTCATTTTACGAATTATCCTCCTATAAACCAACTCTGTTTTGTAATAGCAAATATCGTCTCTGGTAAGCATATTTTAGGTGCTGTTATGGTTATGCGAATACTAATTATTCTAGCTGATATAGGGATATTCTATTTTGGAAAAAAATTACTAAAGAAATTAAACATCCCAATACATCATATATTTATATATATATTGAACCCATTTATTATTATCGAATTAACAGGAAACCTACATTTTGAAGCTGTAATGCTATTCTTTTTAGTTTGGAGTTTCTATTTGTTATATCAAAACAAATGGATTGGTGCTGCTATAGTATTTTCTTTATCGGTATCCGTAAAGTTAATTCCTTTACTATTTTTACCTCTGTTTTTTCAGTATTTTATCTCGAAAGATTCTAAGTGGGATATTTTATTTGGACATAAAATAAGAAAACTTATTATTTTTTATCTTATAATCTTAGGAGCGACAGTCATACTATTTACACCATTTTATTCTTCTGAGTTCATTACAAATTACACAGAAACTGTAGGGCTGTGGTTTCAAAATTTTGAATTTAACGCAAGTCTGTATTATATTGCTAGGGCAATTGGATATCAATTTAGAGGATGGAATGAAATTGCTTTAATTGGAAAATACATTCCTGTAATTGTACTGACTTTTATTTTAATTCTTACTTTTTTTAGAAAAAATAAAACGTTTATTGAGCTAATTACAGCCATATTATTTGCCTTGAGCTTTTATTATTTTACTGCCACAACTGTTCATCCATGGTATATTGCTACTTTATTGCTACTGTCTGTTTTTACAACATATAAATTCCCACTTGTTTGGAGTTTTATTATTATCATAAGCTATTTAGCTTATGCGAATACCAGTAACACAGAAAATTTATGGATTATTGGTTTTGAATACTTAATAGTATTTGGTGTTTTAATTTGGGAAATATTCAATAAAAAAACATTTATCATAAACAACAAACTGCCAAAACCCAAAAATTTAAAGTATTAAAATAGGATTTCTATGCAAGCATATGGTAATTAAACTCATATGGACTATCTCCACACGGTTAATAAATATCACATGGCTTTATTTTGTGAATATTTAGTTTTAGCATACTTATTTTTATGCTTGACTATAGCAATGGATAATGTATATTTGTATCCATAAATTTCATTTCAATTCATGTCCTTTTTAGAAGAAATACAACGCAGACGTACCTTTGGTATTATTTCGCATCCTGATGCTGGTAAAACTACTTTAACAGAAAAATTACTGCTTTTTGGTGGTGCCATTCAAGAAGCTGGTGCAGTAAAAAATAATAAAGTAAAAAAGGGTGCTACATCTGATTTTATGGAAATTGAACGCCAACGTGGTATTTCGGTAGCCACATCGGTATTAGCATTTATTTATAAAGATAAAAAAATCAATATTTTAGATACCCCTGGGCATAAAGATTTTGCCGAAGACACCTTTAGAACCTTGACTGCTGTTGACAGTGTGATTGTTGTAATTGATGTCGCTAAAGGAGTTGAAGAGCAAACGGAAAAGTTGGTAGAGGTTTGTAGAATGCGTAAAATACCCATCATTGTTTTTATCAATAAAATGGATAGAGAAGGTAAAGATGCATTTGATTTATTAGATGAAGTAGAACAAAAATTAGGCTTAAGAGTAACACCTTTGAGTTTTCCTATTGGGATGGGATATGATTTTAAAGGCATCTATAATATTTGGGATAAAAAACTAAATCTTTTTTCTCCTGATAATAAGCAAGCCATTTCTGAAGGTGTTGAATTTGACGATATTTCTAATCCTGAATTGGATGAAATTATAGGAGAGACTGCTGCTGAAAACTTACGTGAAGAATTAGAATTGGTACTAGAGGTTTATCCTAAATTTAATAAAGAAGAATACCAAAACGGCGATTTACAACCTGTATTTTTCGGTTCTGCCTTAAATAATTTTGGTGTAAAAGAATTACTAGATTGTTTTATCGAAATAGCTCCACCACCTCAACCTAAAATGGCTGAAGAACGTTTGGTTGATTCTAAAGAGGAAAAACTGACTGGATTTGTATTTAAAATCCACGCCAATATGGATCCGAAACACAGAGATCGATTGGCATTTATAAAAATAGTTTCAGGTATCTTTAAACGTAATGCTCCGTATTTACATGTTCGCAATAACAAAAAGATGAAATTTTCGAGTCCGAATGCCTTCTTTGCCGAAAAGAAAGAGATTGTTGATGAATCTTTCCCTGGTGATATTGTGGGTTTACATGATACTGGGAATTTTAAAATCGGAGATACATTAACCGAAGGAGAGATTCTAAATTTCAAAGGTATCCCTAGTTTTTCACCTGAACACTTCCGTTATGTAAACAACGCTGATCCAATGAAATCTAAACAATTATACAAAGGTCTAGATCAATTAATGGATGAAGGTGTGGCACAATTATTCACCTTAGAATTAAACGGCAGGAAAATAATCGGAACAGTGGGTGCTTTACAATACGAAGTTATCCAATACAGATTAGAACATGAGTATGGTGCAAAATGTAGCTATGAAAATTTACCGATGCATAAAGTTTGCTGGGTTGCACCTGAAGACCCTAAGAACGATGACTACGCTGAGTTTAGGCGTGTAAAACAACGGTATTTAGCAAAAGACAAACAAAATAGGCTGGTGTTTTTAGCCGATTCTGCTTTTACGATACAGATGACGCAGAGTAAATACCCTAGTGTGAAATTGCATTTTACGAGTGAGTTTGACTCATAAAACCTTTATAAACAAAAAAAAAGACCCTCATTTCTGAGAGTCTCTTTCAATTTGGGCAATCACTTTTATTGTTTGATTACTTTAAATATTCCTTTTTTATCATCTATAGTAACTTGTACTACATAAGCTCCAATAGCTAAATTCTGCATATTAAGCTTTGATTCTAATGCGACTGGCTTTTTAGAAAGTACCAGTTGACCAATAGTATTAAATACATTTACTACAGAAATATCTTTACTTGAAATAAGTGTCAATTCATCATTATTTACAGGGTTAGGATAGTAAACAAATCCTATACTTTCAAGTCCATCTACTTTAGATGATTTTACTCCTGTTAATTTATAATTATCAATACCTAATCCCCAAGTCAACGATTTCTCATCATCATAGATAAATTTCACTTTAAACTCATTGTTAATATATTGACTAACATCAATCGTAGTCGTTGTACTTTCACCACTATTCTTTTCATTTGTATCTTTCGATACTGTCAATACATTTTTCCAGTCTGCACCATCCCAAACATTGACTGTAAACTCACCATCTTTAGAAAAGGTTCTAAGGTTATAGACAACTTCAATACTAGCCTCCGCTACACTCTCTTTAATTAAATCTATTGAAGGACTTGTTAATGAAACCACATTATGATTAAAATCTCCTGATTTATAATCATTAAAGACTACACCTCCAGATTGAAATGAAGTTGGATTTTGGAATCCGCTACCTTTTAAATTACCGACATAACCAAACTCCCACGAGTGTCCGCTTTCTGCTTGTGTCATTGACCAGCCATCAGGCAAACTTGATGCGTTAAAATTTTCTTCTTGTAATTGTGCATTTGCCATAAAGCTCATGCAAAACACTATATATATATAATTTAATTTTTTCATCGTTTTATAATTTTAATTTAATAGTTGATTTAATTAATTTGTATTTCAACACGTTGCACAAAAACACCTGTATTACCAGCAGCATCAACAACTGTCCACTCTCTAACTAATAAGTCAGCTCCATCTCTTGTTTCAACACATTTAGTCAACGATGCTTCCATTACTATATCTCCACTTCCGTTACCTTGGTAAGAAGACCAAAAACCAATACTATACATTCCGTTTTTCGGTCCTTTATCCATATAGTTCAAATTGGCAGTACTTATCAATTCAAGATTTGAAGTTGCATTATTTCCAAAACCATTTAACATATTGGTTTTATTAAAGTCCACACCTGCATATTCACGGTTAACATTATCTGTATCACTACCTGTTTGTCCACCAGAACCAATCCATGTCGTATAACCCTCCAATTTATCAAAGAATATTTCAGCATTCCATCCAGAATTAGGCTCAGCATTATCAACTATACGTCCATAAATTTTAGTTGAACCATAAACTTCTTGCGAATAATATCCTTTACTCCAATGGTATTTTTTATCGTTTAATAAAATATTTGAATCTGCTACATTTGCAAAATCAATTTCACAAGATTCTCTACTGATATATTCATTATACTCAATAGTAACCTCTGAACAGTTATCAGAAAAAGTTACTTCTGGCAATTGACTCATATCTTCAATTATAATATGATCTAATAAATTATCAGCCGTTGGTAGCTCTGTGTCAAACTCAACACAACTACATCTTACATTAGTTTTAACAGCACCACCCATAACCCAAGACTGTCCGTTTACAGATTGTCCGTTTTCGTAACCTCTAGTGTCAATTTTAATTTTAATTTCATCAACATTACCTGCTACATTGGTCATTTTCAATTCAAAAACTTTAATACAACATTTTCCTGTAGGAAAACTAGCTGGAGTAATAGATTCTGTCAATTCAACAAAGCTTCCATCAGTAGCAGATACTTCAATATGAATATATCTACCATCAGGAGTCAATTCTGATATTGGCAATTCAACCGTTACCGTTCTTGGTCCTGAATCTGTTTGGATAGGAATTGTTGTAGTCTCAACATTATTATAACCACTTAAAGCCGTAAAAACACCAGTACTTGATGTACCGTTATTCTTTTTTCTAAAAACATATGCTAACATTGATTGTGCATGACTAGATTGTAAAGTATTCGTATAACTCACAATCGTTGTTGCTGGTAATTCTGTTCTATAATACCAAACGTTTGAACCACCTCCTTGTGGAATCACACGGTTTGCAGTATAAGAATTACCTGAAGCATCTTGTATTTCAATTGTACTTCCAGGATTATTCCCTTTATATACAATTTCAACCACTACTCGCTCAACTTCATTTACATCAGAAATGTTAATTGAAGCTGGTACATTATCATTTAAGCCTAAGCTTAGTAACTCTACTTCAATGCCATCTTCGCAAGTATAAGACCAGCTTGGGTCAGTTGCACTTGCAATAGCATTTGATGCAACAGGAATTTTTTCAGAAGCAGGTTTGTTACCTTCTTTTGAAAAAGCTGTTAAACTGATAAGAAACATTGCAATTGTCAATGTTTTAAATAAATAATTTTTTTTCATTTTTTATGATTTTAGTTAGTATTTAGCTTTACAAACAGCTTTAAAAGCCATCTTGTTTACTTATAACACCTTAAAACATAAAACTCCTACCTTAATTTGCATATTTTTTTTGAAGGCTTCTTATTTTATTTTTTTAAGAGATATTATTCATCTATTTTTAATATTCCTTATCTTTACACCTATGAACTCAAAAACCTTAGCCAATGGCATTTTAAGAGCCATTGCCATTATTTTAGGCATACTACTCCTACTCTATTTTTTATATAAAATACAATCTGTCTTAATATATATTATTATTGCTGCTGTAGTTTCATTAATGGCCAGACCCATCATTATCTTTTTACGTAGAAAATTGAAATTTCCCAATACACTAGCTGTTGTACTTAGCATGGTACTATTTTTAGGATTATTATTTGGATTGATTTCTATGTTCGTTCCACTAATTGTAAAACAAGGGCAAAACCTTTCATTACTTGATATTCATCAGCTAGAAGCCAATATCAAACACCTTATCGCACAAGCAAATGATTATTTTACTGCTAGAAACATTAATATTTTAGAACAGTTAAAAAGTGTAGATATATTTTCAAATTTCAAAGCCATTCCTAATCTATTAAACTCAGTAATAAGTACCATTGGAAATTTAAGCATAGGTTTGTTTTCTGTATTATTTATTTCTTTTTTCTTTATGAAGGATGGTGAAATATTTAATAAAGGCTTACTAACATTAGTACCTGGTGGTAGTGAGAGTAGATTTAAAAAATCATTTGAAACTATTAAAGATTTATTATCTCGTTACTTTATTGGTCTCCTCTTTCAAATCACTATTCTCTTTGTATTGTATACGATAACTTTACTTATTTTTAATGTTGAAAATCCGATTGTAATTGCCTTTTTATGTGCTTTATTAAACTTGATTCCTTATGTAGGACCTTTAATTGGTGGAGCTTTAATGTTGATATTAACTATGACTAGTAATTTAGAATTAGATTTTCAATCGCAAATTTTACCAACCACCATGTATGTGATGATTGGTTATACCATTGCTCAGTTAGTTGACAATTTTTTTAGTCAACCCATTATATTTTCTAAGAGCGTTAAATCACATCCACTAGAAATATTTTTGGTGATTATTATTGGAGGCTTACTTTTCGGAGTTGTAGGGATGATTGTTGCTGTACCTTCTTATACAGCAATCAAAGTAATTCTAAAAGAATTTTTAGCTGATAATAAAATTGTGAAATCATTGACAAAAGATTTATAAAACCCTCTCCCCAATCCCTAACTTATAAAATTAAACAAAAAACTATTTGAATCAAAATATTTTAAATACTGAAATTCAAGATTTTATCGATAGGAATCTAAATACAGACATTGTAAAACTACTCTTTAAAGGAAGCCCCTTTAAGGATATAACTATTAAACTTTTAATTGAACAAATAGAATCTAAGTTAAAGTGTAAGAGAAAATTACCACAATGGCATATTGCTAAAAACATTTACTTTCCTAACAAATTAAATATTGAACAAACCTCCTCTGAAATTACAGCAGCTTATAAGTCCAAACTTCTTTCTGGAAGTACAATTATAGATTTAACAGGTGGCTTTGGAGTAGATTGCTTGGCTTTTTCAACAGTATTT
Organism: uncultured Flavobacteriaceae bacterium; assembly: GCA_964428855.1. Taxonomy (GTDB): domain Bacteria; phylum Bacteroidota; class Bacteroidia; order Flavobacteriales; family Flavobacteriaceae; genus Aureibaculum. Next base: position 21,061 of record CAYRZY010000013.1, read on the forward strand.
AAAGAAGTTACACATTGTGAGATTAACAATGAACTATCCGCCATTGTAAAACATAATTTTAAAGCTTTAAACACCAAGAACATCATAACTGTAGCTCTTGACGGATTAGCGTATTTAAAAACTCAAAAACAATTTGATTGGATTTATATTGATCCTTCAAGGAGAAATGATGTAAAGGGTAAAGTTTTTTTATTAGAGGATTGCTTGCCAAATGTTCCTAAAAATTTAGAGCTTCTTTTTAAGCACACTCAAAATATCTTGATAAAAGTATCTCCAATGCTAGATATTACGAGTGCTATAAACGAATTAAAATTTGTAAAAGATGTACATGTGATTTCCGTACAAAACGAAGTAAAAGAGTTGCTTTTTGTATTAGAAAAATCTTATAAAGGCAGTATTTCAATCAAAACGGTAAACCTTACCAAACACACCGAAGAACATTTTGAAGCAGAACATAAAAACACTGTAAAAGCTACCTTTTCTGAGCCACTTACTTATCTTTACGAACCAAATACTGCCATGTTAAAAGCTGGATTATTTAATGAAATTTCACTTCAATTAAAAGTATTTAAGTTAAACATTAACAGTCATTTATACACTTCTAAACATCTAATATTCTTTCCTGGAAGGCCGTTTAAAGTTTTACATCAAACTTCGTACAACCTTAAAGCTTTAAAAAAACTACTTCCCTCTAAAAAAGCTAATATTACAACACGTAACTTTCCTGAAACTGTTGCTGAAATCCGTAAAAAAACAAAACTCAAAGATGGTGGAGAGACTTATATTTTCTTTACTACCGATTGTAATGATAATAAAATTGTTTTGATTTGTGAGAAGTGCAGTTAAGACATAGGTTAACGTAAGAGAACCTACTAATAAAACTTTACCAACGTAACAATCAAAATTAAAAAATAAAATATCGGAAAAAATAGTGCTTTAAAAACCTGATTGTCATTAAAATCAAAAACCTTGCTATTAACTTTGGCATAAGTCACCAAATTGTACGTTGCCAATAGAATGAGGAGATAGGCAATAAAATAAAAGAACTCTATATATATTAATTCCGCAGTTACAATTTCCTTTCGCATGTCGATGTGGGAGAATACCAATACAAAGGCAAAAGCTGCCATACTTTCAATTATCCCTTGCCGCTCCACAGTTTTAGCAGTAGAGGTGATCAAAATAAACATCATAATTAACACCACAAAAATGGGTATCAAATAGGTGACAAAAGCGTTCAGTAATTTTCTTCGTAATTGTACATTGTAATGTAAGACTGGTACTTTCTCAAAAATACCTTTCATGCCATATCCAAAATCAGCATCATAATTTTCGATAGAATAATTGAAATAACTTGCTAAAACTTCACTTCCCGAAATTTTAATCTTATGGTTCAAGCCGCTTTTCTTAGATGGATTGGTGTAGCTGTAGCTTGCTAAATCAGGAGTAAAAATTAAGTTATCATTAATGTCTAAAGGCGTAATTTCAATATTAATATGCCGCTTGTCTAATGGGAAATCACCGTAATTAAAATTCAATCGTAGGGTAACTCTAAAGTCCCACCCCACTAAAAGATGTCCGCTTTCATCTTCTTTTGACGCGATCGTTTTACGGTACCTTTCTTCTATGTATGAGGCTTCAGCAAAAGGTGAAATCTGCGGTAAGGAAAAACCTATTTTTACACTATCAGCTAGAGAAAGTGGATATTTCTGCCATATTGTACCTCCAACATTTAAGTTGTAACTATCTTCAAATTCCATGCGTTGAATGTAGATTCCTGTAGGTACTTTGGTAGCTTTCGTTATTTTTAAAGCTTCAGCTCTCTTATGTTGTTTAGTAATGAAATTATCTAAGGTAGAAATGTCTGTAATGGGGAGGCTTTCAGCTTTTGTTATTGTACGGCTAGTAGCATGTTGAAGGAATGCGACCAGTACAATATTCATCACCAGAAAAAAACTAGAAACACCGCTAAGTATCCAAATTTCTTGTTTATCCAAAAAATCTTTATTGAAATAAATAGCGAGTAAAGTGAGAAAAAACAAAGATAAAATTAGTGAAATTTTGATATAACGATGGTTAAGATTGGTAGCATCATTGAGTAGCTCATTTTTGTAAAAAACCAAACCAATTCCCCATTCTGAGGTTGGGATTTTATCAAAATAGAAAAGCAATTGATCGTCTTGTGCCTCATCGTAATATTCAACACTCCCTATTTCACCATCAAGTATCGACTGAAAGGCTTGTGCCAATTGTTTATTTTTCTCTTCCGCTATTGTTTTCTTAATACTGGTTGTTCCAATATAATCATTAGTAGGGTGAGCGAGAAAAGTTCCTTCATTAGAAGTGATAATTCCATACCCTGTTTTTCCTAAGCTCAGCGAATGCACCAACTCGTTAAAGCCACTACACACAAAACTCATGGTAATGGTTCCACGAATTTTTCCTTTATTTGGTCCGGAATTATAATAAAATGGGATGCCATAATCTACATACCAGTCTTGAGCTGCATTGGCAAAATAAGGCTCTACCCACTTAGCTCCATTATCTCGAACACCTGTATACCAAGCAGTTCCTTTTCCGATTACAGAATAATCGTAAGAATCTTCTACCTGAATATATTTTC
>CAYRZY010000014.1:0-23626 GCA_964428855.1 uncultured Flavobacteriaceae bacterium
TTCCCATCCAATGAGCTCCAGGGGTTATCTTTTTAGTAGCAAACATTAAATGTCCTTTTGCAACTGAAACATAAGGGTTACAATCCCAAAATTGTGCAATTTGAATTTCTTCTGAAGAGTCTCCTTTTTCAATTGTTTTATTTCCTATTAAATAAACCTCCATCAACTCTTTATAAAAATTTGATTCTTTATCTAAAGAAAAAACAGGAGGAGGTACTGGTTTAAACTGTGATGCTGAGTCTATTACAAAAGGTCTTATTTTATTCCAATGAGGCTCAATAGCATCCATATAAGCTGGAGGTGTTGGCTGCCATTTAGTAGAATCTTCAAGAACTACTGTATATTTTGACATAGTTCTAGTTTGCTTATAATTATCTTTGTCAAGCCATAAATTTATATGCTTAGCAACTGCCAAACCATATACTTTAGAGTTCGTAAATTCTAGCATATTACTATTCTCCCAAATACTATATAAACTATCTCTATAGTTTACAATCTTATCTTGAGAAAAAATCAACCCTTTACTCACTTCAATATAAGCGATTAATGCCGACAATTGTGGGTTTATTGAACCTTTAGATTTATCAAAAATAGGAATTGGGGCTAATTTATGCAATTGACCACTTAAAGAATTGTAGGTCGTATTATTAGCCGCAACAACTTCATATGCAGCTATATTAGGATAGACCAAAACTCTACTAGCTACTGGAGGAGAAAAAATATCATGAATCATGATTTCTGTAATCATATCGACTACTGAATGATAATCTTCTGAACTTACGCTAATCGATTTAGTTTTTTTTTGACATTCTAAAATGCAAAACAACCCTAAGGCAAGGCTTACAAAAAGTATTTTAACAACTAACTTCATCAGGTTTTTAAATTAATCTATTGCTTTTCTAATTTATCAATAATAACGAGTATTTAACAAAGTTAATAGATTTTTTTAAACTGTTTAACATACTAAGAGTAAATAGTTACACCTTCTACAACTCTAGATATTGCCCCGCTTTTTGAAGGAGTGTCTGGTTTTAAATTTAAATGTAATGATTTAAAAAAACCTAATAATTGCCCAACTAAAATATAGGAGACAGAAAGATATTCTTCCGTAATATTTAAACTTTTATCAACAGAGAGAGATAAGGTGTTATCAGTGTTTATTGTTAAGTTTCCTTCTGAAACTCCAAATTGAAAAAGAGGCTTGTTTCCATTTTCCATACTTGCTAGTAAATCTTTTTCATAACGTAAAACCGATTTAGAGTTTGAAAAAAAATAGACCATTAATGTCTCATTATTAACCACAGCTTTTGGCCCATGTCTAAACCCTAAGAAAGAATCATTTTTACAAATCACTTCTCCATCTGTTAGCTCTTGTAATTTAAGATGTGACTCCATTGCAATTCCATATTGAGGCCCTGATCCTAAAAAAACAGCTCTTTTAAATGGTAAATATGCAACTTCTTTAATCGTGGTTAAGTATTCGCCAAGAATCTTATTTCCATAAGCACATAGCAGTTTGGTTGTCAACTCTAAACTATCAATATTTTTTATGTCGTTAATCAATAATGCAGCCAAAAGCATCCCTGAATAACTTCCTGTCATTGCAAGACTTCTATCGTTTGATTCTGGAGGGAGAATAAACACACAACTATCATTTTTAAATTGTTGTTTCGCTAAGCTTCCAGCAGGGTTACATGTAATTAATAAATGGTAGTAATTTTTACAATATTTATCAGCTAGTTTAACTGCTGCAACACTTTCTGGACTATTTCCAGATCTCGCAAAAGAGACAAGTAAAGTAGGTGTTTTTGTATCAAAATAGTCTTGAGGATGAGACACTAAATGTGTTGTTGGTATAGAAATTGTTGTGATTTTATTTTTACGTTGAAAGGCTCCTTCAATAGAATGTCCTATAAAACCACTTGTTCCAGCTCCTGTTAGGATAATTTTCTCTATTTTTTGAAAGGTCTTACCAATAAATGTTTGTATTTCTTGTCGTTCTGAAACTATCTTTTCAAAAATACCTTTCCATAATTTTGGTTGTCCTGATATTTCTTTCGCAGTATAAATAGCTCCTTTCTCCTCTAAGATAGCTTCATCAATATTCAAATACTTCATTCAATTTTACTTTTATAATTTAATATTGTTAAGATATAAGTTTCAAAAGCTTATTTTGCAAAAATACAAAAGTTATTTATACTTATCATTATAAAATAATAATTTATATAACATTTCATAGATAGTATCTATAACAATATTTTACTAAACCTTGCAAACACATAAAAATATGTATTACTTTCGAACTTTAATTACCTAGCAATAGAAATGGAAAAAGATAGAGCAAAACGTTATACTGTTGAGAGACGTAAAGAAATACTCAACATGCTAAACAATGAAGGACATGTATTTGTTCATGAATTGAGTAAAAAATTTGGTGTTAGTGAAGTAACAATCAGAAATGATTTGGATTTATTCGAATCTAAAAAATTACTTTTAAGGTCTCGTGGTGGAGCTATTAAATATGAAACTTCTGTTGGTAAAGACTATGAAATTTCGGCAAAAGATAAAATTCATTATGCTGAAAAGATAAAAATTGGTAAAAAAGCTGCAGAGCTAGTCAAAGAAGGAGAAACAATCATTTTGGATTCTGGAACAACTACCATGGAAATTGCCAAAAACTTGAATCAAGAAATTTCTATTAATGTAATTACTAATGCCTTTAATATTGTAAGTCAATTAGTTGATTTTCAAAATATAAACATTATTGTTCCTGGTGGAACATTTCGAAAAAACTCTCATTCTTTAGTTGGCTCTTTGGCTGAAAAAAGCTTTAGAAATTTTTATGTTGATAAGGTTTTTATAGGTGTTGATGGCTTTGATACTTCTCATGGTGCTTTTACCCCAAACATTGAAGAAGCTTCATTAAATCAAGTTATGATTGATATTGCAAGGGAAGTTATTTTGGTAACAGATTCAAGTAAATTTCAACGTCGTAGCTTAGCATTTATTTGCTCTTTAAAAAGCATAAACACTGTTGTAACCGATAAAAATATCAGAAAAGAGGACTTAAATAAATTACATGATGCTGGAATAAGGGTTGTTTTAGCTTAGTAATTTTTCTTAAATAGATCAATACACAACCTGTAAATGATTAGGAATCTTTTAATTCTTCTTCAGGGTCTATTGCTAATAATAATGCTGAAATTATTGCCAAAACGATACCTATAATTTTTATGATTCCTGGTACAAAGCCAAGTACAATCATAGATATAATAGCTGTTATTAATGGTGCTCCTGCATTGGTTAAAGGCGATATTACCATAGCTTTACCATACCTAAAAGCAAATACTAAAGTAAGTGCTCCGATAGCATTAAGCACTTGTGTTCCAGCAGCCAACCACGGTCCATTTGCTCCCCAATTTATCTCTTGAGAAAAATCAGTCATTAACAATGCTATTGGAATAATGAGTAGGCCAGTAATCATCATATAAAAGAAGATACTTTCAGCATTCATTATCTCATTAGCCGTTTTCATAAAATAGGCTTGAAAACCCCAAGCAGCTAGCACCAATATTGAAAGTAAAAACCAAGAAACGCCATATTCACCTCCACTTGATTCTGTTGCATAATTAAATAAAGGAAGTGAAATTAGGGCTAGAATAATACCTAATGTCCCTTTACTTCCTGTACGTTCCTTTAGTAAAAAATAGGATAACGCAATGGTAATTATAGGTGAAACAGAAATAATTGGAAATATATAATACGTTGGACCAATCGTAATTGCATGAAAAAGGATCATTTGCCCCCCAGCTCCTAAAAGTCCTATTAAGCTTCCATAGAAAATTGCTTTTCGATCAACTTGAAGCTTCCAATTGGCTCGGTACAATACAAATATAGCTGGAGGAATCATTGTTAATGCCCACACACAATAAACTAATGTCTCTGGAAAACCATTTTGAGCAGGAAGTTCTGCAAAAGCACCCCATACACCCCAAAAAACTGTAGTTATCAATGCGTAAATTAACCATGGTTTAGATTTCATATTTTCATAATATTTAGTTATTGCTTATTTTAACTTCACTATCTAGTTAATATTTGTAAATATATGAAAGATAAATATCTTTCATAGCCTTATGAAGTTATTTTTTGTTTAGAATTGTACTTTAAGCTTATTTTCTTGCTACAGACTCAGTCTGTACTTATTTTGATATTGCAGTAAAAACATTCAGCTGTCCAGAATTTGAGCTAACAATGATAATTTTTTCTCCATTCTTTAGAGCGATTTCTTTAATGGCTTTAGCATCAGAATTTACAAAGAAGCCGCTATTTGTAACATTGATTGATTCAAATTGACCTTTACCATCACCAAGTAAACAAACTCCAATCATGGCATCGTTATTTCCTATTGACGAATCTCTAGAATAGCTATTACCCACTATTAATAGATCTAAATTTTTATCATTATTTACATCTGTTACCAGCATGTCATTTATTTGAGAAAACTGAGCACTATTTGGTAAAGTATGTTTTTTAAATTTTCCATCACCTAAATTTTCGAAATAACAACTATTAAATTCATTTGCTTTTACTACATAGGCACCTGATAATTCTTCAGGTAAAAAAGCATCTTCGAATTTCACTTTTGCAAAATCTTCATAGGTCTTAAAGCGATGTCTCATTGCATTTATTTGGTTTATTAAAGCATCTCTTGAATGTGCAATGTAATTTTCCCCTTGAATATAATAGCTCATTACAGGATCTAGTGTATTGTTAGTGTCAAAATCTTTAGTATGAATAGACAATGGTTCTTTGCGTGATACTTTATATCTAGTATTTGTTCCAAAATTACCTCCTATCAAATCTAGATCACCATCATTATCCATATCTGCTACAGCAAGGCTATTCCACCACCCAGAAGTAACTTGTAGATTAGATGAATCTGTAGTTTCAACAAATGTATTATTTACATTTTTAAAGATTCTTATTGGCATAAATTCACCAGTAACAATTAAATCTACTGCTTTGTCATTGTCATAATCTACCCATGCAGCGGCAGTAACCATACCTATATTTGGTAAGTTATCATTAAGTTGCTTGCTAATATCAATAAACTTACCCTTTTCATTTTTCAAAACATAACTTTTTGGAGCCAATGGATATTCTCCAGGCACAACTCTTCCACCTACAAAAAGATCTAAGTCTCCATCATTATCAAAATCTGATGCTATAACAACCGAGCCTGAAGATTTTATTTTAGGTAATGCGTTATTGTCTTTTATGAAATTTCCCTTACCATCATTAAGATATAGACGGTCTTGATACGCATTACTATTTTTTATAAATTCGCTGCCACCACTCACTACATATAAGTCATTATCTCCATCATTATCAGCATCAAAAAGTAATGCTTCCATATCTTCAGATTCAATATCTAAATTAAGCTGTTGTTCTTCGAAAGTTCCATCTTGTTTTTGTAGAAAGAAAACACCACTAAACCCTTTGCTTCCACCAATAAATAGATCCTCTAGTTGATCACCATTAATATCTCCCACAGTCATTTTTGGTCCGTTCTTCGAATGCATATGTGGCAATAGCGGTTGGGTGTTAAAGTCTACATACGGGTTTTCTTTATGTACATAGTTTATTCCTGTTTTTTTTGTAATATTTTGAAATAAGGTTTTTGTCTTATTCGTATCTATAGCAATATTATTTTTTCTTGAATTTGCATATTCAATAGTAATCACTTTGTTTGCTGCAATATTCTTAAGCGTTTGAATTTTTTTGTCTGGCCAGATAATGGTTAACTCATCAACCTCTTTCTCCTTCCCTAGACCAAAGTGTATCGATTGATCTACGCTAGATTCATATCCTCGAGAAAGGTACTGTTGATGGTATTGTGCGTTATTGCCAGATTTTACTATTAACTTTACTCCGATACCTTCAAGGTTTCCTTTTTTCCCTTTTAATTTGATATTGATATAATTAAACTCAGGTTTTTTATCACTATTATTTCTTAAAACACTAGCTTTTTGATTGATATTATTTACTACCAAGTCTAAATCACCATCATTATCAAGATCTGCAAAGGCTGCTCCGTTTGATAAACTAGCATCTTTAATCCCCCAAATAGCTGAAGTGTTGGTAAACGTTAAATCACCATTGTTTTTAAAAAAATAATTTTTAATTGGAGCACTCGATAGCGATTTAATTGCTTTTAATTTCTTTTGTCTTCTTGCCTGTTTTGTACCAAAAGGTTGTGACAAATCTTGTTGATAGTTTATATAATCTAAATCGCCGATATCTCTTCTAAATCCATTGGTAATAAATGCATCTTTAAAACCATCATTATCATAATCTGCCAGAAGAATACTCCAACTCCAATCGGTTTTACTTATGCCAGAAAATTGTCCTATTTCACTAAACGAACCATTACCATTATTTAACTGAAGTGTATTACGTGTATATTGTGCTGCGTATCCTGTATTAAGCATTAGTTGAAATTTATCATAACTGCTTGCGGGAATTATCATTTTTTGACGATAGTTATCTTCTGGAAGCATATCGAGTACAAAAATATCAGTTCGTCCATCATTATTAAAATCGGCAAGATCATTACCCATTCCAGCAAAGCTGGTGTGCTTAAAAAAAGTACTGGAAGCGTCAGAAAACGTACCATTTTTATTGTTGATGTACATGATGTCATTGGTTAGAAAGTCATTAGAAATGTAGATATCTGGCCAGCCATCATCATTTACGTCGCTGATACCTAAACCGAGGCTGTAGCCTTCTATTAAAATTCCACTCTCTGAAGATACATCTATAAATGTATTGTTGCCATTATTACGAAATAGTTTATCTGTACTATTCGATTCTCCATGTAGTTTTCGAGGTCGAATTCTATTAACCGAAGATAGTTTGTAATCTACGGGATTAACAATGAGAAACATATCTAAATCGCCATCTAAATCATAATCAAAAAAAGCAGCTTGTGTATCTTGATTGGTATCTGCAAGTCCATAAGCTTCAGCCTGTTCTTTAAATGTATTGTCCTTTTGATTGATAAATAATTGATTGGCTCTATTTTCTATACTACCAGCTCCTGAAACGCAAACATAAATATCTAACCAACCATCTTGGTTAATATCAATCATGCTTACTCCTGTTGACCATTTGTTAGAAGAAGTGCCTGATGTATTTGTAATATCTTCAAAAACAAAGTCTCCTTTATTTATGTATAATTTGTTTGAAACTGCATTACCCGCAAAGAATATATCAGACAATCCATCATTATTAATATCTCCAATACCTACTCCTGCTCCTGTATAGATATTCATGAAATTGTATATATTAAGGGTATCATTTTCTTCAATACTATTTGAAAAATTTATATGTGTGTGTGTATCACTCATTGTGGTAAACAGGTTGTTTGAAATGTCTTTGCAAGATGATAAAAGCAATATCACCAGAAAAAGAAGTGAGCTATATTTAAAAATCTTAATTTTCATTATTCATCTTAATTTTTTTTATTTGACCTGTGTATGAGTGTAGAGCAACAGAATCTACACTTTTCCAATTGACCCTTAGAAGTCTTGAAGAATGACTCAAATAAGAACTGCCATAGCTAAACTCTTTTTTATAATTGGAGCCGTCTTTTCTATAAATTATGGCAAAGGCATCATTATTATCAATAGGAATACTCTTCGTTTTACTCTTATAAAGATATGCTTTTAACATACCTGAATTTTGACTTGCTAAAATAATAGGAACATCATTTTTCGATTGAATTTGTACCAATCCCTTAGCATCTCCATCTATTTTTAGTCCGCTTTCAACTGGATTTACAGCTTTAAATTGTCCTTTCCCATTGCCTAGTAGACAAAGACCATTCATTGCATCATACTGCCCTGTGAATACTTCTGTACTATAAAAATTACCTACAATTAAAATATCTAAATGATTATCATTATTGAAATCTTGTACCTCCATTCCAAATATTGGGGCAAATTGTGCCTCTATTGGCAAGGTTTTTATATTGAATTTTCCATTTCCTATATTCTCAAAATAACAACTAGAGAGTTGTTCGGCTTTTAGAATGTAAGCATCAGATAATTCTTCTTTTAAAAATGCTTTTTTGAATGGTGTTACAGCATAAGATTCATAGGTTTTAAATCTATTTTTTAAAGCGTTAATCTGACTGTTTATAACATCTCTAGGATGAATGATTTGTTCTTCACCTTGCCTGAAACATGTTGTTATAGGGTCTATAGATCCGTTAGAATCAAAATCTTTTGCATATATGGTGAATGGTTCTAAGGCAGTCGCCTTAAAAGTACTATTTAGGCCATGATTTCCTATTACATAGTCTATATCTCCATCACTATCAAAATCTCCAGAAACAATACTGTTCCACCAACCACTAACATTCTCAAGACCTGTTTGAGAACTAATATCTTTTAGTTTTCCATTGTTATTTTTAAAAAACATCGGACTCATATATTCCCCAACTAAGATAAGATCAATCCATTGGTCATTATCAAAATCGGTCCAAAGAGCATCTGTTACCATTCCAAACTTGCCATCACTATTCATTATTTTTTTAGTAGCATCAACAAATTTTCCATTTTCATTTAATAATAGATAACTTTTAGGAGCTAAAGGGTAGGCTCCTTTAATAGATCGCCCTCCTATAAACAAGTCTAAATCACCATCTTTATCAAAATCTGCAGCTTTTACACAAGAACCGCTTTCATGTCTCTTAAAAAAAGGGCGTTTATTGAAATTTCCATTACCGTCATTTTCATATACTTTATCTGTATAATCACTTTTGGTATCACCACCACTAATTGCTAATAAATCTAAATCACCATCTAAATCAATATCTAATAGTAGTGTGCCCATATCTTCAATAGATATACCTTTAATTAATTCTTTTTCAATAAAACTCCCATTTGATTGCTGCATAAAAAAGCTTCCTTTATCTCCAACATTACCTATGTAAAAATCTTCTAAACCGTCATTGTCTATATCTCCTACAGCAATACCTGGACCTAGTTTGGAATTCATTTTTAATAACGTTGGCTGTAAATTAAAATCGATATAACTATCTTCTTTATGTCTGTAGTTAATAGTGAGTTCTTTTGTTACCTCTGTAAAAATAGGAGTGTTTATTTTTTTACTACTTATAGCGTCTTCTTCTGCATTTTTACGGTCTAAAAGGAGTACTTGATCAATAGCAATATTCTTTAGAGTTTGACGCTTTCCATTTGGCCAGGTAACTTGTAGTGAATCAATATTCTCTGCTGTACCTATTCCAAAATGCATGATAGGCTCCATGGTAGATAGGTAACCGGAAACAGGAGCTAAAAATTGGTGTTGTTTACCTTGTTGTGTTGTTATGATTACTTCTGTTCCAACATTGCTTTGTAATCCTTTGAGTTTAACTCTTAAAAAATGGTTTTTTTTAGTGGTGAGTGTATCCTTACTAATTGTAGTGTTTTTATAGAGAAATGCTTTATCATCAATATTATTAATTACGAGGTCTAAATCCCCATCATTATCTAAATCTGCATATGCTGCTCCATTTGAGTAACTTGGAGTTGAAATACCCCATTCTTTTACCTTATCAGTAAATGATAAATCTCCATTATTCTTATAGATATAGTTATGTAATTTTACCTCAGGAAGTGCTTTTAATTTTTCGAGTTTATCTTTTCTGTTTGCTTCTGCCGTTCCAAAAGAAGAGGCTTGCTGACCATAAACTATAAAATCTAAATTGGTAACATCTCTACGATATCCATTTGAAATAAAAACATCTTTCCAACCATCATTGTCAAAATCTGCCATTAAAGGAGACCAACTCCAATCCGTATTATGAATTCCTAAAAGCTGTCCTATTTCGCTAAATGAATTATTACCATTATTCAATTGTAGGGTATTGCGTACGAATTGTGGTGAATAACCAAATTTGGTATCCAACTCAAATTTATCATAGCTAAAATAGCCTACTGTTTTTTTTATACGTTCATTGCTTTGAGGCAACATATCTAAAACCATGATATCAATATTCCCATCGTTATTAATGTCAGAAATATTCATACCCATTCCGTTATAACTCTGATGTTTTAAATAGTTATCGATTTGATTTGTAAAAGTTCCATTACCATTGTTGACATATAGAATATCGTTGGTTAAAAAATCATTTGAAACATAAACATCCAACCAACCGTCCTTATTTACATCGCATATACCAACACCAAGTCCAAAACCTTCAATTGTTATTCCTGCTTGTTTGGAAACGTCAGTAAAGGTACCATCGCCATTATTTCTATAGAGATGATCTGTATTTCTTGCTTGGCCTAGAATTTTTTTTGGCCTAGATCTATTTCTGTTAAAAGAAACTAAGGCATTAGTGAGTAGGTATAGATCGGTATAACCATCTTTGTCATAATCAAAAAAGACTGCTTGAATACTATAACCAGAGTCTGCAATACCTAACTCTACACCTTTTTCAATAAAAGTATTATCTCCTTTATTGATAAAAGCTAAGTTTTTCATTTGCTTTTTTTCTGTATTTCTAGGTCCTCCAATACATATATATATATCTAGCAAACCATCTTGATTGATATCTACCATTGAGACTCCATTAGCCCATGCTTGGGTTTCTACTCCAGCTATTTTGCTAATGTCTTTGAATTTAAAATCTCCTAAGTTTAAATATAATTTGCTGGATACTTGATTCCCTGTAAAAAAAATGTCTTGTAATCCATCATTATTAATATCTCCAATTCCTACACCACCACCATTAAACATATATTCAAAATCAAGAATATTTAAAGAATCAGAAGGTGATAATGTATTCTCAAAAGTAACATTGGTTTCTTCAGAATCTAAGCGTACAAAAAGAGTTTGTTCCTTATCTTTTGAGTCACAACTTGTATTTAATAAACCAATGATACTAATGATGAGTATATTGGATATTAATCTCATGTGATAAAAAGAGAAATTCATTTTTTATATTTTAGGAAGAGATAAAAAATAAGCTTAAAGATAAAGGAAAAAAGGGCATTACTTAAGAAAGTAAGTGTTTTTCTTAAAAAATGCCCAAATAATATAGATAATAACTAATTCAAATATTTATCTATTACAGTCCTGAGATTTGTGTTAATACCCCTCCACTTCTATCAATTTCCGTTTGAGGAATTGGAAATAAACCATTTGCTGTTTTACTAGCCCATAAATTTTCTGGATCTAAAGCGTCAAAAGTTTGTTGAGCAATACCCCAACGAACTAAATCAAAGTACCTATGACCTTCAAAGGCTAATTCTAACCTTCTTTCTAGTCTTAAGGCATTGGTAAGTTCTACTGTTGACAATCCATTTGCTACAGAAGTAGCTCCTGGAAAAGATCTTAATCTAACCTGATTGATTAACTGAGTTGCTTGTGCAGGATCAGAACTAATCAATGTTTCGGCATACATTAAAATTAAATCTGCAAATCTAAAAATTCGCTCATTATTATAATCTACAACTTCGTTAGAAGCACCCATCAAAGCAATATTCTCACCTCTATATTTTTTAAGAAGATGTCCTGTATCAGAATATTCTGACATGTCTTCTATTACAAAATTGTCACCATAACCATCATAATAGGTATCACCTTCAGAATATATATTTGTTGCATATCGTGGGTCATTTGCATCTCCTACCGCAGCATACTCATTTGCTGGTCTATAATTTGCACCACTCTCTATATCTTGATCAGAACCTCTATTATAACCTTGAGTAGCTTTAAAATTCTCAGAATGAAAATCATCTAATACCCATCCGTTATCATCTGAGTTACCAGTAAATTGAATCTCAAAAATTGATTCTTGGTTATTTTCATGATCATAAGAAAATACAGAAGCATAATCTGACATCAAATTATAGGGACCATTTTCATAAACATCTTTAAAATAGGATTGTGCTGCATTTAAATCATGATTGTATAAATTCGATTTACCTAAATATGCTTTTGCTGTCCAAGATGTAGCCCGTCCAGTATTAGATGAATCCCATGTGTCAGGTAGGTTATCTGCTGCAAATTGGAAATCACTAAGAATTAAAGAAATTGTTGCCTCTGATGTAGAATTACCAGCTGCTAAGTTATTAAAATCAGTTAATGTTTTTTCCATTAAAGGTGCATTTCCTCCCCAAAGTTTGAAACTTTGAAAATGAAACCAAGCTCTTAAAAACTTAGCTTCTGCCTCATATTGTATTTTTTCATCTGCTGTTAATTCATTTGTATCTTCTTGAAGTTTTTCTAATACAACGTTTGCTCTATGTACACCTTGGTATATTATAATGTAGGTAAATGCAAAGGCATTGTCATCTGGTAAAAATCTAAACTTGCTATACTCAAGTAAATCAGAATCAACTTCAGCACTCATATTATCTTCCGTCATAATGGTTAATTTCCACCATTCATTAGCTGCTAAAAGATTCTCCTCTGTAGTTGCAAACAAATTTTGCATTGATGAATATGAGGCCAATGTGGCTCCTCTATAATCATTTTCTGTAACAAAGAAATTTTCTACAAGAATTGCATTTAAAGGTTTTAAGTCTAAGTCATTACATCCATTACTTAATATTAATAATGCATAAAGACTATATGTAGGTAATTTTACTAAAAGTTTTTTTATAATTTTCATATGTATATATTCTTTGATTAAAATGACATTCTTATTCCAAATTGAAAACTAACTGGTTGAGGGGGAGAATAACCATCATCAATACCCGTAGATAAATTATTCTCTCCTTTTTGAAAGCTAAATGCTCTTGTAACTTCAGGGTCTAAACCAGAGTACTTAGTGAATACTGCTAAATTTTGAGCAGAAATATAGACTCTAATATTTGAGACAAATCCATTAAAAGCATTTTCGAGTTTTTCTTGATTAAAGTTATATCCTATCTGAACATTTTTTAGTTTTGCATAAGCACCACTTTCTATCCATCGATCAGAGAAACGATTGTTATTATTTGTTCCATCAGAATCCAACCTTGGTATTGTATTACTTGTACCCTCTCCATTCCACCTACTTAAATAGGTTGTTAATTGATTTGAGTATCCATCAAAACTTTCTAAACTTTCTCTTGCTTGATTGTATACCTTATTACCACCAACACCTTGAAGAAATACTGAGAAATCAAACCCTTTATATTTTGCATTTAAATTAAGTCCATAATAAAAAGTGGGTAATGGGCTACCAATATTTGTTTTATCTTCAGGAGAAATTTTACCATCTCCATTAACATCTACAAAGCGAATATCACCAGCTGAAGGTGTGCCAAATGCGACATCATCAGGAAGTGCTGCAGCAGCTTCAGCGTCAGTTTGGTAAATTCCATCCGTTTTATAGCCATAAAAATGAGCCATAGATTCCCCTGCTTTTGTTCTACTAACTTGAGATCCGAAAGCTCCAGCCAATAGTGTAAATCCACCTAAATCAACAACTTCATTTTTCAAACTAGAAATATTTGCATTTACTCCAAAACTAAAATTATCATTTACAGCCTTATTGTAATTAACAGAAAATTCCAGTCCTGAATTTCGTATTTCTCCTAAATTAACATCTGTAGGAAGTGCGAACCCAGTAACTGAGGGGAATGGTACAGCAACTAAAACATCTTTTGTTGATTTTACGTAATAATCTACTGTGAGGTTTAAAGAATTATCTAGCATTGTTAAATCAGCTCCTATATTGGCCTGATTACTCTTTTCCCATTTTAAATTAGGGTTTGCGAGTACAATCGAAGTAGGTGCAATTACGACACTTTGATCATCACCAATAACATAGGCAGATGTAAGATTTAATTGACTTAAATAAGCAAAATTGGCTCCAGTAAACTGGTTTCCTGCCTGTCCCCAAGAAGCTCTAAGTTTAAGGTTGTTAATTATTTTTGAATCTTTTAAGAAGTCTTCATCACTAACCCTCCAACCTAAAGCAAAAGAAGGGAAATAATCAACTCTATTTTTAGATGAAAATCTTGACGTTTCATCTCTTCTTAAATTAATTGTTACCAAATATTTACTATCATAATTATAATTAACCCTTCCTAAATACCCTCTGATAGCCCACAAATCAGCCTCTTCAGTTACAGATTGAGATTTTGCGGTATTCACTAATAACACACTTTCATTTAGCAAATCAGTCCCTTGAGCTCTTACTTTCGTGAATTTAAAGGTAGTTTCTTCATGCCCCAAAAGAAAGGACAGTGAATGTTTACCAAAATTCGTATTATAAGTTAATATATTTGAAACATTAACAGTCTGTTCAATTGGCCTTTCTTTTACTAATAAATTAGTGCCCGCCGCATTAAATTCTCCTTCACCAAAATCATAATTTGTTCTAAACCACTGACCAACACCAACTTGATAATCAATACCAGCAGTAAATTTGTATTTTAATCCTTTGGCCAACTCCACTTGTCCATATATACTTCCTAAAATTCTATTTGTTTTCACTCGAGTTTCATTCGATCTTAAATCATTAAGTGCAATAATTTGTCTATCACCTCCTTCCCATAGTGCATTACCAACTGTTTCCTCACTAACTACAGAATAACCTAAAGGCCCATTAGGGTCGTATATAGGAAAAAACGGAACTGTAGAGGCAGCGTTAAAAGCTGCAGCTCCACCTGGCTCAGATTGTACTAATCTGTCCGCTCTACCATAAGTTAGTGATTCTCCAAATTTAAAATGTTTACCTACTTTAATGTCAGAATTAGCACTAAAGGTATAGCGTTCAAAATTCTGTGCTAATTCAATTCCTTTTTGATCTAAATAACCTGCAGAAACACTAAAATTCATTTTTTCATTTCCTCCACTAGCATTAAGATTGTGATTTTGTGTGTACCCCGTTCTAAATACAGCATCTTGCCAATCATATGTTTGACCACCATTAAATTGAGAAAAATCATGCCCATCTCCTAATTCAGACTGATAAGCAATATACTGTTCAGTGTTTAAAACATCATATGTCTTTCGATTGTTAGATATTGTTGTATAGGCATCATAATTCAATCTAAATTTTCCATTTCGTCCTCTCTTGGTTGTGATGATTACAACTCCATTTGCTGCTCTTGCTCCATAAATGGCAGCTGCAGAAGCATCTTTAAGAATATTTATAGATTCAATATCATTAGGGTTCAATGTTGCTAATGGGTTGCTTTCAGTATTAGAACCTGTATTAACAGTTTGATTCGTGGTTTGAACCAAAGGGATTCCATCAACCACAAACAAAGGTTGGTTATTTCCTGTAGTCCCTACTCCACGTATCCTTACACTTATCGGTGCCGCAGCATCCCCTCCTCTATTGGTAATATACACACCTGCTACTTGACCTCCAAGAGCCTGGTCTATAGAAGTACTTGGAGTCTTTACTATATCATCAGACGAAATTGTTTCAATAGCCCCAGTTAAATCTTTTTTCTTCTGAGTACCAAAACCCACAACAACAACCTCATCAAGATTTTCTGCACTTTCTATCATTTCAAGATTGATAATGGTACGATTGCCAACCTCAATTTCTTGGCTTTTAAAACCAACAAAAGAATAGGTTAAAAAAGTGTCCATATTTTTTAGCTCAATGGTATAGTTACCATCAAAATCTGTAGTAACACCATTAGTCGTGTTCTTTACCACAATACTTACTCCTGGTAACGGTTCACCATTTGAAGTGACCGCACCAGTTATTGTTTTTTTCTGAGCATACCCTGTGACTATAAAAATCAAAGAGATAAAAGTTGATAATAATAATTTGTTTGTCATGCTATAATTTATTTAATTTAGTATAAGTAAGAAATTAAAAGATAATACTCTATTAATTAACAGAAAAACAAAAGTATGAAATATTATTTTCTTTCACAAGCTTATTTTTATTTTTTTTAACCACATCTCTTTACATTTGTCCTTTTGTTTGAAACTAGCCTTATTATCACTAATTCAGAATTGTCAAATTCAAAAGAAGCAAACCTCTTTACTCATCATACTACACAACACATTATAACTCCATATAGTTAATTTATTTTTGAATCTTAAACAATTATTAATTTAAGGTTAACTACGATTAAGTTAAATTATTATATATTAAAAAAATGAAAGAATAAGAAAGATAAAAATTTAAAATGAAAGGTTTTGTAAGTTTAATTATTTTGTTACTTTTGTAAAACTAATAGTTAAGATATCTAAAATATATTCATCACCATTACAAACAAAGGTGTAAAACCTTTTATAAACTTTAAATCAAAAAAATTAATTTTAATGAATTCCAGTCTTAGGGTTGCAGCAGCAACAGAAAAATTATCACTACTCGATTATATTTTAAAAGAGAATAAAAGAATTAGCAAGGAAACAAACTTAAACAGAACTATTTTTGCTGCTTGCCCAAATTCAATTGCAGTAATGAAAGCTGCCCTTAATTCAGCAAAAAGATGTAATGCCCCAATTAAGTTTGCTACAACGTTAAATCAAGTAGATTTAGATGGAGGGTATACAGGGTTTACACAAAAACAATTTGTTGCAAAAATCAAACAATTTGCCCGAGCTATTAATTTGAATGTTCCTGTTTTAATAGCAATTGATCATGGAGGTCCTTGGCTAAAAGATCGTCATAGAAAAGAAAATATGAATTATTCGCAAACCATGGAGGCTGTAAAAGCGTCTTTTGAAGCGGCTATTGATGCAGGTTATGATTTAATTCATGTAGATCCAACAATTGATGTTACACTCCCAAAAGGAGATATTATTAGTATTGAAACAGTAGCCTCTAGAACAGTAGAGCTAATTAAGCATTGTGAAGCCTATAGAAAAAATAAAGAGTTACCCAGAATTGCATATGAAGTTGGAACGGAAGAAGTACATGGAGGTCTTGTAGATTTAAGTGTTTTCAATCAATTTTTCGACCTTTTAAAAGCTGGGTTAGAAAAGGAAAATTTAGTAGATGCATGGCCTTGCTTTATAGTAGGTAAAGTAGGCACTGATCTACATACTACAGAATTTGATACAGATGTTGCTAAAACTATTGTCGACATTGCTGCAAATTATGGGAGTGTTATTAAAGGACATTACTCTGATAATGTAACAAACCCTGAAGCTTATCCAAAAGCAGGAATGGGTGGTGCTAATGTGGGACCTGAATTTACAGAACGAGAATATGAAGGTCTTATAGAACTTGAAGAAATAGAAAAACAATTGGATGCAGAAGGGAAAATACCAAAAACATCTAGTATAAAAAATATATTATGGGATGCTGTAGTTTATTCAGGAAGGTGGACAAAATGGCTTTCTGATAATGAGAATTCTGAAGATTTCTATTCGAATGATTTTTCTCGTCAAGAATGGCTAGTTAAAACAGGATGTCGTTATATTTGGAATAACCCAGAGGTAGTAGCTTCTAGGATGGAGCTTTATCAGAATCTAGAGAATAATGGAATTAAAGCAGAAGAAATCTTACTTTCTCGTATAGAAAAAGCTATGGATAAATATTTTTATAAATTTAATCTCATAAATCTCAATGATCTTTTAGTAGATAAAATTGAGAATTAACCCTAAATATTATGAACAAAATATTTGATGTTCTAGTTGTTGGTGAACTTAATGTAGATATTATCTTAGATAAAATTCAAGGATTCCCTGAAATTGGAAAAGAGATTTTGAGTAAAGAACTCAATATAACCTTAGGTAGTAGTTCTGCTATATTTGCAAGTAATATTAGTTCCTTAGGGAATAAAGTTGCTTTTATAGGAAAGATTGGAAAGGATAATTTTGCGAACATTATAAAGGAGTCTCTTGAAAATAAAAAGGTTTATACTGATTTTATTATTGAGTCAAAAAAGTATAAAACTGGGCTCACTATTGTAATGAATTACGATATGGATCGTGCTAATGTTACATTTCCTGGAGCTATGGAGCATTTATTAGAAAAAGAAGTAGACAATACGATACTAAGTAAAGCAAAGCATTTACACTTAAGCTCTATTTTTTTACAAACAGGACTTTTAAAGGATATTGTGCAATTATTTAAAAAGGCAAAAGAGTTAGGACTTACCACTTCAATGGATCCTCAATGGGATCCTTCAGAAAATTGGAAATTAGATTTAGAGGAATTACTTCCATATATAGATGTGTTTTTACCAAACATTGAAGAGTTTAAATTAATAACTAATAGTACAAGTATAAAATCGGGTTTAGAAAAAATAAAATCTTATGCTAATACAGTAGTAATAAAAGATGGTAAAAATGGAGCTCATTTATGGGATAAAGAGGAATTAATTTCAAAGCCAGCATTTTTAAATGAAAATATTGTCGATTGTATAGGTGCTGGAGATAGTTTTGATGCTGGATTTATAAGTGAATATATTAAAGGTAAAAATATTGAAAGTTGTCTTGAGTTTGGCAATATAACAGGAGCAATTAATACTACTGCTTCTGGAGGGACAACAGCATTTCAAAATATTAAAACAATAAAAGAAATTGCCAACACTAAATTTTCATACCAATTATAATTATGCAATTACAAGAGAAATTAGCGGAGAATAAGAAAAACGGAGGAGCGTTATTGGCTACAAATTTTTATAACTTCGAAACCTTATCCGCTGTACTAACAGCAGCAAAGAATACAAATTCTGAAATTATTTTACAGCTCTCGGAGAGCTCTATAAGATATATGGGGTTAACCGTTGCAAAAGCACTTGCAGAAAGTGCAATCAATCAATATGGGGTTACTGCTTGGTTGCACCTTGATCACGGACAAGACATAACATTAGTTAAAAAATGTATAGATATTGGATTTGATTCTGTGATGATAGATGCTAGTGAAAAACCGTTTGATGAAAATATTAAAATAACTCAAGAAATTGTGAACTATGCCAAGAAATATAATATTAATGTAGAGGCTGAGTTGGGATATATTTCTAAACTAGGGCAAGATCAAAAAATGGTGTATACCAAACCTGAGGAAGCAAAACAATTTGTGGAAGCAACAGGTATTAATGCCCTTGCAATTGCTGTTGGTTCTGCTCATGGTTTTTACAAAGATACACCTAACTTACAGATAGATTTAATTGGAGAAATTAATGAGGCGACCGATGCTTCACTCGTTTTACATGGAAGTTCTGGAATTCCAGATAATCAATTACAGTCGGCTGTTAAAAAGGGAATTACTAAAATAAATTTAGCAACAGAAATTAAAAATATCTTTATGAAAAGCTTACAGGTAGAGCTTAAAGAAACCGATAATATTGATTTACGTGAAGTGTTTCCTAAAGCAACGAATAAAGCAACTGCTTTGGTAGAACAAAAATTAGGAGTTATTTCTCTTAAGTAGTTACTAAAATTTAATTATATGAAAATATCAATAATAAAAAGAGCAAAAGACATTGTAGGGTTTTACATATTACTTTTTTTAAGTTTTGGTATTCTCAATTGTAATTCGCAGCAAAAAGAACAAATTGTAGCTAAAATTGAACATAAAAATTTAATTTTTGAAGTAAATAGTACTTTGCAAACTAAATTCCATACAGGATATTCTGATGTTCATCCGATAATGGAAAAATTTCAATCTTCTGAAAAACTATATATTAACAATAGGCTTATTGAAAAATTCATGTTCAATACTATAGAAGAGAAAATAATAAAAGGAACATTATCTGGAAAACAGTGGATTATAAACGGAAGATATACAGATGAAACATTAAAGATTGAAAAAGAGCTTAGTATTACCATCTACAATCGCTATCCTGATTTAATTTCAACAAAAGTTAAGTATACAAATCATTCTAGTGATGAAGTCTTTATAAATAAGTGGATTAACAATCAATACACCATTCTATCTCATAATGACTCGCCTCTTTTTTGGGCTTTTCAAGGGGGGTCTTCTCAAGATAGAGAGGATTGGGTAAAACCAATTGAAGTAGGCTATTACCAGAAGAATTTTATGGGTATGAATGATACTG
The DNA here is from genome assembly GCA_964428855.1 of uncultured Flavobacteriaceae bacterium. Classification (GTDB taxonomy): domain Bacteria; phylum Bacteroidota; class Bacteroidia; order Flavobacteriales; family Flavobacteriaceae; genus Aureibaculum. The sequence goes on from CAYRZY010000014.1 coordinate 19,992, forward strand.
ACTATGGGGGAGGGATTCCTGTAACTTCTGTTTGGCGTCCTGATGTTAATATTGCAATTGGCCATCTTGCATTGGTTCCTAAACGTGTGAGTCTTCCTACAGAAATTCCTGCAAAAAGTAAAGATATCCATATAGCAATTGTAAAAAAATTTAAAGAACGAACGGTTTTCAAACCTGAAGAAACACTAGAAACACTAGAAACCTTTATAACCGTTAGTAAAGGAGATTACTATACAAATTTGAGCAAATACTCAAATTTGATGCAATCAAAAGGAATTAAAATTGCTCCATCTGAAGATGCTGCCTATGAATCTATATGGTGTGCTTGGGGTTATGAGCGTAAATTTACGCTCGATGAAATAATAGGAACACTTCCAAAAGTAAAAGAATTAGGAATAAAATGGGTAGTATTAGATGATGGTTTTCAAATTGCAGAGGGTAATTGGAATGCAAACCCTAAAAAATTCCCAAAAGGAAATATCGAAATTAAAAACTTAGTTGAAAAAATTCACCGTCAAGGATTAAAAGCTAAAATATGGTGGACACCTCTTGCTGCCGATCCGAATAGTAAAGCACTGATAGATAACCCTGAGATGAGAGTTTTTCAAAGAGATGAAGCTCCTCAATTTATAACTTGGTGGGACGCTTATTATCTTTCTCCTTCAAAAAAGGAAACCATAAAATATACCAAAGAAACAATACATCTTTTTATGGAAGAGTGGGGTTTTGATGGGCTTAAAATGGATGGACAGCATATGAATAGTGTTGGTCTTGATTTTAGCCTAGATAATCCTGAAGAAGCTCCAGAAGCATTGCCTGATTTTTTTCAAATGATATACGATGAAGCGAGAGAAATCAATTCCAATTCAGTTATTGAAAATTGTCCTTGTGGTACCTGTATGTCTTATTTTAATATGGCATCTATGAATCAAGCAGTTTCTTCCGATCCGTTATCTAGTTGGCAGATTCGGCATAAAGGGAAAACATACAAAGCCTTGGTTCCTAATACTGCATATTACGGAGATCATGTTGAGTTAAGCGACCATGGTGAAGATTTTGCCAGTTCCTTTGGGATCGGTGCGGTGCTTGGCACAAAATTTACTTGGCCAAAAGACAATCCTTTTACTGAAGATGGCAAGAGCTATTTATTAAATCAAAAAAAAGAGAAGAAATGGAAAAAATGGTTTTCTTTATACAATAAAAAAATGTTATCTAAAGGAGATTATATAGGGGGATTGTATGATATTGGATATGACAAACCAGAAATTCATGTGATTAAAAAAGAGGCTACACTTTACTATGCTTTCTATGCAAAAAAATGGAAAGGAAAAATTGAACTTAGAGGCTTAGATGAAAATGTGACCTATACTGTAGTTGATTATTTTAACACTAAGGATTTAGGGGAAGTTTCTTCAGATAATCCCATAATTGATGTTTCTTTTAAAGATTTTCTTTTGCTTGAAGTGAATCTAAAATAACTTTAAAAAACAAGTTTCAATTTAAGTTATTATTCTAATTCAAAAACACCAAATGCTGAAGAAACATGAAAGTCTGGTGTTTCAGTTTTGGGATCTACCCAAGAAACCCATTTAATTTCAGCACTATTCCCTCTATTGGGTGGCCTAATACAGTCAGCTCTAAACAAGCCTACTTCAATAATAGTGTTCTGTAGCAACCCTAATTCTCGCAAAGATTCTAAGCTAATCTTCACATCTACTTGATATCCATCTGGTTTTATATTTCCTTTTACGTCTAAGTGTTTTTTTGGCCAGTGCCAAGAAAAGTCAAATTTTCGATAATAAGAAGCAGAATAATCTAGTACCAATCCATTTGGGTCAATTTCCAAACAATAATAAGAATTAAGCTTATCACTCTTTCTAAAAAATATTTCAACTCGATCTGAATTTACAACATCTTCTTTATTTTTTATTTTAGAACAAATATTAATATTATTATCTTTTACATCGTATCGTAAGTATAAAAAGTCATCGTCATACAACGCTTTAAAAGAAGTTTCTTTAGGTTTTTCTTTTCCCCATGGCAAAGTAAAGTCATTTAATAAAATAGCATGACTCCAACTACTATCAGTTTTAATAAGTTGATTTGTTTTATGGACTAAATACCTTTTCATAATAATTGTAACTAATAAAAAACCATCTCGCTGAAACAAGATGATTTTCAGTAGAAAATATCGGAGTAGCCTCCCTTTTCCTTAAAATCTCCTATTAAAAAACCTGTTCACTCAAAAATAATCAAGTAAGCTTGTTCTTTATTTCACTTCGTTAAGCTCACCTTTTTAAAGTTTTATTTGTGGAGAATATCGTCCCGAAGTCTCGGGAGAACCAATGACCTTATCTAATATAATAGATAAAAACATCAGACGGTATTTACCACTTTTCGTGGAGAATATCGGAGTCGAACCGATGACCTTTTGACTGCCAGCCAAACGCTCTAGCCAACTGAGCTAATCCCCCAAATTATTAAAAAGCACCCTTCAAAATTAATAAAGGTACTTTACTTTGAAAATCTTTTTTATAGACTTTATCTTTTTCCCAAAGGCGTTTAAAAAAACCTCTTTTACGTCTGATAACACATAATAAATCAGGATTAGAATCATGTAAATGTTCTAGCACTCCTTGAAAAATAGTACCATTTTCAGTAGTAGTTGAACTTGACACAAGTGCGTTTAGTTCAGTATTTAAATCTGTATCTTCTTTACGAGACTTCGGCGTAATTACTCTTAATAAATCTAAATTAACATCAGATTTGTTTATGATCTTCTTTAAAGGTTTTAATACCTCTGGTGAAGAAATTGTACCTGATTTTATTGCCATTAATATTTTAGAAATTGACTTAAATTGGTATTCCTTTGGCACGACTAGTACTGGTAAGTTCGTCTGCTTTATCAAACTTCCTGATATCTTACCTAAAAAAACAGTTTCGTCTGTAGAATTACTTTTTGCAGAAGATATAATCAAATCAACATCTAATTGTTTGGCTATACGCTCAATACTGTCGGTAATACTACCTTTAATTGATTTAGAAATTATTTCTACTCCTTTATTGTTAACACTCTTTAAAACAGCTTTTAATTCTTTCTCACTATCTTTTTCTAAAATAAAATCAATATTTTTCATAGTAGCTGCTGCTTTAGCAACTCCATAAACGTTAATGATGTATATTTTAGCTTTACTCCCCTCTACAAAATCAATAGCATATTGTAATGTGTTAATAGCATTCGGGTTAGAGCCTATGGGTACAAGAATATTTTTCATGTGTTCACTTTATGTAAAGATAGTAAATTATTCAATCTTATATAGTAGTAAAAAACAACCTATGAAAATTCACAGGTTGTTTTTAAATTTTATACTAATATCTATAATGCTCAGGCTTATACGGCCCATCTACGGTTACACCAATATATAACGCTTGGTCTTCACGCAATTCAGTCAACTCAATACCTACTTTTTCTAAGTGTAATCTTGCTACTTTTTCATCTAAATGTTTTGGTAACATATACACTTCATTTTCATATGCATCACGGTTTGTCCACAATTCAATTTGAGCCAATGTTTGGTTTGTAAAAGAATTACTCATTACAAAACTAGGATGCCCTGTTGCACAACCTAAATTCA
>CAYRZY010000015.1:0-4330 GCA_964428855.1 uncultured Flavobacteriaceae bacterium
CATGTCATCTATAGTCATGGCACTTTCATCATCAAATACGTAGGTAGCCAGTGCTTTTGCCAATTCTGTTTTACCAACACCAGTTGTACCTAAAAACAAAAATGAACCTATCGGTTTTTTCTCGTCTTGCAAACCAGCTCTTGAGCGACGGACAGCATCTGCAACCGCAACAATTGCTTCGTCTTGCCCCACAACACGTTTGTGCAATTCATCTTCTAAATACAATAGTTTTTCACGATCACTTTGTAACATTTTTTGAACAGGGATGCCTGTCCATTTTGCAACTACTTCAGCAATATCTTCACTGGTAACTTCTTCTTTTATTAAAGAATTGTCTTGGTTTTGAGCCAATTTTTCTTGCAATTCTTTTAATTTTTCTTCTTCTATTTGAATTTTCCCATAGCGTATTTCAGCTACCAATCCGTAATTACCTTCACGTTCAGCACGTTCAGCTTCTAATTTATACTTTTCAATGTTTTCTTTTGCTTTTTGAACATCATCAACAACATCTTTTTCACTTTTCCATTTGGCATAGATAGATTCTCTTTCTTCTTTTAAGTTGGCAAGCTCTTTACGAAGTACTTTTAACTTTTTTTCATCCTTTTCTCTTTTTATGGCCTCAATTTCAATTTCTAATTGCATTATTTTCCTGTCTAGAGCATCTAATTCTTCTGGTTTTGAATTGATTTCCATTCTGATTTTAGCAGCAGCTTCATCCATTAAATCAATAGCTTTGTCTGGTAAGAATCTATCTGAAATATAGCGTTGAGATAACTCAACTGCGGCAATAATGGCACTATCTTTTATTTGGACTTTATGATGTGTTTCGTATTTTTCTTTTATCCCACGGAGAATAGATATTGCACTTTCAGTATCTGGTTCGTCAACAATTACCTTTTGAAAACGACGTTCTAATGCTTTATCCTTTTCAAAATATTTTTGATATTCGTCCAGGGTAGTGGCACCAATTGCACGTAATTCACCACGTGCCAACGCTGGTTTTAAAATATTTGCGGCATCCATAGCCCCTTGTCCGCCTCCTGCACCTACTAAAGTGTGAATTTCATCAATAAAAAGGATAATCTCTCCATCGGCAGAAGTGACTTCTTTAACGACAGATTTTAAGCGTTCTTCAAATTCTCCTTTAAATTTTGCCCCAGCAATCAACGAACCCATGTCTAATGAATAGACCGTTTTATTTTGTAAATTTTCAGGTACATCTCCTTTAACGATACGATGAGCCAAGCCTTCTGCAATGGCTGTTTTACCTGTGCCAGGTTCTCCGATTAATATCGGATTGTTCTTCGTTCTCCGTGAAAGAATCTGCAAAATTCTGCGGATTTCTTCATCACGACCAATAACAGGATCTAACTTGCCATCATTGGCAGCCTGATTTAAATTTTTAGCATATTTATTTAAAGAATTATAGGTTTCTTCTGCACTTTGTGAGGTAACTCTACTTCCTTTACGAAGTTCATCAATAGCAGCTTTTAGATCTTTTTCATTTACACCATTATCTTTTAAGAGCTGTGTGGTGTCTCCTTTTGATTTTAATATTGCCAATAGTAAATGTTCTATCGAAACATATTCATCTTTCATTTTTTTAGCAATATTGGCAGCATCAGTTAACATGCTATTTACTTTACGTGAAAGCATAAGATCTCCACCAGAGACTTTCGGAAAGCTTTTCAATATATTGTCAAGAGTTTGTTTAAAAATATCAGTATTGATTCCTAATTTATTTAAAATAAAAGGAATAACATTCTCATCAACTTCAAAAGCACCTTTTAAAATATGAGCATTTTCTATTTGTTGATGTCCTAAGCCTTGTGCAACTTGCTGAGCATGTTGAATGGCTTCTTGTGATTTTATAGTGAAATTATTAAAATTCATAATTTTTATAGTTAGAGTCGGTAAACCGATTGTTATTTTCTAATGATAGAAGCTCAACTATTATTCCAATTAAAAAAATCAATAAAAACAAGTCAAAATGTCTGTAAAAGACTATAAATACTGACTTTTTTACAGGTTGTTTTAATATTTGACTTTGAAATAGAATTATTATCATCGCAAACTCACACTTTTATTTTGGTTGTTTTGCCACTCCAGAAGCGTCGGGATACGAATTATATTGTTAAATGTGAAAAATATATAATTTTCACAGATAAAAATCCAAAGGATTTTAAAAATTAGCGTTAATTCTTTTGTTTTTCTTAACAGAGAGAGTGAAAATTAGTGCATTCGTGGCATTTTGATAATTTGAGGCTTATTTTATATAATTATTTAACCAAAATACCGTTAAAATAAAATAGTATATATTTGAAAAAAAACGATATGTCACAGACTCAAGATTTATTTATAGGTGTAGAAGAAAGCGAAAAAGCTATTTTTTATAAAAAAACATATTCACATGTTGCATTGGCAATATTATTATTTGTTGTAGTTGAATATTTTTTACTACAATCAGAAACTATTGTCACTTTTATGCTTTCATTGACACAAGGCTATTTGTGGCTGTTATTGTTAGGAGGCTTTTGGTTGGCAACAAATTTTGCTGAAAAACTAGCTCATAATATGAGTAAAGAAATGCAATATGCAGGTTTAGGATTGTATGTGGTTGCAGAAGCCATCATATTTGTCCCGATACTCTATATGGCAATTAATTTCAGTTCACCTGATGTTTTACAACAAGCAGGTATGGTAACATTGTTCTTGTTTGTGGGCTTAAGTGCCGTAGCTTTATTGTCAAAAACGGACTTCTCTTTTTTAAAATCGGCAATTACTATTGGCTTTTTTATCGCCTTAGGTTTGATAGTTGCAGGTACATTATTTGGCTTTAATTTAGGTTTGTGGTTTTCTGTTGGAATGGTTGTTTTGGCTGCTGGTACAATTTTATACCAAACTTCAAAATTAAAATATGAATATCAGCCAGATCAATATGTTGGAGCTGCAGTTGGTTTGTTTGCTTCGTTTATGATTCTGTTTTGGTATATATTACGAATTTTTATGTCAAGAGATTAATGGGACTTTTTAATGCAATTTTCGGTTCAAAATCAAATGGTGATGAATCTTCTAGTAGTTTAAAATGGAATCAATTATCTGAGTTGACTCAACTAGACGCTATTATTGAGGACTCTAAGACTAGAACTCAAGTAATTTTCAAACATAGTACAAGATGTGGTATTAGTAGAGCTGTTTTAAGGCAGTTTGAAAAGAAAGATATTGAAGCTACAATTGATTTGTATTATTTAGACTTACTGAGTTATAGAGACATTTCTAATGAATTGGCTTCTAAGTTTCAGGTGATGCACCAATCTCCACAATTATTAATTATTAAAAATGGAGTAGTAGTAGCACATGACTCACATTATGATTTATTGGGTATTGAGATTCGTTGAGACTATTAAAGAGGGTGTATAAACAAAAAAAAGCTGTTATTTTTAAAATAACAGCTTTTTTTGTAGTTTACAATATTATTGATATTGCTCAATTAACTCTTCCATTCTTTCTTGTAATAACTCTTGGTCTTGAAGTTCTTCCCATGTGAGTCCAAGCTTGTTAAATGCCCAAACCATATATATAATAAGAAGTACACTTAAAATTAGACCAATGATTCCCATAACTCTACCAGCTTTTACATTACCGATGTCTGAATAATTCTCAGGAGATTCATTGTACACTTTCATAGAATTGTTGCCTACAATTAAAGCGATGAGTCCAAATACTATTCCAGGTAGTCCGTAGCAACAGCACCCAATAATTGATAGAATACCCATGACTAATATTAGTGTTGAATTTGGTAATTGTTGTTTTTCCATAAAGTTGATTGTTAGTAGATTTTAATTATAAAGTTAGTAATTATTATGACAAGATTTAGAACAAATAATGATAATAAAATTTTATGTCCGTTTTTAAAGCTAAATATTAGATGTAATCCTAAAAATAAAAATAGAACAATCAAGGTGTAAATTGCAGGATACATATAAAAAGCCTCAACAAATTCTCCTTTTAAAATGTGAATAATAGCACGTTGCATACCACAACCAGAACACTCTAAGCCCATTTTTTTCCAAGAACAGGATAGCATATTTTCTTCTAAAAATGAGATGACACCCATATTATTCTTCTTATTTAATTACTTCATTAGTTATGATGCCATATTCGTAAACATCATAATTTATGGTGTTGCCATTGGCGTTCGTTAATTTTAAGGAATGAATCGTAATCGTGTTTTTATAGAGTTGTTTATAGCTATTTTTCAACGTTCTTGGTTCTGAAAGAGGTTCTTGGGTATTGCTATCTAAGTAATCATCAATACCATTGCCATCAG
>CAYRZY010000015.1:4430-6155 GCA_964428855.1 uncultured Flavobacteriaceae bacterium
ATCCTCATCATCTTGGGTGAACTCAGTATTTACAATAATTTCACCTGTACCTATCCACTCGCTAGTTACTTTAGGAGACGTTGGTGGAATGTTTTGGCAATAATAATTTGCAGTAGGTATTTCATCTAAAGTTCTATAGATAATTTTATTTGTTCCACTTGTAGTTACTAAAAATGTTTCGTCAACCCAGTCATGGGTAAGAAATGTATGGTCTTTATCTTCTGGTTTAGTAAGATTTGGTTCAATTTCAAGGATCAACGTTTCTTTTTCATTGACTTTATAGAGTACTACATCTCCACAGCTTTCTATTTCACTATTAGAAAAATCAAATTCAGGAATATTGAAGTCTCCATCATCGCATGATAAGGAAAAAACAAATATTATAATGATGTAAAATTTTTTCATATTAACAAATGTAACAGAAATACTGTAAAAAGTAAAAATACTTAACGTTAAAATTTGTTTACTTTTGCTAAATGAATACAATTTATCTAGACAATGCAGCAACAACTCCTGTAGACAGAGAAGTGATTGAACGTGTTAGCACGGTAATGACTGAAGTTTATGGAAATCCTTCTTCTATACATCAATTTGGTAGAAAAGCAAAAACGGTGGTTGAAGAGGCTCGTAAAAGTATTGCAAAGCATTTTAATGTTACTGCGAGTGAAATTATTTTTACTGCGGGTGGGAGTGAAGCTGATAATTTGATTTTACGAAATGCCATTGTCAATTTAAAGGTGAAAAGAATCATTACTTCAAAGATTGAACATCATGCGGTATTGCATACAGTAACCGCGTTACAAAAAGAATTTAAGATTGCGGTTAGCTATGTTAAGCTTACTAATAAAGGAGAAATTGACCATAAGCATTTAGAAGAATTACTTCAAGAAAGTTCAGAAAAAACGTTAGTGAGCTTAATGTACATCAATAATGAGCTGGGTAATTTATTAGATATTAAAAATATATGTGATTTATGTGTAAAATACGATGCTTTATTTCATTCTGATACGGTACAAGCAATTGGGCATTATACTATTGATTTACAACAAACACCAATTGATTTTATGGCGGCGAGTGCTCATAAATTTCATGGACCTAAAGGTGTTGGTTTTGCAATCATTAAAAAAGGATTCGGAATTCAGCCATTATTGATAGGAGGAGAGCAAGAACGTGGTGCAAGAGCAGGAACTGAAAATGTACCTAATATTGCAGGCATGCAAAAGGCCTTGGAAATTGCAGTGCTAAATTTAGAAAAGGATAAAGAATATATTAAAGGTTTAAAAGAATATTTCATCAATCAATTGCTTGAAAATTTTCCTGATATTGGTTTTAACGGATGTTCTGATGATTTAGAATTAAGTACTTATACAATACTAAATGTGCGTTTTGCTAAGGATTACCCCATGTTGTTATTTCAATTGGATTTAAAAGGGATTGCTGTTTCTGGCGGAAGTGCATGCCAAAGTGGGAGTAGTAAAGGCTCGCATGTACTTAATGAGGTGTTACCAGAAAGTGAAGCTAAAAAAACATCGGTACGTTTTTCGTTTAGTAAATACAATACTAAAGAAGAACTTGATGATACCATTGAAATTTTGAAGGAGTTGGTATAGTTGTTTAAAGAACGGGTCTCATAAAACTTCGTTCATAGCTAACAATACATTTTGTTTTTGTTGCATATTCAAAAGCTTCAAGACATTCCTTATCTTTAAAACTGTCTTCTCTATA
>CAYRZY010000015.1:6255-23203 GCA_964428855.1 uncultured Flavobacteriaceae bacterium
CTATATTTACCTTTAGAAAGAAACATACCAGTTATTGCAATTATTAACATGGCAATTCCAAAAATGTCTGAAAACCATATCCACCATTTATTTGTAGATTTATGTAGTATTGTCATTTGACCTAAAACAGGAATGGTTCTTACATAATCAATTTCACCAATGCCTGTTGTTGCATCAAGATTTACAAATGCATCATCAAGATACAATCGTATTTCATTGTCTCGAATTCTAAATCTTTTGTAGTCTTTATTGATATTCTTATCAGTTAATGCACTTCTAAAGAAATCGTCTGTAATCAATAATTCATCTTCAGGTATATCAAATTGAATAGCCTCTGTTTGTATCGTATATTCTTGAGGATCAATATCTACTCTATGGTTTAATAATATCCCAGATGCCGAGAAAGCGATAATTAATCCTAAGAAAAAATAAGCCAAATCTCTATGTAGTAGTCGGTTCCAGTATGCTTTACTTTTTTTCATAATTGTGTAGGTTTATCTTTTTAAAATTAGAGAATGTTATGGTATTAATAGTAAGAATCCTGCTAAAAGTGTAAGTACCGCTATCTTAATCCATTTTACTTTTTTCCAGAATGTATCTGAATTTACAAGCTGTCTAAGGTTTCCTGCAACTATTGAAATAAGACTAAAAACTATAAAAGCTTGAACCATAAATAGCACCCCAAAAATGATTATTTGTACAGAAAATGGAAATCCGTCTTTGCTGACAAATTGAGGCAAAAAGGCAATAAAAAATAAGGTTACTTTAGGATTTAAAACATTCATAATAAATCCTTTTTTGAATAAAGGAAACCATTTTTCTTTTTTGTCTAAATCGTTACTTTGACCAGGTATACTTACCGATGAAGTTTTTTCTTTATACGTTAAATAGGCTAAATAAAGCAAATATATCGCTCCAAATATTTTTATTCCGTTAAAAATAGAGGGCGATTGTTGCACGAGAACAGATAAGCCAGTTGCTATTACAATGGTATGCACAATGATACCTGAGGCCAAACCAGCAGAAATGATGATTCCATTTCTTTTTCCTTTAGTAATGCTTTCGGTCAGCACAAAAACATTGTCTGGACCAGGCATTAATGATAGCATTATTGATGCCAATAAAAATGATATAAGTAATTCTATATCCATAACTTGCTTTGTGTTTTCTTATCTTAATTTTGTATCATCTACAATTGCAGTAATTTCGATTTCTATCAAACAACCAAAATGTAATTCACGAGTAGGAATGATACATCTTGTTGGTTTATGATTTTGAAAGAAAACACCATACCTCTCGTTAACTTTATCCCATAATTCAATATTTGAGATATAAACCCGTACTTGCAAGATATGATTTCTAGAGCTTCCGGCTTCAATTAATATACTTTCAACATTTTTTAAAACTAAATCGGTTTGTTCTTCGATTGACGAAGGAATGATTTTCGTTTTTTGATCAATAGGAAGTTGTCCAGAAAGATATAATACTCAATACATTGTGAATAATATCCGTTTGCTTTTGGCATTTTTAGTGTGTCTATTATTTTCATTTTACTATTTTAATTCGTTATTAAAGTCTAGAAATCACCTCACCATCAAGAGTGGTATAACTTTTCATTGTGTTGCCTGCCATACATGAGTGTACAGGAAGAACCATTAGGTAATCACCTATTTTATAGGAATTCATATCCTCTTTACTAAAAAAGTTATTAATGTCTTTAGATGTTTAGTAAAAAAAATCGTTTGTTTTAACTAAAATAACATGCTAAATTCGCAGGAACTAGTTACTATTTCTTTTAAATTGTTACAAATGCTCTTACCGGAAAGGTGCCAGCACCTATAAACTTTGGAGGGACTGCAGTAAATGTAAAACCATCTTGAGGTAAGCTTTGTAGGTTACAAAGATGCTCAACAATTAAAATTTCAGCACCTAATAGGGTGGTATGTACAGGGCGGCTTTTCCCTCTAGTATCATCAATATTATGAGAATCAATCCCCACCAATTTCACGCCAGAATCTCTTAAGTATTCTGCGGCCCCTTTGGTTAAGTACGGATTATTTTCGAAGTAGTTGTCCGTATTCCAATATTTATCCCATCCTGTACAAATCAACACTGCTCGGTTTTTGATTTTATAGTTTTTTAAATGATTTTCTGTGATTTCTATAGTTTCAGCATAAGGAACGTGAATTAGGACAGCCTCTAAATCAACAAAACTTTCTAAGCTTACTTCAGAAAGGTCTTTTCCGTTTTCAAATCGGTGAAACGGGCAGTCAATATAAGTACCTGTATTGGTTACCATTTCAATTTTACCAATTTGAAACTCTGTTCCTTCTTCGTAATGTTTTTTTGATTCCTCTCTACTTAAATAATCACAAATAATGGGTGCGGGTAAACCTTTGTAGGTTATCAATCCGTTTTCTATAGTATGACTTAGGTCAATGTGTTGTTTTTTCATTTTTTTGAATGTAATATCTGACTTATTATCATAATCAGCAGATAAGGCATAAATGTCTGTTATTTTTTGATATAGTCTTCTTTCACTCAAACGAATCTCACGGATTCGTTCCAACATTTCATCAAAATAATCTACACCAAAATGCTTTATTTGCTTTAAACGCTCATCATCCATTGCAAAACCTTTGATAATGTATTCGTGTAAAATTTCGGTTGCCCATTTTCTAAACTCAATGGCTCTGTGCGAATTCACACGGTAACCAATTGCTGTAATTGCTTTTAAATTATAATAGTTGGTATTATATGTTTTTCCATCTTGGGCAGTGTGTCGGAAATTCCGACATACTGCGTTTTCATCCAACTCACCATCTTTAAATATCTTTTTAAGATGTTTACTTATAACGGTTCTGTTTTTTCAAAGAGTTCTGCAATACGCTTTTGCGTCAACCAAAGTGTTTCATTATGAAAATACACATCAATATTTACTTTGCCTTTGTCTGCTTCAAAAAGCACAAAATTTGAAAGTAATTGTAATTCGCTATTTGTATTTAGTTCCTTTTCACTCATTTTGTTTTCTTTTCACGAGTTTTTTGCTGCTTAGCAAAAAGTTTCTTTTTCATCATTTTTTACTTGCTTCAGCTATTTTTTTAGCAACTGAATCAATTGATAAACTGAGAGTAATTGTAAACCCAACTGCTAGACGGACGAGCAAAAACGAAGTTAGCCTTTTTTAATGAAAAAATCAAGTTAACTCAACTCATAAAAAAAACCGAAGTATAAACTTCGGTTTAAATAGTAATATATATAAAGTCTTACTTTACTTATTATTGATTCAACTTAACTTTAATAGCATTAAAACTATCTGACCTTACACCTATTAAGCCATAAACTGTTTCTCCTTTTTTAATTGTTGTGCCAGTAATGTCATAATCTAATAATTCTGTTTTAAATTTATTATTAGAAGAGCTTGATGTAATCATGTTTGCTGCTGCTATTCCAGGGCCAAGAACATAGCCAATAGGGAAAATAACTTCTTGTTCTCCAGTATAAGAAGTTTTATAGAGCTTTACAGGAGTTAGTAATAAATATAATAAATAGGTAGCAGGTTTTTGCTTTAAATTTTTAAAAATTTCATCTTTATTCATTAATACCAATTCATTTTCGTTCTCATAAAACAACTTGATATCTTTACCAAAGACTAAGTCATTTTCAGTGCTGTTTGTTACTTTTATTGAAATTACCTTAATGCCTTTTTTTACTTCTTTTTTTGCGTATTTTTTTCTAAGCAAGTCATATTTATATTGAATAGAAACACCATTATCACTATTGTTAGAAATATAATTTATAGCTTTAGGGTTGATAGTTTTATAGCGTGAAGCACAACTTGTAAGTGCTATAGTAAAAGCAAGAAGGATAACTAATTTTAAAATTTTCATAATTGGGTTGTTGGGTTCTTAATATTTATTTCTTCTTTTTTTGTTGAGCTTGTTGATCTTGAGCTTGTTTCATTGCATCGTCTAAACGTTGTCTAAACTTACTTTTCTTTTTCTCAGGCTTCGCTTTGTTCTCTTGAATTTGAGCATGAATCTTATCTTCATCAAGAATAAAATTTTTGATGACCAACATAATCGTAATGGTTAATAAGTTAGAGACAAAGTAGTACAAACTTAAACTACTGGCAAATTTATTAAAGAAAATCAACATCATTACAGGAGAAAAGTACATCATCATTTTCATCATTTTCTGCATGTCAGGCATACCTTCTTGTGTAGGTTGTTGCATGTTCATTTGCTGACTTTGACTCATACGCATATAAAAGAAAATAGCAACGGAAGCTAAGATTGGAAACAAACTAATATGATCTCCATAAAACGGAATGTCAAACGGTAGTTTTGCTACCATATCATATGATGATAAATCATTTGCCCATAAAAATCCTTTTTGACGTAAATCTATATTTGAAGGGAAAAATCGAAACAATGCAAAAAATACAGGCATCTGTATTAAAGCGGGTATACAGCCAGAAAGTGGACTAACACCAGCTTTACGCTGTAATGCCATCGTTTCTTGTTGACGCTTCATGGCATTTTCTTTACCTTTGTATTTGTCATTGATGGCTTGCATTTCTGGTCGTAGCACTTTCATTTTTGCACTAGATAAATATGACTTATACACCGCAGGTGACATAATTATTCTTACAACGATGGTCATTAAGATAATAACCAATCCGAAATTAGAAATATAAGCACTTAAAAATGCAAATACAGGAATGAATATAATTCTGTTTATCCAACCAAAAATACCCCAACCTAAATCGGCTACTTCTTTAATGTCAGTTCCTTCGTATTTTTTAAAAACTTTATAATCTGTAGGCCCAAAATACCAATTCATGTCATAGTTCAATTCACCACTTTTCATTGCTAAGGGTGTTTTTAAGCTGAATTGTTTGGTGTAAACAGTATCTATTTTTTCGTCATCTACTAAATTTACTGACGTTAGTTGTGAAGCTTTGAAAGGAGTGTCGGTTTTTAAAATGGAAGTAAAAAAGTGCTGTTTAAAGGCTATCCAATCGACATCAGTTTCATTTTCTTCACCATCTCTAATATAACTCACATCATCTTCACTTTTATAATAGAAGAAAGTATAGTTATTTTCTGTACTCAAGCTTTTTTCTTGACGAAAAGCTTTTAAGTCCCAATCTAAATTCAACGCTTGAGACGTATTGATTGCATTGTTCAATCCCTGTGATTTTATAGCAAAATCAAGCATATACTCATCAGGCTTTATTTCGTAACGGTATTCTAAAAATTGTGAGTTAGAGACTTTCAATTTCATTGAAAGTACTTGATTGTCTCCGTTTTTAGTCAATGTAGGTTCAAAAAATAAATCTTTGGTATTTAACGTACGATTGTCAGTAGTGGCAAAGTTTATATTGAACAGTGCATTATTGTCCTTAATTAAATACAATGGCTTCTGATTGTAGGTTTTGAACTTTTTAAGTTGGACCTCTGTGATTTGTCCCCCTTTATTTGAAATTTTAATCTTTAATAAATCGTTTTCTATGATTGTTTCATTGCTATTGGCAGAAGGCAACGTAGCACTATAAGCAAAATCACCTAATTGGCTTTTGGCATTGACCAATGCAATAGAATCTGTAGGTTTTATGGTTGTAATACCAGTTTCAGGTTTTACGATATCTTTTGTGGTGAGTTGTTCTGTTTTTTGGATAGAATCTTGAATTTGTTCTGTTCGTTGTTTTTCAAGTTCTTCTGCTGTGGGTTGATTGATGTACATGTACACAAGCATTAAACCACCTAATAATACAAACCCTATAAGCGAATTAAAATCAAATTTCTTTTCTTCCATAAATACAGTATGTCAGGTTGACATCTTTTTTAAAACTATTGCGTTAAAATTAATTGACAAATCGTCAAAATTTGCAGTTGCGAAATTATAAAAAACTAAGCATATAGCCTTTGAATATGCGGTTTTTTTATAAAATAGTTTGCATATAACAATTTACTGCAATGTACTACAGTCAAAAAGTATTCCTAAAGTGATTTTCGGATTGCTTTTGCCAAATTTTCAGCAGTAGTTGGTAGGTGGGTTCGTGGTAAAACAACAGAAAATATTTCTATGAATTTGAGCTGGTTTTAGAACCCTGCAGCTTTATCATCGCCTCTTGGGTCGGCTCCGCCTTCTAATTTTCCGTTAGGCAAGACTAAGATTGCATCAACTTTACCAATTACAGGTGAGTTGCTTTGGTCTATTTGATAACCTAATTTTTTTAAGGAAGGAAAAACAACGGAATCAAAAGCAGGTTCAAATTTTATATTGTCAGGCATCCATTGGTGATGAAAACGAGGTTTAGAAACTGATTCTTGCATGGTCATATCGTATTCTAATACATTTAAAATATTTAGCATTACTGAGGTAATTATGGTTGATCCGCCAGGAGAACCTAAAACCATTTTTAATTTACCATTTTTTTCTACAATGGTAGGTGTCATAGAGCTTAACATTCTTTTTTGAGGAACAATAGCATTGGCTTCAGCACCAATAAGACCAAACATATTGGGTTCACCAGGTTTTGAGCTGAAATCATCCATCTCATTATTTAAGAAGAAACCTGCCTCTTCAATATATACTTTAGAGCCATAAGCTCCGTTTATAGTGGTTGTAATTGAAACTGCATTTCCGAATTGATCGATAATTGATAAATGCGTGGTTTCATCGCTTTCAGAAAAAACAATTTCTCCATGTTTCATATCAGTAGACAGTGTTGCTTTATCCCAATTATAATCAAGCATTCTCTTGGCTAAATAAGCTGATGATGTTAAGCTGTCAACAGGAATATTTACAAAATCAGGATCGCCTAAAAAATGAGATCTATCTGCATAGGCTCTACGAGAAGCTTCAGTAATCAATTGAATATATTTGGTAGAATTGTGTTTGTATTGTTCAATATTATAAGGCTCTATACTTTTTAAAATCTGAGCAATGCAAATACCACCACTTGAGGGTGGAGACATAGAAATTATTTTATTATTATCATAAGTAAAAGTAATGGGTTTACGCCATTTGGCTTGGTATTTTCCGAGGTCTTCTTTGGTAATAATTCCGCCAAGTTTTCGCACGTAGTCAACCAACATTGTTGCGGTTTTTCCTTTGTAGAACTCATCTCTACCATGATCTCTAATACGTGTTAATGTAGCTGCTAAAGCAGGATATTTAATGGTATCACCAGTTTTCCAATCTTTGTCTAGTAAAATAGTTCTATGATTTGCTTTTTCAAAAAGAGGTCTATATTTGTTATTGACTTTTTCTTGTTTTTTAGTAACAACAACTCCTTTTGTAGCTAAATCTATAGCAGGTTGAATCAATTTTTCAAAAGGCATAGACCCGAATTTTTCATGGATGTCAAATAAGCCACTAATAGAGCCCGGAACACCCACTGCCATAGCACCTAAAGTGCTTTTATCTGGAATGATATTTCCGTTTTCATCAAGATACATATCTTTTGTTGCTGCCAGTGGTGCTTTTTCACGATAGTCAATTGCACCAATTGCACCATCAGTCATTCTATAGACCATAAACCCACCACCGCCAATATTACCAGCATAAGGATACGCTACTGCTAAAGCCAAACTTGTTGCAATTGATGCATCAAAGGCATTTCCGCCTTGTCTCATTATTTCAACTCCAATGTTAGAAGCTTCTTCTCTTGCAGAAACTACCATGGCTGAATCAGCAATAAACCCAATCTCTTTTTGGACTATTATTTCTTGGTTTTCGGAATTCTTATTGTTTCTACATTGGATGAATACTAATGATAGCGTTAAAAGAAGTAGGAATTTTTTCATGTATTTATTGTTTTTAATTCTTTAAGACAAAATTGTTGTAAGTCGTTAAAAAAGGTTGTAAAATCATTGTCAAACTCTGTATAGTGGAGTTTTAAATCTTCAATAGCCAAATGCATTTGAGATCTGTTTTTTGTTCGTTTGTTTAAGCCAATAAGTACTTTTTCGATGCCTTCTAAAGTCCTATAATTGTATAGCCAATCTCCTTGTATCATATAGGGTAAGAAATTTCGAACCTTTTCTGGAAGGATGTCAAAGTTAAAGTTTAGTAAATTATAAAAGGTTTTAGAATAATCTTCTAAAGGTATTTGGCTGTAGGTTGTCCAGTTTTTCGCTAAAAAATGATCGTAAAGAATATCAATAATAACACCATCATAATGTTTGTATCGTTCATGGAGTCGTCTCTTACTTATTTTAACAATAGCGTGTGAGTCAGTAAAAGAATCTATTTTTCTATGAAAATAAATTCCTTTTTGGATGGCCTCATTGTAGCCTTTGTAGTTATTGCCTTTTATAGCATCAGCAATAAAGTTTCCTATTTTAATTTGATCGTTTTCACCAGAAAGAAGAATATGAGCTAAAAAATTCATGCTGTGAATATACTAAAAAAAACTCTTTCACATGTGAAAGAGTTTTAGGTTTGTAATTATAAATTTCTTATTGTGGCAAAGAAAAATGCCAATCAATTTTTTTAAATAATCTCTTGACTTCTTCTTTTCTGTCCGTTTTACTGATAAAGAAATAATATTTAGTAGTCACTAAAACAGAAAGGTTTTTAGGGTTGATGACTGAATTGACCGATCTTAAATATGAAGCTGTATAATCACTACTTCTTACCGATCTGAACTTTGTTGTTTGGGTGTGCAACATTTTATTTATAGCCATTTTAGTGTTCTTACCATTTTCACCATACCCCATGAGTCCGTAATAGGTGAGTAGTTGACTTAATGCTGCTTGAAAATAAGTTTTCTCATTATCAGCTATTGTCCATAAAGCTAAAAACGGATTGGGTTCAATGACTATTTCACCTTTGTAATTTTTCTTATTCCAATTAGGTATAGATCTTATGGCTAAGTCTTTAAAGACAAAATCAAACTTTTTCGGGTCGATATATGACAGCCAAACTTTTTCAGCCATGTCTTCAATTTCACTTTCTGTATAAAAAGAATCTCCTAATAAGGTAATGATTTGATTGATGTCACTTTTTTTTATATCAATATCTTTCAAACTAGGTTTGATTTCTTTGTATTCTTTAATTTTACTATAAAATCTTATTTTAGAATAATCAGGTTGTGACCATCCGTTCAGGTTACATGTAATAACCAGTATAAATAATAATATCCTATTCATTATATATGTTCTTTTTATGCACTATAAATCAATTATAATGCCATTGATTAATAAGGATACTTTTTCTATTTTCAATAATCTATAAAAGCAATTTTTTCTATTCAACAAAGAACGTTTTTTTTTATTGAATAAAGTATGAAATTAGGGTTGAATAAATTCCCAGTCAATTTTTTTAAATAATTCTGTAATTTTTTCTTTTTTCTCAATTTTACAAACAATGATATTATAATAACCTTTAGTAACCAAAGCTACGAGTCCTTTTTTTACAAGATTACTATTTACAGTTTCTAAATAAGAATATGCCCAATCATCATCTTTTGGGTCTTGAAAATTAATGTTTTTCGTAATTAACAATTCATTAAAAGAAGATTTTACGGCATCAGCATCATCACCATAAGTAATTAAACTATAATGACTCAATATTTTACTTAAAGCCAATTGAAAATAAGGCATTTCACCATTGCTGATAGTCCATTCTGTAAGATAGGGGTTAGGTTCTAGCACCAATTCACCCTTAGCATTTATTTGGCCCCAATTATTAATAGTGCTTACGGCAAAATCTTTGTAGACAAAGTCAAACATTTTAGGGTTAGAAAAGGCTAACCAAGCTTTGTCAATAATTTCTTTTTGTTCTTTCTTTGTGTATAAGGAATCTCCAAGTTTACCAATTATATCAATAAGTAACTCTTTATCAATACCTAATTCTTGAGTTTTGGGTTTTTTATCTTTATATTGATAAATATTACTGCTAAAAATTACTTTAGAGTAGTCGGTAGTCTGGGCAATAGCAATAAAACTGAATATGGTTGCTATTATAAAAAGCAATACCTTTTTCATAGGGGGCTTATTTTTATCACTTATGATTGGTTTAGTTAGTCAATCAAGGTTGATGTTAATAATTTTGTTAGAGAGTTTAGTTTTACCTAGTTAAAATTATTGTAAAACTAAATTCTGTTACATGAAAACGGTAATTTTATTAGAATAGTATAAATTATGGTTGTATAAAGTCCCAGTCAATTTTTTTAAATAGCTGGGTAAGTTCTTCTTTTTCACCAAGTTTACAAACAATGATATTGTAATAACCCTTGGTAACTAAAGCAACCAGCCCTTTTTTTACAAGCTGATTATTTACAGTTTCTAAATAAGAATAAGCCCAATCATCATCTTTTGGGTCTTGAAAATTAATGTTTTTCGTAATTAATAATTCATTAAAAGAAGATTTAATACCCTCAGCATCATCACCATAAGTAATTAAACTATAATGACTCAATATTTTACTTAAAGCCAATTGAAAATAAGGCATTTCATCATTACTGATGGTCCATTCGGTAAGGTAAGGATTTGGTTCTAAAACCAATTCTCCTTTAGCATTCATCTTTCCCCAATTCTTATGAGAGGTAACTGCAAAATCTTTATAAATAAAATCAAATAATTTAGGGTTTGAAAAAGCCAACCAAGCTTTATCAATAATATCTTTTTGTTCTTTTTTAGTATATAAGGAGTCGCCAAGTTTACCAACAATATCTGCAAGAAGATCTTTGTCTACACCCAATTCTTGTGTTTTTGGCTCAGTTTCTTTGTATTGATATATGTTACTACTGAAAATAACTTTAGAGTAGTCTGTAGTCTGAGCAACAGCTATCAAGTTAAATACCAGTACTATTAAAATAGAGAGTAATGTTCTTTTCATAGAATGAATTTTGTTAAATTTCGTGTTCATTACATTGTTAATCAAAAGAGTAAAACAATTGATTTAAAGTAAATAAATTCACTAAAAAAATTCAAGTAACATAGCTTTGTGAGAGATTACGAAGGTAATGATATATTTTACACTTCCTAGACAAAATATATAAAATGTAAAGTTTTCTATATAAATGGTATGTTTAACGGAGTATTCTGTTATTTTTCTAAAATAAATAACAAGATAAATGGATCTAAATAAGATTAATACTTAGCCGTTGAGCATCACAGGCATTACTAGCATGGTTATACTTTCCCCTTCTTCTAACCCATCAATTGGGGTTAAGATTCCAGCTCTGTTAGGTAAAGACATTTCTAATAAGATGTCGTTACAGTCTAGATTACTTAACATTTCAGATAAAAATTTTGAGTTAAAACCTATTTGCATATCATCACCTTCATAACTACATTGTAAGCGTTCGTCAGCTTTGTTAGAAAAATCAAGATCTTCAGCAGAGATGTTAAGCTCTTTACCTGCCATTTTCAATCTGATTTGATGTGTAGTTTTACTTGAGAAAATAGAAACACGTCTTACCGAGTTTAGAAATGAATTTCTATCTAAGGTTAATTTATTCGGATTCTCTTTTGGGATAACCGCATCATAATTAGGATACTTACCATCAATCAAACGGCAAATTAAAATGGTTTCATCAATAGTGAATTTTGCATTTGCATTATTGTATTCTATCTTAATTTCATTCTCTGTACCCGAAAGTATGTTCTTTAATAAATTTAAAGGTTTTTTAGGCATGATAAACTCAGCAACTTCACTGGCATGAACATCAGTTCTAGTGTATTTTACTAATTTATGAGCATCAGTAGCAACAAAAGTTAATTCTTCAGTAGAAAATTGAAAGAAAACACCACTCATTACAGGGCGTAAATCATCATTACCAGAGGCAAAAATAGTTTTAGATATAGCAGTTGCTAAAATATCACCTTTTATACTTGTAGAACTAGCTCCTTCTAACTCTATTGCTTTAGGGAATTCTTCACCATTAGCATATGCCAACGCGTATTTACCACTTTCAGAACTAATTTCAATAGTATTATTATCTTCAACTACAAAAGTTAGTGGTTGTTCTGGGAATGTTTTTAAAGTATCTAATAACAATCTTGCATTTACAGCGATAGTTCCATTTTCATCTGCTTCAGCAGGTATAACAGTACTCATAGTTGTTTCTAAATCAGAAGCAGAAACTTTTAATTGTTTGTCAGTTAATTCAAACAAAAAGTTATCTAAAATAGGTAATGTATTGTTGTTATTGATGACACCTCCTAGTATTTGAAGTTGTTTTAACAATTGTGTGCTTGAAACTATAAATTTCATCTAAAATGTGGTTTAAAATATATATACAAATATATCATATTATATGTGAGCAAAAAAAATTTAATTATCCCCTTTTATTCACATTTTATCAGAAAATGTTAAGGTTTTCATAATATAACATTTTTACTGGTAGAATTGAGTAAGTTTGTGAACTAACCTACTACTATTTAATATATGAAGTTTTGCTCATTATTTTTTGTTTTCCTTTTATTTCATAGTGTTCTGTCAGCACAACAGCCTAATAAACCTAATTCAGCTGAAATTCATGAATCTATTCAGAAACTGAATTTTTTAGGCTCTGTATTGTATTTAGCAGCACATCCTGACGATGAAAATACACGTTTAATATCCTATTTTTCAAATAAAGTAAAAGCTAGAACAGCTTACCTTTCAATTACTAGAGGCGATGGAGGTCAAAATTTAATAGGGCCTGAGCTAAAAGAATTATTAGGTGTGATTAGAACGCAAGAGCTGTTAGCAGCACGTAGAATTGATGGTGGGCAGCAGTTTTTTACAAGAGCAAAAGATTTTGGCTATTCTAAGCATCCTGATGAGACGTTAGAAATTTGGAATAAAGAGGAGGTTTTAAAAGATGTAGTTAGTATCATTAGAAAATTTAAACCAGACATTATTATCAATCGGTTTAATGTTGCTTCGGCAGGAAAAACGCATGGGCATCATACTTCATCTGCAATGCTAAGCTCTGAAGCGTTTGATTTGGTAGGTGATGCAACTTTTAAAAGTCATGATTTACACAAGCCTTGGCAACCCAAGCGTTTATTTTTTAATACCACTTGGTGGTTTTATGGAAGTAAGGAGAAGTTTGAAAGAGCCGATAAATCAAAAATGTTAAGCTTTGATACAGGTGTTTATTATTCGTCTAGCGGATTGTCAAACAGTGAAATAGCAGCTTTAAGTAGAAGTCAACACCAATCACAGGGTTTTGGTAATACAGGAACAAGAGGCGAGCAAAAAGAATATATTAAATTGGTAAAAGGAGAGTTTCCTAAAAGTAGGAATATCTTTGAAGGTCTTGATACTACATGGAGTAGAGTAGAAGGTGGTGCTGAAATAGAATCTTTATTGAATGATGTTGAAAAAAACTTTGATTTTAAAAATCCGTCAGCTAGTATTCCTGATTTATTAAAAGCCTATAAGCTAATCTCTGCCTTAACGGATGAGCATTGGAAAGCTATTAAATCTAATGAGATTAAAAACATAATTGCTGCTTGTGCAGGTCTATATTTAGAAGCAGTTTCAAGTCAGTCAAGTGCTTATCCTTCAGAAGAAGTCTCTTTTTCTATAGAAGCGATAAATAGAAGCTCACAAAACATCAAATTAGTGAATGTACAGATACTACCGCTTCATATTTCTGACAATTCAACGATTGCTTTACAAAATAACAGAAGTCATAAACTAACTTTAAAAGGTGTAATGCCAACAGATATTCATTCCACCAATTCGTATTGGTTAAATCAGCAAAGTACGTTGGGAATGTATAAAGTTTTGGATAACAATCTAATTGGAAATCCTGAAACCCCAAAAACTATAAAAGTAAAATTTAGTTTAGATATTGACGGGTATGCTATTGAATATCAAAAAGATGTAATTTATAAATTTAATGATCCTGTAAAAGGAGAAGTGTATCAATCCTTTGAGATATCACCTATAGTTACGGCAAGTATTGCTAATAAAGTTACAATTTTTGAAACTGAAAATTCTAAAGAAATACCAGTTACCATCCGATCTTCAAAAGATAATATAAAAGGTTCTATTACTTTATGTACACCTAATGATTGGAAAGTGAGTCCTGAAAATATTGATTTTACAATTACAGAAGCTGGAGAAGAAAAAACAGTAATTTTTAAGTTAAGTCCGCCAAAAAACCAAAGTGAAGGATATATTTCTCCTATTGTAAGCATTGATAGTGTAGATTATAATCAAGAGCTCATAGAAATCAATTACAATCACATTCCAAAGCAGACGATTGTATTGCCATCAGAAGCAAAAATAGTGAGATTAGACATCAAAAAGAAAGGCAATTTAGTAGGTTATATTCAAGGAGCTGGAGATCAAGTTCCTGCTAGTTTGCGACAAATAGGTTATACTGTTGTTGAATTGAAGGAGAAAGATATAAAAGCAGCTAATTTAAAGAAATTTGATGCTGTTGTTTTAGGGATTCGGACATATAATGTTGATGATAAAGCAAGCTTTTATCAAAAAGAGTTGCATAAATATGTAGAGAATGGAGGTACATTAATTGTGCAATACAACACTAATAGAGGCTTGAAAGTAGATAAAATCTCTCCTTTTTCATTGCGTCTATCACGAGATAGAGTTGTTGAAGAAGACGCTAAAGTGAAGCTTTTAGCAAAAGAACATGAATTATTGAATACTCCTAATAAAATTAATGAAAGTGATTTTGATGGATGGATACAAGAGCGTGGCTTGTATTTTCCTGATAAGTGGTCAAAAGAGTTTACACCCATATTATCAATGTATGATAAAGGCGAATCAGCTAAAAAAGGAAGTTTGTTGATTGCTAAACATGGTAAAGGGTATTTTATTTATACAGGATTGAGCTTTTTTAGAGAATTACCTGCGGGTGTGCCAGGTGCTTATAAATTGTTTGCAAATATGTTGTCTGTAGGTAAAAACAAATAAGTTAAAATATGGATTCTAAAAAATACCATTGGAAATCTTCTTATACCATTGTTCTAATTGCCAATGCAGTGTATATAGTGCTATTTTATTTCTTAATGCAATACTTTAACTGATATGCAGCAACTAGATTGGATAGTACTTAGTTGTACCTTATTATTTATTGTTCTTTATGGCGTTTGGAAAACTCGAGGCAGTAAAAATGTAGATGATTTTATCCGTGGAGGTAATCAATCAAAATGGTGGACAATCGGTTTGTCAGTTATGGCAACCCAAGCAAGTGCAATTACATTTCTATCAACCCCAGGACAGGCTTTTCATGACGGAATGGGTTTTGTGCAGTTTTATTTCGGATTGCCAATTGCAATGGTTATTATTTCCTTAGTTTTTATTCCTATTTACCATAGTTTAAAGGTATATACAGCTTATGAATATTTAGAAACACGTTTTGATTTAAAAACAAGAACCTTAGCCGCAATTTTGTTTTTAATCCAACGAGGCTTGGCAGCAGGAATCACCATTTTTGCACCAGCAATTATCCTTTCTGCTGTGTTGGGCTGGGATTTGATTACACTTAATATTAGCATTGGAGTTTTAGTGATTATTTATACAGTTTCTGGAGGTACAAAAGCCGTAAGTGTAACGCAGAAACACCAAATGGCTGTTATTTTTTCAGGGATGTTTATTGCATTCTATTTAATTTTAAGCTATTTACCAGAGGAAATCACTTTTACCAAAGCCTTAGAAATTGCAGGTGCAAGTGGTAAGATGGATATTTTAGACTTTTCATTCGATTTAGACAATCGCTACACCTTTTGGAGCGGTATTATTGGTGGTACATTTTTAATGCTCTCGTATTTCGGTACAGATCAAAGTCAAGTGCAACGGTATTTGTCAGGAAAATCCATCAAAGAAATGCAGTTGGGCTTGCTCTTTAACGGCTTGCTAAAAGTACCCATGCAATTCTTTATTCTATTGGTTGGGGTTATGGTTTTTGTTTTCTATCAGTTCAATCCTACACCATTACACTTTAATCCAGAAGCAAAAAAAGCTGTAGAAAAAACCAGTTATATTAACCAATATAATAAACTTGAAGCGACACATAAAGAGTTTGAAGATGAAAAGCGAACATTACAATTACAACTAGCTTCAAAACCGACAAATACATTGGGTTCTGAACGGATACAAGAGTTAGAAGCTTTAGATAAAGGTTTAAGAGATGAAGCAAAGCTTATTATTGATAAAGCAACTACTAAAATAGAGACGAATGATAAAGATTATGTCTTTATTCATTTTATATTGAATTATTTGCCAAGAGGTTTGATAGGTTTGTTATTGGCAGTGATATTATCAGCAGCTATGTCTTCAACGGCATCTGAGTTAAATGCCTTAGGTTCAACTACAGCAATAGACTTGTATAAACGTAATGTTAAGGGAGAACGGACTGACAAGCACTTTGTGACCATGTCAAAATGGTTTACATTATTATGGGGTATTATTGCTATAATGGTAGCTAGTGTTGCCAGTTTGTTTGATAATTTGATACAATTGGTCAATATTATCGGTTCTATCTTTTATGGCAATGTATTGGGTATTTTCTTATTAGCTTTCTTTATCAAATATGTAAAAGGAAATGCTGTATTTATTGCGGGTTTAATTACCCAAGTCATAATTATTGGCTTGTACTTCTTAGATAAATACGAATACGTCAATTTGCCTTATTTATGGCTGAATTTTGTAGGCTGTGCTATAGTGATGGGGATTGCTATTGTAATTCAAACATTTTTTAAAGAAGAAAAAACAGAAGCTTAAATAGATGTAAGTCAATAAAAAAAACCTCAATGATATTCATTGAGGTTTTTATATTTTTTTTTAAAAAATATTTATTTGGCAGCCACTTTAATATTAAGTGAAATTTTTTCCCAAGCAAAAAGTATTGTGTCCATCACACCATAAAATAATTGTTCTTGGTTTTCTTCTCCAATCACTGGTGTAATATTAACACGAAGAGCATCTTCTTTTTCTTTGTATTTAAAAGCTCCCCAATTGTCAT
>CAYRZY010000016.1:0-21994 GCA_964428855.1 uncultured Flavobacteriaceae bacterium
GGACAATATCTAGGGCTTATACTTTGTATTCTACCATTAAACATAGGCGACCTATCAAAACCTGTTCTTAATAAATCATGAACTTCTTGACTTGTATACGTCATATAACAAGAACGTTGATTGTCCAATGGTTTAGTAGCGTTACTGTAAGAGAATTTTTCTGGAACAGCATCGCCTGGCTGTTCAATCATTTTAGAATAATCTAAAGAACGCCCATCTACTCGCGGTGGTGTTCCTGTTTTCATCCTTCCAGATATAAAACCTAGTTCAATTAAATCTTCAGTTATTCCAGTAGAAGCTTTTTCACCGGCCCTACCTCCACCAAAACTTTTATCGCCAATATGAATCAGTCCGTTTAAAAATGTTCCTGCAGTTAAGATTACTGACTTAGATTTAATCTCTAATCCTAAAGCAGTTTTAACTCCAATAATCTTACCTTCTTCAACAATCAATCCGTTAACTGTGTCTTGATAAAAGTCTAGATTTTCAGTTTGCTCTAACATCAATCGCCATTCTTCAGCAAAACGCATTCTATCGCTTTGAACTCTCGGACTCCACATCGCAGGGCCTTTTGATTTGTTTAGCATTTTAAACTGAATAGCTGTTTTATCAGATACAATTCCACTATAACCACCAATAGCATCAATTTCTCTAACAATTTGCCCTTTAGCGATTCCGCCCATAGCGGGATTACAACTCATCTGAGCGATGTTCTGCAAACTCATGGTTATCAATAAGGTTTTAGCACCCATATTGGCACTTGAAGCCGCGGCTTCACTTCCAGCATGACCACCGCCAACAATAATAACATCATATATGTCTTGAAAAACACTCATCCTTTATTTATAAAATTCACATTGTTTCACGTGGAACATCTTTGAAAAGTATCCTACTTTGAAAAAGTGAGTAAAGATAGATAATAATCTTCTTTATTTCTCATTGTAGCTTTCTCTTTTTTTGTCTTATCCTTGTAACCACACAAGTGTAAGATGCCGTGAATAATAACGCGATGTAATTCACCATCAAAAGAAGTGTTAAAACTTTCTGCATTTTCTTTAACTCTATCTATAGAGATATAAATCTCTGTATTGATCTGTTTCCCTAAACTATAATCAAACGTGATTATATCTGTTAAAGTGTTGTGGTTTAAATGATTAATGTTTATTTCTAACAAATATTTATCACTACAAAAAACATAATTAAGATCACCTTCTTTGTGAAATTCAGAAGTTATAGTGCTTGATATCCAACCACTTATCGTGTTTTTATTTAAAAAAACAAACTCTTTTTGATAACTGAACTCAATCATTATTAACCTTTTCCTTAAAATATTGTTGAACTTTCTTTTTGTAATTATTACGCAAAGGTAATGGCATTCTGTTTAATATTTCATTAGAATTAAAATAGAGCTTTGCTCCTTTAATTTTCGGAATACTTCTTTTCTCAAACTCTATCATGTTTGTTTCTGATTTTCTCTTATCATCTTTACCTTGCTGTAGATGGGCTTTTTCTAACTTTAATAATTCATGCTGTAATTGCGTCATTTTTTGCAAGACTTGATTGTCAAAACCTTTATCTAAAAGTAGTTTTTCTAAATCTTCCATTTGCTTGATTGCCTTTTGGCCTTTAGCTCTATTTTTTCCTTCTTTTCCCATCATTTCTTTTAATGCTTCTTTTAATGCATTTTGTTCTTGATAGATTTGATACTGTTCGCCGCTCATTTGTTCCGTTCCTTTACCACCTTGTTTTGGCTTACCATTCTTACCGTTTTTCTCACCACTACCTTCTCCTTCTTTTTCTCCAGGCTTATCTCCAGGCTTCATACCTTCCTCCATTTTTTTCTTTAACTCTCCTTGTTTTTTTATGATGTCAGGCAAACTAAAAGACTCACCACTTTTCTTCCCTTCACCTTCACCCATACTAGGGTTTTGTAAACTATTGAGCATATCACTCAACATATCAGCTAAATTATTAGCAGCTGTCATTGTGTATTGTTGATGAGACCTACCTTGTTGGATTCTATTTTCAGCAATATATTCAAGTGATTTATCTAAATTATAATGTGCGTTGGTTAAATCTTTTTGAATTTTAGAGGACAACTTTTGAAGACGTAAAGAAAGAGTATATAGACTATCGTCAATATGTTCAAAATTTTCTTTAATAATTTGTTGCCTTTTTAGTTTTTTTGGAAACTCTGCATGACTAGCATCCACACCATCAAAAGACACCAATAACTGTTCTTGATCGAAAGAAAAAAATAATAAATTTTCTAAAATTGCTTTTAAATCTTCAATATTTTCTTCAAGCGTTTCTCCTTGCATTGCCTGCATAGCTCCTTGCATTTTTTTACTTAATTGTTGCATTTTTAATGCTGCAGCTTTTTGATTTAATTTCGCTTCTTTTTTTAATTGCTCTTTTTGCTCTAAATTATTGTTTTCGGAATTTTCTGCTTGTTTTTCATCTAATTTCTCTTCAGCTCTCTTCATCAACTCTTCTATAGCTTTTTCATCATTCTTAGTTTCTGGAAAACCCATCGGTTGAGCCAACTGCTTATTTTGTTTTTTTAGCTCATCAAAATCCTTTTGAATTTCATCAAACTTTTTATTGAGCTTGTCTTGTTCTTCAGCTTTATTTTGTTCTTTTTTTGATTGTTTTTCTTGCTTTTTGGATAGCGAATCTAATTTCTTTGAAATTTGAGCAGCCTTTTTTTCTACAAAAAACCGTTTAGACAATTCTAACAAACGTTCTAAAGAGCGTTTTTCTTGTTTATTTTGTTGTGTGAGCTTATCGAGTTTATCTAACATCTTCTCTTTATCAAGTTTCTCAGACATTTTTTTTAACTGCTCTAATAAATCGTTTTTTTCTTGAAGTTCTTGAGCTTCTTCAATACGTTTCTTTAACTCTTCTTTTTTCTCCTTGATCGACTTATCATCACTATTTTGTTCTTGTTCGTCTAAATTTTCTTTAAGTTGATCAGTATGTTTTTCGAGCATTTCTTGGTATTGTTCTTGCCGTTTTAAAAATTGGTCTATCTCTTTTTTATCGCTCCAATCTAATACCGGTTTTTTCTTGATTTTTTTAGAGAACTCTTCCAAATCTTTACTTAATTTTTCTGTTGTTTTAGCTGTTTTATTGAGTTCTTCTAAATTTTCTTTTTGCTCTTTCAATAAGTCATCAGTAATTTCTTGTTTGGTTTTATTATAAAACTGAAATGTATTACTTTTTGTTGATTTGCTGCCGTTAGCTCCATCATTATCAAAAACTTCAAAATACATTTCATAAGCTTTGCCTTTGTCAATATTTAAATTTTCTGGTGAAAAAACATAGTAAAACTCATCAAAGGTGGATTTCTTAATTGTGATTGCTAGTTTTTTTAGTGAGTTTTTATCCTCTTTTATGTAATACACCAATTCTAATTTTTTTAATCCGTAATCATCGCTTAATTGACCAACAAACTGAACCGCTCCTCTACTCACAGAATCTATATCAGATTTAATATTAATTTTAGGATACTCGTCTTTTATCACCTGAATGCTATAGCCTAATTTTTCATAATCCTTTAAGGCTGTATTTGAAGTGCTTATCTGATAAGTTAAATCATTTTTAATACGTTTAGAAATTGAAAATTTATCTTTAGATTTTAAAATAAAAGGACTTGCTTTGGTGGTGATAAACCGTAAGGAATCAGTTGCTTTGGTGGCAATGTTCCACGTGATGGTTGTTCCTTCAGGGATAACAGCATTCCCAGTATTTTTTATCAATTCATCACGCTTATTGGTGTAACTAGGATAATTCAAGTACATTTCAAAACCTGTAACTGTAGGGATTTTAATTACCTCTAATATGTATTCTTTAGAGCGAACACCGTTAGCTTCAATATAAAATGAAGTAGCTTCTTTTAAGTTCTGAAACGTGTAAGAAAACTGTCCGTTAGCATCCTTTAATAGATAATTTTCATTGTTAAAAACAATATTTATATTTTCGGGTACAATATTTCCTTCCGTTTCAACGATTAATTCAAAAGATTGCCCTTCAATATTTTCTAATTTATCATTACGTATTTTAAATGAAAACGGAGCAGGTGGTTCATAAGCTGTTTTATAATTAACCATCCTATTTAAACTATCATTAAAAATTGATGTGTTTCCTGAAAGGAAAGTAAAAAACCAAATCAATAAAGGAATGGATAGGTATTTTAAATATTTGGCATTCTTATTAAAGTTAATGGCTTTTTTAAAAGGAATTGGCTGTAATTTGGTAGATTTCTGCTCAATACTTGCCAATAATAGCTCTGATTGATGTTCGCTTTGGTTCAATTGTAATACGTTGAGTAATTTATCATCAACCTCAGAAAAGTGGCTGCCAATAATTTTAGAGGCTTCTGTAAAAGAAATTCCTTTTTGTAAACCTAATAACTTACTTATGGGTAGTATGATGAATTTTATGAGCAACCCTAATTCTACCGCTAAAAACACAAAGAATAAAACACTTCTTAAACTTGGTGCCAGCCATAAAAAATGTTCAACAAATAGGGTAAATAAAAAGTACAACAAACCAAAGGCTAAAAATAAAATTACCCCTTTAATCAGTTCATTTGTATAGAACTTTTTAATGAACTCTTGTAGTTTTGATTGTATGTTGTTAAAATTTGTCACTAAAATTTATGCCTATTAAAGGTGTTTACTCTTTTTATATCTTCTTTTGTTAAAATTGTATATACAGTAATAGGTATTCCAATAAGAGCGATAAGTTTTAATGATAAATTATTCATAATATTATGATTACCGAAAACAATATAACCTAATGATATACATCCGATAACAAATAAAATAAATGGAATTATTTGAACTAATTTTGATGTTTTTGTATATATATCATTAACGTGATATGTTTTTTTAACATAACAACTATTACAATCTAAAGTAAAATTATCTCTTTTTTTAAGAACTAAATCAACTCTAGTTTTAACCAAACAATTAAAACTTGTTTCGAATTTACAGTTTTTACATTTAAAATATAACTTCATAATATTAGTTGTAAAAATACTATTTTCATTGTCAAATAGTATCTTTGCAGTCAAAATTTAACGAAATGACTGATAAAGTACGTGTAAGATTCGCCCCTAGCCCAACCGGGCCTTTACATATTGGTGGTGTCAGAACCGCATTGTTCAACTATTTATTTGCTAAAAAAAATAAGGGAACATTTATACTTCGTATAGAAGATACTGACCAAACAAGATATGTAGAAGGTGCTGAAAATTATATAGTTGAAGCTATGAATTGGTTAAATATCCCTTTTGATGAAGGTCCAACTATTGGTGGTGATTTCGGTCCATATCGACAATCTGAACGTAAAGAATTGTATAAAAAACACATAAATGTGTTGATTGATGCTGGTCATGCATATTATGCTTTTGATACGTCTGAAAAATTAAATTTTTATAGAAAAGATCATGAAGCTAAGGGTAAAACTTTTATTTACAATTGGCATAATAGATTAAAATTAGACAATTCATTGTCGCTTAACGCGGATAAAGTGCAAGAACGGATAGCTTCTGGAGAAAAATATGTGATTCGTTTTAAATCTCCCGAAAATGAGACGTTGATTTTACAGGATGTAATTCGTGGAGAAATTAAAATTGATACCAATGTCTTGGATGATAAAATTCTATTCAAATCAGACGGAATGCCAACCTATCATTTGGCAAATATTGTGGATGACCATTTAATGGAAATTACACACGTTATTCGTGGTGAAGAGTGGTTACCATCATTAGCTTTACATATTTTATTGTATAGATCTTTTGGATGGAAAGCTCCTGAATTTGCACATTTACCATTGATCTTAAAACCAGAAGGCAAAGGAAAATTAAGTAAACGTGATGGTGATAAGTTAGGGTTTCCTGTATTCCCAATAGAGTGGAAAAATGGTGAAGATGTTTCGCGTGGTTATAGAGAAGATGGTTATTTTACTGAAGCCGTAGTAAATATGTTGGCATTATTGGGTTGGAACGAAGGTGAAGGCTCTGAAAAGGAAATTTATTCGCTTGAAGAATTAATCAATGTATTTAGTTTAGAACATGTGAGTAAAGCAGGTGCAAAATTTAATCCTGATAAAGCGAAATGGTTTAATCAACAGTATTTGCAACAGAAAACAGATGAAGAGTTAGCAGATTTGTTTTTAGCTCATACGTTAGCCATGCAATCAAATCCTATTTTGATGACTTCATTTTATAAAAATGGCAAACATTTGAATGATAAATCATATATCACTAAGGTAGTTTCTCTGATAAAAGAACGTGCTACTTTTGTATCAGATTTATTGAAGTTGGGTAGTTTTTTCTTTATTACACCTACATCTTACGATGAAAAAGCAAGCAGAAAGTCATGGAAAGAAGATACGCCTCAATTAATGCAAGAATTAATTGCTGTAATAAGTGGTATTGAAGATTTCTCATCACAAAACATTGAAACTATTGTAAAAGAGTGGATTACTGCAAAAGAAATAGGTTTTGGTAAGGTAATGCAACCTTTACGATTAAGTTTAGTAGGAGCAATGAAAGGTCCTCATCTATTTGGTATAATGGGTCTTATTGGAAAAGAGGAGACGGTTAAAAGAATAGAAAACGCAAATGAAAAGTTGTAATTCGCTTAAAACTATACTTTTGATGTAATTTTTAAGAAGTTTATTCGACTATGTGTGAATAGAACCTCCTTAAAACCATCAAAAAATGTTAAGATATCTACTTTTTATTGCCACATTATTTATTTTATTAGCTCCTATAAATGCTCAAAAAGCTGTTTATAAAATTGAATTTATTAGCAATTGGAGCAGCACATCACACCCAACTGATTATCCGTCAGGTAGTGCACATTGGTCTGCTTTAGTTGGAGCAAGTCATAATTCATCTATTTCATTTTTCGAAATTGGTCAATTGGCTTCCGATGGTGTAGAATTGGTTGCAGAAGCTGGAAATAATTCTATCATTACTGATGAAATAAACGCAAGTATTACCAACGGAAACAGTTATGAGGTTATTGAAGGTTCTGGCTTAAGTTCTGGCCCTGGTACAATTACTATCAATGATGTTGAATTTGATATGGATTTTCCTTTGGTTAGTTTGATTACTATGATTGCTCCTAGTCCAGATTGGGTGGCTCAAATAAATAATGTAAAAATAACCGACAACAATAATAATTGGATCACATCAATTTCTTTAGATGTCTATGCTACAGATGTTGGTACAGATAACGGAACAACATACGGCTCTGGTGATGACGACACAAACTCTCCTGCCAATATCAGTAGCCTAAAAGAAACTGCTCCTTTTTCTGATCAAATTATTGGCACTTTTACTTTTAATTTACAAGAAGTGTTGGCTGTTAAAAATCAAGAATTAGAAAAATCTATTTCTATTTATCCAAACCCTAGTAATGGTAAAGTTTTTATTAATAACTCTGGATTTCAAACTATTGAGAAAGCAGAGCTTTATGCTGTTAATGGTAAAAAAGTAAAGGAATATTTTGACCTTTCTGATAAAAATTCTTTAGATTTTTCTTCACTTCAAAAAGGATTATATTTTCTAAAAGTAGCATCAAACAACGGAAGTATTGTAAAAAAAGTAGTTTTAAGATGATTTTTATATATTCATTCTTATAATTCTTTAGTTTTTTGTATCTTTAGTAGATTATTAACCTTAAAATTAAAAAAAATTATGTTTGAAGCTCTTGGTTTTATTTGGATAATTCCTATTATATTTATTCTCATTTCTGCTGCATTTATTGTTAAACAGCAAACTGCTGTTATTATTGAACGTTTTGGTAAACTTCAAAGTATTCGTCAGGCAGGGTTACAATTTAAAATTCCGTTGGTAGATAGAATTGCTGGACGTATTAGTTTAAAAATTCAACAATTAGATGTGATTGTAGAAACAAAAACGAATGATGATGTTTTTGTACATTTAAAAATTTCAGTGCAATTTTTAATTAGAAAAGATCATGTAGAAGATGCCTTTTACAAATTACAAAATCCACATGAACAAATCACCGCCTTCATCTTTGATGTTGTTCGAGCAGAAGTTCCTAAAATGGGTCTTGATGATGTGTTTGAAAAGAAAGAAGAAATTGCCTTAGCTATTCAACGAGATTTGAGAGAAGCGATGTTAAATTATGGGTATGATATTATCAAAGCATTGGTAACTGATATTGACCCTGATGAAAACGTAAAAATTGCCATGAACCGTATCAATGCTGCTGAGCGTGAAAAAGTAGCTGCACAACACGAAGGAGATGCTCAACGTATTTTAATTGTAGAACGTGCCAAAGCAGAAGCAGAAAGTAAACGTTTACAAGGTATGGGTATTGCTGACCAACGAAGAGAAATTGCTCGTGGTTTGGAAGAGAGTATGGTGATATTAAACAGGGCGGGTATTAACTCACAAGAAGCTTCTGCTTTGATTATTGTAACTCAACATTATGATACCTTACAAAGTATTGGTTCTAAATCTGATTCTAACTTAATTTTATTACCTAACAATCCTAATGCTGCAAGTGATATGTTAACTGATGTGGTTACAGGTATGGTTGCTGCAAATAAAATGAATAAGTCTTCGGGTAAGAAGAAAAAAGATGATAACCTTCTTAATTAATCAACGTCTATTACACGACATTATAAATTTAAATTGGTATAACAAATAAAAACCTACAAGATAAAATCTTGTAGGTTTTTAATATACATTTCTTAATAATGTTAGTCGGTAATTTTATCGTCTTCTTTATTATCATCTTCTTTTGTAGCTTTTTTAAATTCTTTAATTCCGCCACCAAGACCTTTCATTAATTCTGGTATTTTTCTACCTCCAAACAATAATAAAACTATTATAGCTATAATAATAACTTCTTGTCCGCCTAACCATCCTAAAAATATTGTTGTTGCTATCATTTTGTGTAAATTTAAAAAACAAAGGTAGTAATTAGTTGAACAGATTATAAATAATTAGCTATTATTTTTAATAATTCCGCCCATTACCTTTTTTGTAGTTATATTTTTAGGGTTTCCTTTATAATGTATATTGCCTCCAAAACGTACTTTAGCATCTAAAGTATCCGTTACTTTTACTTCCGCTTTACCGCCAGAACCAGAAACAACATCAGCTTTTTCTGTAGTTAAGTCATATGCTTCATAAACACCACCAGAGGTAACTTCAACTTTTTGGTTTTTTGCAGTACCACTAATACTGATGTTTCCACCTGACACTGCTTTTATAATAAGGTCTTTAACTGCTACAGGCACTTTTATAAACGCTCCTTCTTGTGTTTTAATAGTTATTTTATCTTGTTTTATTATAATATCAGAAACAATAGAAGATCCTTCATTGGCGTCTAATATTATAATATCATGGTTATAATACACCTTAATTTTAAGTTCTTTTGGTTTGAATTTATCGTGTAATTTTACTGATATTTTAAGTACATCTTTAACATATTTTATAGAAACATCTGCTGCTTTTTCACCTGATATTTGAATTTTACTTTTACTAGATTTTATGATTTCTACATCTAATCCGTTAAAAATTTTAAGCTCTCTAAACTCTTTTAAATCTTCTGTTCTTTCTTGTGCGTATAGAAACGCTGTGCATCCTAAAAAAAGAATAATAACTTTTAAGTTTTTCATAGTTATAATTTAACAATTATTGTACCAAGTAAAAATCTAAGTGTTTACGTTCTAAGTCGGTGTTTTTAACCTTTACCGTAACTTCATCACCTAATTGTAATAGATCTTTGGTTGCTTGACCTACCAAAGCATATTGTTTTTCATCATAAATATAATAATCTTCTTTTATGTCACGAATTCGCACCATTCCTTCACATTTATTTTCGATAATTTCTATGTAAATTCCCCATTCAGTAACTCCAGAAATAACACCTTTAAATTCTTGATCTTGATGATCTTGCATGTATTTAATCTGCATGTATTTAACGGAAGACCGTTCTGCTTTTGATGCTAATACTTCTCGTTCGCTAGAATGTTCACATTTTATTTCATATGGTGCTGATTTTGGCGATTTTCCTCCATCAATATAATGTTGAAGTAAACGATGTGTCATCACATCAGGATAACGTCTTATAGGAGATGTAAAATGACTGTAGTAGTCAAATGCCAATCCGTAATGCCCAATATTATCAGTTGTATAGATTGCCTTACTCATAGAACGAATAGTTAAGGTTTCAATCATGTTCTTTTCTGGCTTGTCTTGAACATCACTTAAAAGTTTGTTCAATGAGTCAGAAGTTGTTTCTCTAGATTGGGTATTTAATTTATATCCGAATTTATTGATAATTTGTTGTAATCCTGCTAATTTTTCTGTGTCTGGCTCATCATGAATTCTATAAATAAATGTGTGTTTTGTAGGAGTTCCATTTTTATTTTTACCTATAAACTCAGCTACTTTTCTATTGGCAAGTAACATAAATTCTTCTATCAACTTGTTCGCATCTTTAGATTCTTTAAAGAATACTCCTATAGGTACTGCATTTTCATCTAAATTAAACTTCACTTCTACTCTATCAAAAGTTATTGCACCTTGTTGCATTCTTCTTTTTCTAAGTTTTTTAGCAAGCTCATCTAATTTTAAAGTAGCTTCTACTATTTCTTTTTTTACGGTATAATTTTCTCCTGTAATAGAAATCTTCTCTGGAATTATATCACTCTTTGTTTCAATAATTTCTTGTGCTTCTTCGTAAGCAAAACGCTGATCAGAATACGTAACCGTTCTACCAAACCATTCTTTGATAATATGAGCTTTTTCGTCTATTTCAAAAATAGCTGAAAATGTTAGTTTCTCTTCATGTGGTCGTAAAGAACAAACACCGTTAGAAAGAACTTCAGGTAACATTGGCACTACTCTATCCACTAAATATACAGAAGTAGCTCTATTATAAGCTTCTTCTTCTAAAATGGTGTCTGGCTGTACATAATGTGATACATCGGCAATATGTATCCCTATTTCATAATTACCGTTTTCTAATACTTTAAAAGACAAAGCATCATCAAAATCTTTTGCATCTTTCGGGTCTATAGTAAAAGTTAGTGTTTTACGCATATCTTTACGTTTACTAATCTCTTTCTCTGTTATTTCTGTAGATAATTTAGCAGCATCGTCTTCAACTTCTTTATCAAATTCATAAGGCAATCCATATTCTAAAAGGATAGAATGAATTTCAGTATCATGCTCACCAGGTTTCCCTAAAACAGTTGTTATTTTACCAAAAGGATTTTTAGAATTTTCAGGCCAATCACTTATTGTAGCCAATACTTTATCTCCATCTTTAGCCCCATTAGTATACTTCATAGGAATAAAAATATCAGCATACATTTTATTATTATCAGGCAATACAAATCCGAAATTTTTACTCATTTGTAATACCCCAACAAATTCTGTTTTAGCTCTTTTTATAATTTCTATAACTTCTCCTTCATATTTATTATTATTTCTTCTTCTATACACATATACTTTTACCGTATCACCATCTAAACCTCTATTTAAATTAATTGTAGGTATAAAAGCATCATGTTCTAAGCTATCTGTTACAAAATATGCATTTTTATTAGAAGTAACATCTAAAACACCTATATGATAATGTTCATTTTGAATAATCTTAAATTTTCCTCTTTCTGTTTCTTCAATTCTTTTATTCTGTTTTAATTCAATTAATTCTTGAAGAATTTGTTGTTTACCATTAGCATCATTCACATCAATCATTGAAGAAATCTGTTTATAATTTAGTGGTTTTTGAGAGTTTTTATTTAATACTTTTAAAATTTTAGCTGATAAACCCTTAACAATATTCCCTTTTTTTTTATGATGAAATTTTTTTTTTGACATTATTTTTTATTCTTTCTATTTCTAAAACAAAAAAACCCCGATAAGTATCGGGGTTAATTATATTTAATACTTTTATTATTCAAGTACTACTTTTTGTTCGAAAGCACCATTATTAGTTGCTATTCTTAACATATAAATACCTCTTGGTAATTTAGATACATTTAATGTTTTATCTTTCATTTTTACTCTTACTTTTTTACCAGTAATATCAAACAATGAAGTGCTTTTTATTTTAATTTTATTATTTAATTCAATCGTTATTTTATCAGTACTAGGATTAGGATAAATTTTAATATTTGCTTCTAAAGGTAATTCTTCTGAAGTATTATTAGTAAGTCCTGAAATTTTTCTAACACGATTATTACCTCTATCAACAACAAATAAATCTCCTGATTTATTAAATGCTAAACCTGTTGGGTTTGATAATTTTGCATTTTTAGCCAATTCACCATCACCAGAAAAACCTGATTTACCAGTACCTGCAATTGTAGTAATAGTTCCGGTAGAAATAGTTATTTTTCTAACACGATTGTTACCTCTATCAACAATATATAAATCTCCTGATTTACTAAATGTTAGACCTAAAGGGTTGGCTAATTGAGCTTTAGTTGCTTGAACACCGTCACCTATAAATCCTGTTTCACCAGTACCTGCAATTGTTGTTATAATACCAGTAGATAAATTTACTTTTCTAATACGTTCATTACCTGTATCAGAAATGTATAAATTTCCTTTACCGTCTAAAGCTAAACCAGTTGGATTGGCTAATTTTGCACTTGAAGCAGAAGCACCATCACCAGAATAACCAACTTCACCAGTACCAGCAATAGTAGTTACTTTTCCTGTAGAAAAATCTACTTTTTCTATTTTACTATCACTATTTACAGAAACATATAAGTTTCCTTTTTTATCAAAAACAACATTAAAAGGTCCGCCTAATACAGCATCTATGTTTGGGTGTTCTACTTCAGATTTTTTACCAACTAAAGTAATAGAACTTCCTGTATCTAAATTTACTTTTCTAATTCTTAAATTTGCTAGATC
This sequence comes from uncultured Flavobacteriaceae bacterium, assembly GCA_964428855.1. Classification (GTDB taxonomy): domain Bacteria; phylum Bacteroidota; class Bacteroidia; order Flavobacteriales; family Flavobacteriaceae; genus Aureibaculum. The sequence continues at coordinate 12,932 of CAYRZY010000016.1, forward strand.
TGCAACATATAAGTTATTATAATTATCGAATGTTAAACCTGTTGGTGTCTTTAATTCGCTTACTAATTTTTTATCTGCTGTACCTATAACAGTAGTTATAATACCTGATTCATTATCTACTCTTCTAATACTATTATTATAAGTATCAGCAATATAAATATTATCGTTTTTATCAAAAGTTAGATTGAAAGGTAAATTTAATTTAGCCGTAGTTGCTAAACCTCCATCTCCAGAAAAGCCAGAATTACCATTACCTACAACAGTGGTAATAGTTTGACTTTGTATAATATAGGTTAAAAATAAAAAAAATAAAGTGTAGTTTTTCTTCATAATAAAAGGGATTTAAGTTCTTAATTCATAGTTTATGACTGCTAATTTACATTATTTTAGATAAAACTGAATAATTGTTAATAAATTAATTAGATATAAAATAATAAAAACACATTTCCATTTTATCAGTTATTAACATATTATAATATTAGATATTTTTTATTTAAAATTTTATAAAAGAAAATGGTTCTTATTATATACTGTTAATAGTTACTATAAATAGTATATAATAAATTTTGTTTTTAACTTCTTAAAAAACAATAAACAATTTATTACTACTGTTTTTTGATTTAATAGTACTGTAAATCAAAAAAATAACTATTTTAATAAACAGTTTGTTAATATACTTTATTAACCATTATTTTTAATTATTTTTTAGTTAATTAAGTTAAGAAGTATTGTTTTTTATGTTAATAAAGTAAAATTAAAAAAGTATAAATAATTTAGTAAAATTGAATTTAAATATCCTTTACTATTTTTATTGAATTTAAAAATAAAAATTATAAATAGTAATTGATAAAAAATTAACATTTATCATTATATTTAAATCATTAATAATTAGTTTACTACAAATATTAATTAACAATAGATATTAAATATGTTAATAAACATATTTAATAGTAAATTTGATAAATTAATTATAAAAATTATAACAATGAAAATAGCAATTGGTAATGATCATGCGGGTACAATTTATAAAAAAGAAATTGTAAAAGAATTTACAAAGAAAGGGTATATAATTAAGAATTTTGGTACAGATACTGATAATAGTATTGATTATCCAGATTTTATTCATCCTGTAGCAGAAGCGGTAGAAAATAATGAAGTTGATTTAGGAATAATAATTTGTGGTAGTGGTAATGGTGCACAAATGACAGCAAATAAACATCAAAAAATTAGAGCTGCTTTATGTTGGAATAATGAATTGGTTCAATTAGCTAGACAACATAATAATGCAAATATATTAAGTATTCCTGCTCGTTTTGTTTCTTTACAACAAGCGTTAGGTTTTGTAGAATTATTTTTAACAACAGAATTTGAAGGAGGTCGCCACCAAACAAGAGTAGATAAAATTGCTTGCTCTTAAAATGGAATGGTTTATAAAAAAATTCAACGAATTATCCTTAGATGAATTTCATGATATTTTACAATTAAGAATTGATATTTTTGTAGTTGAACAAAACTGTCCTTATCCCGAATTAGATTCAAAAGATAAAATAGCATTTCACTTATTTTGTAAAAATAAAAAAGGAAAAATCATAGCTTATACACGATTTTTTAAAGGAGGAGATTATTATACAGAAGCTACTTTAGGTAGAGTAGTTGTGCATCAAAATTATAGAAATCAAAAATTAGGAGAAAAATTATTAAAAAAAACTCTTTTAGAAATGGAAAAAGTATTTGGGAAAGTTACTATTAAAATAGGAGCTCAAAAACACCTTAAAAAGTTTTATAACACTTTTGGTTTTCAGCAAATAGGAGAAGGATATATTGAAGATGGAATTCCACATATATATATGATAAAAATTAGTTAGGTTAATGGATAATAAAAAAGTTAAAATTAAAAATGTAAAAAACCTATCTAATGATTGGCATGAATTAAATAAGGTGAATTTTGATTATAAATTTAAAAATGGTGACTGGAAAAATACAGATAGAGAGTGTTATATAACAGGTAATGGTGCATGTATTTTACTTTACAATATAAAAAATAAAACAATTATTTTAACTCGTCAATTTAGAATGCCAAGTTATTTAAATGGTAATAATGATGGTATGATGATTGAAGTTTGTGCTGGTTTGTTAGATAAAGACGACCCAATAACATGTATAAAGAAAGAAGTAGAAGAAGAAACAGGATATTTAATAAAACAACCTATAAAAGTACTTGAAGCTTTTACCTCACCAGGAGCAATAACAGAAAAATTATATTATTTTATTGCAGAGTATAACCACGCAATGAAAGTAAATGAAGGTGGAGGGTTATTATCAGAGGACGAAGAATTAGAAGTATTAGAATATGATTTTAAATTAGCATTAAAAATGATTAATACTGGAGAAATAATTGATGTTAAAACTATTTTACTCATACAACATCTAAGAATTCAAGGCATATTATAATTTTTATATAATCTATCAAACTAAAGTTCTTTTTTGTACTTTAGCATCTCTTATTTTTACAATAACATTATATTTATTATGGCAGAAGACAAAGAAAAAACAGCAAAACTAAAAGCTTTACAGCTTACATTAGATAAATTAGATAAAACTTACGGAAAAGGAGCTGTAATGAGATTAGGAGATAATACTCCAGAGGATATAGATGCTATTCCTTCAGGTTCATTAGGTTTAGATATTGCTTTAGGAATTGGTGGTTATCCAAGAGGAAGGGTCATTGAAATTTATGGCCCAGAATCATCAGGAAAAACAACCTTAGCAATACACGCCATTGCAGAAGCTCAAAAATCAGGTGGTATTGCAGCTTTTATTGATGCAGAACATGCTTTTGATAGATATTATGCTCAAAATTTAGGTGTAGATATTGATAATCTTATTATATCTCAACCAGATTATGGAGAGCAAGCGTTGGAAATTACTGAAAATTTAATACGCTCAGGTGCTATTGATATTATTGTGATTGATTCTGTTGCTGCATTAACTCCTAAAAGTGAAATAGAAGGAGAAATGGGAGATTCTAAAATGGGTTTACACGCTCGTTTAATGTCACAAGCTTTACGTAAATTAACAGGTACTATTAGTAAAACAAATTGTACTGTTATTTTTATCAATCAATTGCGTGAAAAAATTGGAGTAATGTTCGGAAATCCAGAAACTACAACAGGTGGTAACGCTCTTAAATTTTATGCATCAGTTCGTTTAGACATTAGAAGAAGAACACAAATTAAAGATGGTGATAAAGTAATTGGTAATATGACGAAAGTAAAAGTTGTTAAAAATAAAGTAGCTCCACCATTTAGAATTGCAGAATTTGATATTATGTATGGAAAAGGTATTTCTAAAATGGGAGAAATACTTGATTTAGGAGTTGAATATGGTATTGTTAAGAAAAGTGGCTCTTGGTTTAGTTATGGAGACACTAAACTTGGTCAAGGTAGGGACGCGGTAAAATCATTAATAGGAGAAAACCCTGATTTAGCTGATGAATTAGAAGCTAAAATAGTAAAAGCAATTAATGAGAAATAACTATTTAAAGTTAAAAATAAAAAAAGAGGATAAAGTAATTTATCCTCTTTTTTTGTTCTTAAAACTTATACCACGATAATATTAAATAGGTGTTAACCTTTATTTGCAGTTTTAATATAATATTCTAACGCCATTGTCATAGAAGGTCTTTCTTTACTTGGAGCGGTAATATCTACTCTTAAACCGGCCTTTTCGGCAGCTTTAATAGTTGTATTACCAAATACAGCTATTCTAGTTTCTTTTTGTTTAAAATTAGGAAAGTTTTTAAATAATGAGTCTATCCCTGAAGGACTAAAGAACACCAACACATCATAATAAACATTTTCTAAATCAGATAAATCACTTATAACAGTTTTAAACATAATGGCTTTTTCCCATTTTATTTCTAGACTGTTTAATAATTCAGGTATAATATCTTTTAATTTATCAGAAGAAGGTAATAAAAAGGATTCTGTTTTATGTTTTTTAATTTGCTTTGTTAAATCTTGAAAGGTACGCACACCAACATAAATCTTACGTTTTCTATACACTACATATTTTTGTAAATAATAAGCAACTGCTTCAGATTGACAAAAATATTTCATAGAATCTGGCACGGTAAACCTCATTTCTTCAGCTAACCTAAAATAATTATCTACAGCATTTCTACTTGTAAAAATTACAGCAGTATAATTTGAAAAATCAATTTTCTGATTTCTTACTTCTCTTGCGGTTTCACCTTCAACATGTATAAATGATCTAAAATCAATTTTCACTTTTTGCTTATCAGATAAGTCAAAATAAGGTGATTGTTTTGTACTTGGGGCGGGTTGAGAGACTAAAATAGTTTTTATTTTCATAAATACTTTTCAATTTATTATATCCTTTAAACAATAAGTGCTTTAAATATTATTAGAAAGGGGGCTATTTCGAGGGTGCAAATGTACAAAATAAAATAAAACGAATTACGAGAAATTAAAGATTGATTATTTTTTAAAATTAACACATAATAATATAAAAATAAAACAAGGGAAAAAACCAACAAAAAGTGAGTGTAAAAGGTTGATTCAGTATATAAATCAACAGCAATTAAAGGGATGGTCATTAGACTAAAATTACCTAAATAACTGATTTTTAAAAAAGAAAAATACCGTTGTTCTTTCTCTCTTTCAAATAACGAACCTAATAAATAACCTAATATGATTCTTAAAACGGTAAAAACACCAACAAAAAATAATGTTTTTAGAAAAAAAATAAAATCATAAAAAATACGCTCTGGGAAATATAAATTTAGTGCTATAAATAGTATAAATGAAACAGTAAGGATAGTAACAACAAAAAAGATGATATTAAATGCATTAAAAATTAAAGGGCTTGCCTTTGCATAACTGTTAATATAAGAATTATTTAATAAAACATATTGTAATTTATAAAACCGCTCACTAAATTTCACTCTATTTAATATTAATAGGGTTAAAATAATCATTAAGACAATTGTAACCCAGTCTTTAGATATAAATATACGCTCAATAGCTTCAGTCATTTTTATATAGATAGTAGATTGTAAAAGTATACTATTTACATTAAAAAATCTTAACATAAAATTAGTAATATTTTGTTTTACCTTTGCCAAACAAATAATTACCAATGCAAGACGCCCTAGTTATTATACCTACATATAACGAAAAAGAGAATATAGAGAATATGATTAAAGCTATTTTTTCTTTAGAAAAAGCTTTTGATATATTAGTTGTTGACGATAACTCACCTGATGGTACTGCGGCTATTGTAAAAGATTTACAACTAAAATACTCAGATCAATTATTTTTAGAAGTAAGGAAAAATAAAAACGGATTAGGGACAGCGTACATACATGGTTTTAAATGGGCGTTATTAAGAAAGTATGAGTATATCATTGAAATGGATGCTGATTTTTCGCATAGCCCAAAAGACCTAAAAAGACTGTACAAAGCATGCCGTACTTTTGGGGCTGATGTTTCTATCGGGTCAAGATACTCTAAAGGTGTAAATGTGGTAAATTGGCCTATGAACAGGGTTTTATTGTCTTATTTTGCAACAAAATATGTGCGTTTTATAACAAGAATGCCTATACATGATACTACCGCGGGTTTTGTCTGTTACAAACGAAAAGTACTGGAAACAATTAACTTAGATAAAATTAAATTTATAGGCTATGCTTTTCAAATAGAAATGAAGTTTAAAGCTTGGAAACATGGTTTTAATATCAAAGAAGTTTCTGTTATTTTTAGAGATAGAACTCAAGGTGAATCAAAAATGGATGGCTCTATTATAGGAGAAGCTGTTTTTGGTGTGATAAAAATGAAATTAAAAGGCTTACCAAAATCGAAATAATGAAGAGAATATTGATAAAAAATGCCAAGATAATTAATGAAGGAGCAATCATTACTGGTGATGTACTAATTGAAGGTGCTATTATTGTAGAAGTTGGAACTTTTGATAAAGTTCCAACAGACGCCAAAATTATTGATGCTTTAGGTAAATATTTAATGCCAGGAGTTATTGATGACCAAGTCCATTTTAGAGAGCCTGGTTTAACACATAAAGCCAATATAGCTACTGAAAGTAAAGCCGCTGTCGCAGGAGGAATTACTACTTTTATTGAAATGCCAAACACCGTACCGCAAGCGACAACACAAAAACTATTGCAAGATAAATTTGATGTTGCAGCCAAAACATCTTATGCTAATTATTCTTTTATGTTTGGTGGTACGAATGATAATCTAGAAGAATTATTAAAAACAGACCCAAAAAATGTAGCAGCAATTAAATTATTTTTAGGCTCATCAACGGGTAATATGTTAGTAGATGATGAAGTTGTTTTAGAAAAAATATTTTCTTCTACTAAAATGCTTATTGCCGTTCACTGTGAGGATGAAACCATCATTCAAGATAATTTAGCAAGTGCAAAAGCTATTTATGGAGATACTATTCCGATTGAGCTTCACCCTAAAATTAGAAGTGAAGAAGCGTGTTATACATCATCATCTAAAGCCGTCGCCTTGGCAAAAAAAACAGGAGCAAGGCTACATGTTTTTCACTTATCTACAGCAAAAGAAACGGTTTTGTTTAGAAATGATATTCCGCTAGAAGAAAAACAAATTACCGCTGAAGTGTGTATACACCATTTATGGTTTGATGATTCTTTTTATAAAGAAAAAGGAACACTGATTAAATGGAACCCTGCAATTAAAACAAAAGAAGATAAAAAAGGACTCTGGAAAGCCTTATTGACAGATAAAATAGATGTTATTGCAACAGACCATGCTCCTCATACTTTAGAAGAAAAACATCAAGTATATACCAAAGCACCTAGTGGAGGTCCGTTAGTACAACATGGTTTGTTAGCGATGTTAGAAGCCACACATCACGGAATTTTATCCTTAGAAAAGTTGGTTGAAAAAATGTGTCATAACCCTGCAATATTATTTCAAATTGAAAAAAGAGGATTTATTAAAAAAGGCTATTATGCTGATTTAGTATTGGTAGATTTAGAGTCTCCTCAAATGGTAACTAAAGACACTATTTTGTATAAATGCGGATGGTCTCCTTTTGAAGGCACTACTTTCAATTCAGAAATCACTCATACTTTTGTCAATGGTGTTTTAATGTACAACCAAGGAGAGTTTAATGAAGAAAACAAAGGCGTGCAATTAACTTTTAATAGGTAACCCTCAGAGAGGGTTTTGGTAATTATCACAATAAACAAATGAAAAAAACAGCATCAATATTTTTTCTATTTATAGTTCTTTTATCCTGCACCAGCAGAACCATCTATAAAAAACCAAGCAATCTTATCGGTAAAGAGAAAATGATTGAAATTTGGAAAGATATTTATATTGCTAGAGGAGCAAGGCATATCAAAACAAAAGAATTAAGAAAAAACATCAATTATATTCCTTTAGTTTTTAAGAAACATCAAATAGATAGTCTTCAGTTTAGTGAGAGTAATTTGTATTATACTTCTAGAATAGACGATTATGAAAAAATGTTTTTAGAGGTTGAAAAACAACTCAAAGAGCAACAAGAAATCTATGATCCTAAATCTAATCTAGATTCTATTATTGAAAGGGCGAAAATAGAAAACATTAATAGAGAAGGTATTCCTGATTTAAAATAAAAATCTAGAGAGGTATTTAAGCATCCTTAAGGTAATCCTTACAAGTATTTTTAATAGTTTCCTTTAAAGGGATAAATTGAAAACCTAGAGCTTCTTTTATTTTGGTATTGGAATAATGATAATGATTGTGCGATGAATTAGCCGATTGCTTCGTAATTAAAGGTTCTTTTCCATTAAATTTACTCAATACCCATCCTAAACGCCAAGCAATACCACTCATCAATTTATTAACCTTTACAGAAGGTCTTTTTTTCTTGAAACCATCCGCTATAGCAAAAAAAACAGTTTTAAAAGACACGCTTTCACTGATGAGCAAGTAACGTTTATTTTTTATTGAGCTTTGCATCAATTGTATCATTGCTTTTACCACATCATCCACACCTACAAAACCCGTAACACCTTCAGTATAAAATTTAAATCCGTTATAGGTTTTATCAAACAATTTACCTGAACCACTTTTCCAAAAACCACCACCCAAAATAACTCCAGGATTTACAATTACCACACCAACACCTTCTTGTGATGCTCGCCAAACTTCGGTTTCAGCACCATATTTTGTAATGGCATAACCGTAATTGTTTTCAGCAACATTCCATTCGTTATCTTCAGTAATATGATTGCCAATTAAAGGTTTTCCGACAGCAGCAACTGAACTCACAAAACATAGTTTTTTAATTTGATTTGCAATACACAAATTTACGATGTTAGCAGTGCCTTCAATGTTAATTTTCCGCATTTTCCGATACTCTTTTTTGCTAAAAGAAATCAATGCAGCACAATGATAAACATGAGTAATGTCTTGAAAAGCAAGTGTTAGTGAAGGAACATCAGTAATGTCAGCCTCTATCCATTTAATGGATGAAAAAAGAGATTCCGTAGTATCAGTATAGTAAGAAAAGACGTTTTTTACAGCATTTAGGTTGCTGTTTTTTCTATGGATAGCCACAACAGACTCGCCTTGTAACATCAATTGATATAACAAATGTGAACCAACCAAACCTGTGCCTCCTGTAACTAAAATCATGGGTCTAAATTAAGGATTTAAATTTTTATTAGAACGCTTTGTTTGTGTAATATTTTATAAATAACAGATAATCAGCCTTTTATTTATATTAGGTAGTGATAGTTTTAATTATTAAATGCCCATTATGGGCTTTCATCTTGTTAATCAATAACGATAAGCATATCTTTGCTAAAATTAAATCTACCATGAAGAAAAGTTTTGTTGAAGAAATCCGTTGGAGAGGCTTAATGCACGATATGATGCCAGGTACAGAAGAACAACTTTCTAAAGAAGTTACCAGTGCATATATAGGTTTTGATCCTACAGCAGATTCTTTGCATATTGGTAGTTTGGTACAGATTATTTTATTGATGCATTTTCAAAAACA
>CAYRZY010000017.1:0-21671 GCA_964428855.1 uncultured Flavobacteriaceae bacterium
AAAAATGTACCAGTAGAGACATTTTAGAACCTTTAATTATCTTAATTTCGCCCTATGCACCGCATATAGCAGAAGAATTATGGAATAAATTGGGTCATACAGAATCTATTTCAACAGCTCCTTTTCCTAAATTTGAGGAGAAGTATTTGGTAGAAAGTTCAAAAACCTATCCTATTTCATTCAATGGTAAAATGCGTTTTACCATGGAGCTTTCCTTAGATTTAAGTAAAGATGAAATTGAAGCAGCGGTTATGGCACACGAAAAAACACAGGCACAGTTACAAGGAAGAACGCCTAAAAAAGTAATTGTAGTGCCAGGTAAAATTGTAAATATAGTAGGATGATAGCAACTATAGAAATTGTCGGTTTACTTGCAGGTGCTTTAACAACAGCTTCATTGGTGCCACAAGTATATAAAATATGGAAAGAAAAATCTGCTAAAAACATATCATTAACCATGTTCTTGCTTTTTTTTATAGGAGTTCTATTGTGGTTTACCTATGGTGTAGTAACACATAGTCTTGCGATGATAGTTGCCAATTCAATTACGGCAGTATTAGCTACCGTTATTATTTATTTTAAAATAAAATATAAATAGGTAGCTTATTTTCACCGTACTCTTTTTAATGTTGTAATGAAAGTCTATTTGGGTTTAGAAGATAAAAAACCATCCTTGATGTTCTTGGTTCGCATTTGAGGGATATGATTATAATATGTAGAAAAATAGTCAATCATATCTTTGTTAGCACAAGGTAATGGGCCGTTAGATGTTTGCCAAAAAAACAAGGAATCTTTAGAGGGTGAAAAATATTTCATATTCTGTATTTCATATTCAATAAATTCTAAATCTTCAAACTGAGTAATTGACCGAGGTAAAATTATTTGGGAAGGTATTAGAGAGTGTTTCATACTCATGATTTTATTGTTTGTTATACCTTTTAGGTTTAATCCGAATACTCCTAATAGGAGTAATAATACCAAATTTAAAACAAAAAAAGATTTAATTACATGAAACCTTCTATGCAGTAAATTTGCAGATATGAATAAGCCTATTGATAGCAAAACGGGTAGAAAAAACCTATATTGAGGAGAGGTTGTGTAAAACACAATAAATTGAATAAGAAAATAAATATAGAGATAAATCATTTCTTTTTTCTTGTAGTTGAAAAAAGGAAATAAGAACATTAAAAGTAAAATTAATTTATTTAAGACACCATTGAGTTTGGGTAAATTAAGCCAAATCCAAAATTTGTTAATAAAACTAAGGTTACTGAATTCTTCCCAATTATACATTTGCCAACCATACATAGAGGTTGATTGATAATAGAAGTGTTGCAAATTATTATTTAGTTTCCAATCAACATTAATTAATTCATGTCCTATTGAAAGAGGATATAACGGATATCCAGTAACAACAATGTTTTTTATAATAAAGCTAGATAATGCGATAAAAGATAAAACGATAGGTAATTTCCAATTATTAAAACCTTTAGTTTTTATAAGAGCAATTAACAGCAGAATTAAAATAGGAGCTACTGTAACTTTGATTAAGATAACTAATAAGGTAAGCACAGTAATCAGATTTATGTGATTGCTGTTATTATTTTGATAAGACTCAATGAATACGTATATAATAATTGGTACTATAATTATAGTTGGAAGATCTGGAGAAGGAGAAGGAAGAAAAAGAAAAAGAAAAACTAATGAAATGATAATAAGTGAAATAAATAAATCATTTTTATTTCCAATCGATTTATACGTTTCCCACTTGTCTAGACAAAAATAGCTTGTAATTATTATTAAGAGGCCATTTAAATCATTAAAATTTGATATAATGAAGCTAAAGTTAAAACTAGATTGCAATATATGCCATCCCGAAGATTGTCCAAAAAACAAATGCAAATTAGCAAGACCCTTAACTAAACCATAGTTATTTAGCCATTTTATGGTTTGTATGTAATAAGATTCATTGTCAGTAAGAAATGGTAATGAGGATGAGTGAATTAGTGAGATTATTATAATGAATAAAAATAGAAATTTACTGCTAATTGAAAATTTGGAAAATGAATTTGTTGTATTGTAGATTATTTTTTTTACGATAGAAAAGTGAAAAGCAATAAATAAAGTTGAAGCAATTAAATTTATTAAAAAGAAGTAAAAATCTAATGGAAAAAAAACCGCGTAAAATGTTGAAAAAATTAATTGAAAAAAAAAACCAACTAAAATTGCAAATAAGATATTGTAATTCTCTAACCTTATCCATTTATTAAAAATTATTCCAATACCAAATGAAATATACAGAATGAAAAAATAGGATAGTAAGATTAGAATCATATAAAAAAAATAAAAGTTAAATATATATTCATTATTAATAATAGGCAACTAATCAGTTCGTAAGTTGAAATTCAAATTTAGTGATAAGGATTAGTGATTCCAAGATATTCATTTTAATAGTACTATCAAAACGCTTATTTAATCTTAATTCTAGTATATGTAAAGTAGGATAACAGTGTTTTTAATTGTTATATATGTGATAATTATATACTTTTGTTACAAAACAAATGCTTATGAATAAATTTTTTACACTAATTTGTATTGTTGGTATTTCTATGCAGGTCACACATTCACAAGAATTGTATGTGGGTGACAATGTAGAATTTTACTTAGAAAAGGAAATGCCCTTTACTACAAGCAATACAATTGTCACATTAGGCCCTACAGGAATATTTTCTGTAGAAGCTGATACAGATTGGGGTTCGTCTAGCGAATACGTCAATGGAAAAGTACAAGCTTACGGAGATGGAACTACCAAATTACCTACAGGTAATAACGGTGTTTATGCTCCAGTAATCGCAAATCATACAGGAACCATAAATGCAACCTACACAAATGATACACCTACAAATGGTAGTAATGGAGTAAATGTTGATGCGGTTTCAACTAAGGAATTTTGGGAATTAACTGGTAATGCTGTAATCACCTTACCATGGAATTCAGATAGCAATATTACATCTCTAGTAAATGATAATGGTGGTGTGTTAAGCTCAGTTTCTATTGTAGGATACAATAGTAGCACTTGGGATTTGGTAAGTGCATTAAATACCAATACAGTAACTGGTGACCTTTTAAACGGTACAGTTACTAGTGATGCTGCCAATGAAATAGTATTAGGTGATTTCACTCAATATACCTTTGGTATCGATCATCAAGTAGTACTTAGTATTGATGATTTATTTCAATCAAATGATATCCGTATTATTTCAAATCCAATTGATAATAGCCAAAAATATATTCAATTTACTACAAATAATTTAGAAAATTTGCAAGTAACATTGTATGATTTTATGGGTAAAAGGATAAAGGTATTTAAGGATATAACTATTCAAAGTGGTAAAGGAGAAATTTTAAAACCGAATATACAAAGTGGTATTTATTTCTTAAAATTTGAACAAGAAGGAAAACAAGGGGTAAAAAAAATATTAGTTAAATAAGATAAATTTATAATTATGAATAAAAATATACAATCACTAGTGCTCGTATTGGCAATCTCTTTTGCAGGATATGCTCAGGTAGGTATTGGGACTACGAGTCCTGATGCATCAGCAGCATTAGACATTACAGCAACTGACAAAGGTTTTTTAATGCCTAGAATGACAACTGCACAAAGAACTTCTATTGCAAGTCCTGCAATGGGATTACAAGTTTATGATACAGAAACAAAGTCTGTATGGACAAATGACGGTACAATTTGGGCAGAAACTACAGGCGGTGGTAAATTTGTAGATGGAATTAGTCCAGATATCGCATATTATGATGGAAAAGTTCGTATTGGGACAAATACTTCTGGCCCCCATAAACTTAATGTTGAGAGTAGAAAATCTACTGATGATGCTAATCGAGGAATTTCAACTAATGCAGTATTTGAAGGAACAGGTACAAGTAAATCAACTTTCGGATTAACGAGTACAGCGAGTAATGCAAATACAGGGACAATCTCATTTGCAATTGGTGCTAGAAGTACGGTGGCGAATGGTAATAAGGATGCTACTGGAGGAACTGTTACACAAGGATTTGGTTCTTGGGGTGAAATTGAGAATTTTGGAAATATGGGTTTTGTTAGTGCTGCAGTTGGTTCTATTACAAATAACGGAACAATTACTGATGCCGTTGGTTTATATTTACAACATTTAGGTACAGGAACAACTACAAATGGTTATGCACTTTATATTTCTAATACTTTTAATAAAGGAACTGGTGATAATTTTGCCATTTATTCTCAAACTGTTGCTGATTCATATTTTGCTGGAAATATTGGCGTAGGTGTAGAAGCTCCACAACAAAAAGTACATATTAGTGGTGCAATGCGTTTAGAACCTCAAGCAGCAGTACCAGCTGGCGGTGCTTTAGGAGATTTATATGTAGGTACAGACAGTAAATTGTATTTTCATAATGGCACGGCATGGAAAGAAGTTCAATTAGTTCCGTAAAACATATGGACTTGTAATTATATTTTGTGAATTCAAAAAAATGATTACATTTGTGTAACTCAAATTAAAACATGAATACAGTATTAAATACAAATTGGTGGTGGTGCCCTCGAAACTTAACATTCGTGAAGTAATCCTATTATCGTATTTAAAATAAAATATATAAAGGCTTGTCAATCACGACAAGCCTTTTTTATTTATGCTGTCCCGTCCCGAGTAATTCGGGATCGGGAGTTTCAGCATCTCATAAAACAAATAGTACTGAAATAAATTCAGCATAAAAAATGAAAAAATACAGTTTTAAAACAGCTCATAAAAAAATAATTACAGATACCATCACGCCTGTAAGTGTATATCTCAAAATAAGAGACAGGTACCCTAACAGTATTCTTTTAGAGAGTAGTGATTATCATGGTAATGATAATAGCTTTTCTTATATCTGTTTTAATCCGATAGCGTCTATTAAGATACAAAATGAAATAATTACTCAAACTTTTCCTGATGGGAGTACTCAACAAATGCAAATTGACGAAACTACAGATGTGCCTCATGAAATTCATCAATTTTCACAACGGTTTCAAGTTGAAAAAGATCAAAACTTTAAATTTATTAGCAACGGAATTTTCGGTTATACAGCTTATGATGCTGTTCGGTATTTTGAAGATGTTGAAATTTCAAAAAAGGAGAACTCTTTAGAGATTCCTGATGTTTATTATGCTGTTTATCAAAATATTATAGCCTTTAATCATTTTAAAAACAACGCTTATATTTTCGCACATACGTATGATGTTGAAAGTAATGTTGAAAGTGTTCATCAGTTAATAAAAACTCAAAATTTCACCACCTATACGTTTTTGAAAGATGGAGAAATTAAATCTAACCTAACAGATAACGAATATAAAGAGCATGTAAAGATTGCAAAAAATCATTGTGCAAGAGGAGATGTGTTCCAATTGGTATTGTCTAAAAAATTTACACAAGGTTTTAAAGGTGATGAGTTTAATGTGTACAGAACACTACGTAGTATCAATCCGTCTCCATATTTATTTTATTTTGATTATGGTGATTTTAAAATTTTCGGAAGTTCACCCGAAGCACAATTGGTCGTCAAGGGTAATCAAGCAGAAATTCATCCTATAGCAGGTACTTTTAAGCGTTCTGGTAATGATGAGCAAGATGCTGAATTGGCAAAAAAATTAGCAATTGATGAAAAAGAAAATGCAGAACATGTTATGTTGGTTGATTTGGCAAGAAATGATTTAAGTAGACATGGCAGTCAGGTTAAGGTTGAAACCTACAGAGAAGTACAGTTTTTTTCTCATGTCATCCATTTGGTAAGTAAAGTAGTCGGAAAAAAGGATAAAAATATAACGACAATGCAAGTGGTTGCAGATACATTTCCTGCAGGTACTTTAAGTGGAGCTCCTAAACATAAAGCTATGCAACTGATTGAAAAATATGAAAAAACAAATAGAACTTTTTATGGTGGAGCCATTGGTTTTATGGATTTTGAAGGTAATTATAACCATGCTATTATGATACGAACTTTTTTAAGTAAAAATCATCAATTACATTGGCAGGCAGGAGCTGGGTTGGTCTCAAAATCAGACCCAGAAAAAGAATTACAAGAAGTTTATAATAAACTAGGAGCTTTGACAAAAGCAATTGAGTTGGCTGAAAGGGTATAAGTAATAATGATTTGTCATTCCTGCGGAGGCAGGAATCTAGTTATTAAAAGTAGAATTAAAATTTAAAAAGATCCTGAAACTCCCGAAGTCTCGGGACAGGATAGGATTATGAAAAAAATATTAGTCATAGACAATTACGATAGTTTTACGTATAATTTAGTCCACTATTTAGAGGATTTAGGTTGTGATGTAACCGTAAAACGAAACGATAAATTAACCTTAGAAGAGGTAGCCCCTTTTGATAAGATTGTCTTATCACCAGGGCCAGGTATTCCAGATGAAGCAGGGTTGTTAAAACCAATTGTCAAAAAATATGCAGCTACAAAAAGTATTTTAGGGGTCTGCTTAGGGCAACAAGCCATTGCTGAAGTTTTTGGCGGTAAAATCATCAATTTAGATACCGTTTATCATGGCGTAGCAACTCAAATAAAAGTTACTGTTGCAGATGAATCACTCTTTAACGGCTTAGAAAAGAAATTAGAAGTAGGAAGATACCACTCTTGGGTGGTAGATACCGATTTACCTGATGAACTTGAAGTTACTTCAGTTGATAATAACGGACAAATTATGTCTTTACGTCATAAAACTTATGATGTGAAAGCAGTACAATTTCATCCAGAATCTGTATTGACACCTGATGGAAAACAGATGTTAGAGAATTGGGTGAATGGGTAGTTCTGTCATTCCTGTCCCGAGGCTTCGGGAGCAGGAATCCAGTGTAAAATAATTTAGGTATAATTAAAAGATTCCCATTTTCATGGGGATGACAAATAAAAGGAATGAAACAATTATTAAACAGATTGATCAATCATGAAACCATTTCAAAGGAAGAGGCAAATCAGGTATTGGTAAATATTTCTAAAGGAGATTACAATCAAAGTCAGATAGCTGCTTTTTTGACGGTATATATGATGAGAAGTATTACCGTTGAAGAACTGGAAGGTTTTCGAGATGCTTTATTGAATTTATGTGTTGCTGTAGATTTTTCTGAGTACAATACGGTAGATTTATGTGGTACAGGTGGTGATGGAAAAAATACATTTAATATTTCTACCTTATCCTCTTTTGTAACTGCAGGAGCAGGAGTATACGTGACTAAACATGGTAATTATGGTGTGTCTTCCATTTCAGGTTCTAGTAATGTAATGGAACATTTGGGCGTTAAATTTAGTAGCGATAAAGGATTTTTAGAAAAGTGTTTAGATAAAGCAGGGATTTGTGTATTACACGCTCCTTTGTTTCATCCAGCTATGAAAAACGTAGCACCTATCCGTAAAGCATTGGGTGTAAAAACTTTTTTTAATATGTTGGGACCCATGGTGAATCCTGTTTTCCCAAAGAATCAATTGGTAGGTGTTTTTAATTTAGAATTGGCTAGAATGTACAGCTATATGTATCAGAAAACGAATAAAAATTACACCATTTTACATGCCTTGGATGGTTATGATGAAATTTCCTTAACAGGAGCTACCAAAGTTATTTCGAACCATACAGAGACTATGATGAATCCAGAGGATTTCGGAGTAAATAAAATTCAGCAATCAGATATATTTGGAGGAGATACCGTTGAAGAATCTGCTAAAATATTCATGAAAGTGATTAGTGGTAAAGGTACAGAAGCTCAAAATAATGTAGTTTCTGCTAATGCAGGAATGGCAATTGCAACCGTTAAAAATTTAGATCCTAAAGAAGGATTTGAACTAGCTAAAGAGTCCTTATTAACTGGTAAAGGATTAGCAACATTGAATAAATTACAAGAAATAAGTATGCAGTAGACAGTTGCAGTCTGTAATAACAACTATTTAAACCAATGAGTAAGAATGATTAATTGTAAGTAGTTTGAGTTGATAATAAAAATACTGCCAACTGAATACTGCCAACTGAATACTGAACTATGAACATACTAGACAAAATAATACGAGACAAAAGAAAGGAAGTTGCCTTAAAAAAGGAATATATTCCAATTCAAGTATTAGAAAAAACACCTTTTCTTGGAAGAGAGACTATTTCTTTAGCTAATAGGCTAAAAAATAGTAATACAGGAATTATTGCAGAATTTAAAAGAAAATCACCATCAAAATCAATAATTAATAATACAGCAACTGTCGAAGATGTTGCCATTGGTTATGAGAAAGCAGGTGTTTGTGGGATGTCAGTATTAACTGATGAGATTTATTTTGGAGGTACTTTAGATGATTTAATTATAGCTAGAGAAAGTTGTAATTTACCATTATTACGAAAAGATTTTGTGATAGATGAATATCAGCTATTAGAAGCCAAAGCTTTTGGTGCAGATGTAATTTTATTGATTGCTGCAGTATTGTCAAAACAAGAAATAAAGAAATTTTCAACGTTTGCTAAGAATTTAGGATTAGAGGTTTTGTTAGAAGTTCATAATGAAGAAGAACTACAAAAATCGATTATACCAAGCTTAGATATGTTGGGTGTAAACAATAGAGATTTAAAAACTTTTGAAGTAAGTTTAGATATGAGTAAGCAATTGGCTAGCTTAATACCTAATGACTTTGTAAAAGTTTCAGAAAGCGGCATCAGTTCTATTGAAGCAATTCAAGAATTAAAACCATATGGCTATCAAGGTTTTTTAATTGGAGAGAATTTTATGAAGACTGAGAACCCTGGTGAAAGTGCAACTATTTTTATTGAGAAATTAAATACGTGAACATTTGTTATTCCTGCGAAAGCAGGAATCCATTTGTAATCGGAGTATAATTAATAAGATTCCCTCCTACGAGGGAATAACACAAGATTATGAGACTCAAAGTATGCGGAATGAAATTCCAAGAAAATATTGAAGCTGTTACAAGCTTACAACCTGATTATCTAGGCTTTATTTTCTATAAAAAATCTGCACGCTTTTTTGATGGTGAATCCCGAGGCTTCGGGACTAATCTACCAGAGAACATTAAAAAAGTTGGTGTATTTGTAGACGCATCTTTAGATTACATTCTTGAAAAAATACAACAATATAATTTACAAGCTATACAGTTACATGGCGATGAATCTCCTGAGTTTTGTGATGCATTGCGTCGTCATCCTAAACTCGTTTCAGCATCTCATCAAGTAGATCTCATAAAAGTATTTTACATAAAAGATACATTTGATTTTAAAGTATTAAAACCTTATGAAACCGTTTGTGATTATTACCTATTCGATACCAAAGGGAAAAACCCTGGAGGTAATGGTTATACATTTAATTGGGAAGTATTAAAAAATTACCCTTCAACAAAACCCTACTTTTTAAGTGGAGGAATCGGGTTAGATGAGGTTGAAAAAATTTTGTCATTCCTGAAAAGTAAAGAATCAAACTACTGTTACGCTATAGATGTAAATAGTAAATTTGAAATAGAACCAGGATTAAAAGATATAAATAAATTAAAAGAATTTAACAATAAATTAAAAAATGGCTAATCAAGAAAACACTCCTTCCCCTTCTGGGGGAAGGTTGGGATGGGGGATAGACCAAAAAGGCAACTACGGAAAATTTGGTGGAGCATACATACCAGAAATGTTGTATCCAAACGTAGAAGAACTACGTCAGAATTATCTAAAAATAATGGATGAACCTTCCTTTCAGGAAGAGTTTAAAGAATTATTAAAAGATTATGTAGGTAGACCTTCTCCGCTCTATTTTGCCAAGCGATTATCAGAAAAGTACACTACTAAAATTTATTTAAAGCGAGAAGATTTAAACCATACAGGTGCACATAAAATCAACAATACCATTGGTCAAATTTTGATGGCAAAACGTTTGGGTAAATCTCGGATTATTGCTGAAACAGGAGCTGGTCAACATGGTGTAGCGACCGCAACTGTTTGTGCTTTGATGGGTTTAGAATGTATTGTTTATATGGGTGAAATTGATATTGCTCGTCAAGCTCCAAATGTTGCTAGAATGAAAATGTTAGGTGCAACTGTTGTTCCAGCCTTATCAGGAAGTAGAACTTTGAAAGATGCAACGAATGAAGCCATTCGTGATTGGATTAACAATCCTATTGACACCTATTATATTATTGGTTCTGTGGTTGGTCCTCATCCGTATCCAGATATGGTGGCACGTTTTCAAAGTGTTATTTCTGAAGAAATTAAATGGCAGCTTAAAGAAAAAGAAGGTAGAGAAAATCCTGATGTTATTATTGCGTGTGTTGGCGGAGGTAGTAATGCTGCTGGAGCATATTATCATTATTTAGATAATGATTCTGTGAAATTAATTGCCGTTGAAGCAGCAGGATTAGGTATTGATTCTGGCGAAAGTGCAGCGACTTCTGTATTGGGAAAAGAAGGCATTATTCACGGAAGTAAAACTTTATTGATGCAAACAGAAGACGGACAAATAACAGAGCCTTATTCCATTTCAGCAGGATTGGATTACCCAGGAGTTGGACCATTACACGCACATTTATTTGAAACTAAAAGAGCTGAATTTATAGCTGTTACTGATGATGAAGCTATGAAAGCTGGGTTGGAATTGTGTGAACTAGAAGGGATTATTCCTGCCATAGAAAGCTCACATGCTTTGGCTGTTTTTGAGAAGAAAAAATTTAATCCTAATGATGTAATTATTTTAAATTTGTCGGGAAGAGGAGATAAAGATTTGAATACGTATATAGAATATTTCGGATTATAAATTTTGTCATTTCCGCTTTCGTGGAAATCTCATAAATAGTATTTATGCACATGTTTTATGTTTACATATTAACAAATAAGAATCATACAACTTTATATATTGGGATGACTAATAATTTAAAGAGGAGGTTAATTCAGCATAAAAATGGAAATAAAAATTCATTTTCAGTAAGATATAATTTAGACAAACTAGTTTATTTTGAGACTACAAAATATGTCTTAAATGCTATTAAGAGAGAAAAACAATTAAAAAAATGGAACAGAGAGTGGAAAAATAACCTAATAAATGGGTTAAATCCAGATTGGAAAGACCTCTCCGATAATTTTTAAAGATTCCCTCCTACGAGGGAATGACAAAAGTATTAAAATATGAACAGAATAAATCAAAAACTACAAGAAGATAAAAAGTTATTATCCATTTACTTTACAGCAGGATATCCAAAGTTAGATGATACAGCTGCCATTATCCAAAATTTAGAAAAATCTGGTGTTGATATGATAGAAATCGGTTTGCCATTTAGTGATCCGTTGGCTGATGGACCAACCATTCAAGCCAGTTCTACGCAGGCGTTGAAAAATGGAATAACTACAAAAAAGTTATTTGAGCAATTAAAAGATATTCGAAAAACAGTGAGTATTCCTTTAATAATTATGGGTTATTTTAATCCGATATTGCAATATGGCGTTGAAGCATTTTGCAAAAAATGTCAAGAAATTGGTGTTGACGGATTGATAATTCCTGATTTACCTATTGCTATTTATCATGATAATTACAAAGCTATTTTTGATAAATATGGTTTGATTAATGTGTTGTTAATTACACCTCAAACATCCGATAAACGGATTAATTTTATTGATGCTATTTCAAACGGATTTATCTATATGGTAAGTAGTGCGAGTGTTACGGGCAGTCAGTCGGGTTTTGGAAGCGAGCAAACCGATTATTTCAAACGTATTGCAGATATGAACCTTAACAATCCTCAAATTGTTGGTTTTGGAATTTCAAACAACGAAACATTTACACAAGCCACAAAACATACAAAAGGAGCAATAATTGGTTCTGCATTTATCAAACACTTAACAGCAAAAGGAATTGACACCATTGATGAATTTGTAAAAAACATACTAGAGTAATGGCACTGAACATTGTTTTGATAGAACCTGAAATTCCAAATAATACAGGTAATATAGGTAGATTAAGTTTAGCTTCGGGTTCAAATTTACACTTGGTAAAACCATTCGGATTTGAAATTAGTGATGCCAGATTAAAACGTGCTGGCTTAGATTATTGGCAACATTTGTCAGTTACTATTTATGAGAATATAGAAGATTTTTTTAGTAAAAATAATGACAAAAACATGGTGTTTCTTTCCAGTCATGGTAACACAGCACATTGGTCAATAAATTTTGAAGAGGAAATGTTTCTTGTTTTTGGTAAAGAATCTGTAGGTTTACCTAAAAATATTTTAGAAAAGTATTCTGAAAAACTCTACAAAATTCCGTTATATAGCAAACAAGTAAGAAGCCTAAATATTGCAAATTCTGTGGGCATTGTTGTTTATGAAGGACTGAAACAACTTAGTTAATATATATGAGTATTATTTTAAAATTATCTGATACTATAAGTCTTAGAGAAATTTTTTTGACTGATGCAATAGTATTACAAGAGTTGATGTATAAAATATATCCGCCAGCCTATAAACATTTATGGAAAGATAGAGGTGTTTGGTATGTACAGACTGTTTTTAACTCTCAAAATCTTCAAAAAGAATTATCAGAAAATAACACAGTATATTATTTTATACAATTTAATAATGAAATAATAGGTATCTTACGTATAGTAGATAATGATATTTTAAAAGAATTCAAAAATAAAAAAGCAACAAAATTACATCGAATATATCTTGATCCAAAAGTGCAGAATAAAGGAATTGGAAAAATAGTATTTAATTTTGTGATACAACATGCCATTGAAAATAAATCTGAATTGCTTTGGCTAGAAGCAATGGACACTCAAGTTCAAGCGTTGAACTTTTATGAAAAATTAAATTTTAAAATTAGTAGTAATTTCAAACTCAAATTTGACTTTATGTATGAGCATTTAAAAGGAATGCATAGAATGTATCGTTTTTTATAAAACTGGATGATAATTACTATCTTTACTGCTCAATATTTTTAATGAAACTCAAAAAATTCTCTTTACGGACTCGTATTTTTCTTGCCATGATTATGTTGGTGGTGGTAGCCTCTATATTGATTGCGTTGGTAGCTGTTTACCAGTACAATGAGCAGACTAAAGACTATCATAAAGGTAGATTAGAGCGTAAAGAAAATGCAATTAAAACAAGTATTGATATAGAGTTGCAACGTAGAACAACGTACCCTGTTGAAGGAAAGTATTTGTCTTTAATATTTAAAGATAAGATTTATGATATTTCTGATATCAATCAATTAGATATTTTGATTTTTAGTTTAGACGGAAAATTATTACTCAATACATCTTCTAATTTTACCAAAGACACCACCAATTATGACCTTTCTAAAAATGTTTTAACAAAAATAGAAGAGAGTTCTGATCATAGAATGGTTACTGAAAATGAAACATCTGGAGGAATAAAATTTCAATCTTCTTATACATACATCAATGACAATAAATTTAAACCTATTGGAATATTACATTTACATTACTTAAAAGACAATACTTTTCAAGAAAAAGAATTGAAAGAGTTTTTAGAGCGATTGGCTTTTGTGTATTTTTTACTGTTATTAATAGCTATAACTGTTGCTTATTTTATTTCAAAATACATAACTAAATCTATTCAAACTGTAAGTGAAAAGATGAATGTTATGACCTTAGACAAACGTAATGAAAAAATTGTTTTAAAAGATGCCAGTGTAGAGATTTACAATTTGGTAAATGCTTATAATAGTATGGTTGATGAGTTGGGTGAAAGTGCTGTGAAATTAGCTAAAAGTGAACGAGAACAAGCTTGGCGGGAAATGGCAAAACAAGTGGCACATGAAATTAAAAATCCGTTAACACCAATGCGATTGACCGTGCAGAGTTTTGAACAACGTTTTGATGCTGATGATCCGAATATTAAAGAAAAATTAAGTGAATTTAGCAAATCATTGATTCAACAGATAGATACTATGAGTTCTATAGCTTCTGCTTTTTCTAGTTTTGCAGAAATGCCAAAGCAAAAAAGAGAAGAGTTAGATGTTGTTGAGGTTGTAAGGTTGGCTGTAGATATTTTTAATGAAGAGTATATTCATTATTTCCATGAAGAGGATACCTTAATAGCTCAATTAGACAAAACGCAACTGATTAGGATAGTTACCAATTTGGTAAAAAATGCGACACAATCTATGGAGGATAATGAACATCCAAAAATAGAAGTCAAAGTTAAAGAAGCAAACGGAAATGTAATTATTAGTGTGGCTGATAACGGAAAAGGAATTTCAGAAGAGGATGCAACTAAAGTATTTGAGCCAAAATTCACCACAAAGACAAGTGGAATGGGCTTAGGTTTACCGATGATAAAAAATATTGTAGAAGCCTATAACGGAAATATTACTTTTACATCAGAAATAAATAAAGGAACCGTATTTACAGTTTCCATTCCAAAAAAATAAATTGATATGGCATATACAAACATTTTAGTTTCAGAAAACGATGGTATTACAACGATTACCATCAATCGCCCCAAAAAGTTAAATGCTTTAAATAGAGAGACTATTCAAGAATTACATGATGCTTTTGAAAAGGCTGATGAAGATATAGATACAAGAGTAATTGTTCTTACAGGAAGTGGTGAAAAAGCTTTTGTTGCTGGTGCTGACATTTCTGAATTTGCAAACTTTGATGTAGCAGAAGGAGCAAATCTTTCTAAAAAAGGACAAGAAATTTTATTTGATTTTATTGAAAATTTAAACACTCCTGTTATTGCAGCAATTAACGGATTTGCTTTGGGTGGCGGACTAGAATTAGCGATGGCTTGTCATTTTAGAATAGCTTCTGATAATGCCAAAATGGGTTTGCCAGAAGTAAGCCTGGGTGTGATTCCTGGTTATGGAGGAACACAAAGGTTGCCACAATTAGTAGGTAAAGGTAAAGCGATGGAAATGATTATGACAGCAACGATGATTACTGCAGAAGATGCTTTACAAAACGGATTGGTAAATCATGTGACTACACCAGAAGGCTTGTTAACTTTAGCAGAGATAATCGCTAGTAAAATATTACGAAATTCACCTTTGGCTATTGCTTCAGCTATTAAAGCAGTAAATGCTAATTTTGAGGATGGTGTAAATGGTTATCAAGTAGAAATAGCACAATTTGGATACTGTTTCGGTACGGAGGATTTTGAAGAAGGGACAACCGCATTTTTAGAAAAACGAAAAGCTAATTTTTAATTAAATACAATGAAAAAACAGATTTTAATAGCATTCCTATTTTTTGGTTTATTTATAACCTCTATTTTCGGACAAGAAAAAAGCAATAGTCTGTTATGGAAAATTGAAGGGGACAGTATTCAGACCTCTTATATTTTTGGTACAATACATATGTTGCCTCAAGAAGATTTTGTGTTAAAAGAAAAAGTAAAAACTGCTTTTAACAATGCCGAGGTAGTGTATTTAGAGTTAGATATGGACGACCCTAGCTTTATGAAAGACATGATGAAATATTCAATGTTAGAAGAAGGAGATGAATTAAAATCTCATATGGACAGTACAGAATATGTTTTTTTAAACCAGTATATGAATAAAAATGTAGGTGTAGGCTTAAAACAACTTAATAAATTTAAACCACTTTCTTTAACTTCTATGATTATGACTACCTTAATGGGGAAACAACTTGCTAGTTACGAGTTAACCTTTATAAATATGGTTAAAGAAGCTAAAAAAGACCTAAAAGGCTTAGAAACTATTGAATCTCAAATTGCTCTTTTTGATAAAGTTCCTTATGATGAACAAATAGATGATATCATCAAAATGTTAAAATCACCAGAAGACACCAAAAAACTTTATACCAATATGATAGCCCTTTATAAAGCAGAAGACATTACGAAATTATTTGAATCTATGGGTGATTATTTTGATAATGATAAGGATATGATGAAAAGCTTATTATTTGATAGAAATGAAAATTGGGTAAAACAAATTCCTCAAGTTTCTAAAGAAAAAAAAGTGTTTTATGCTGTTGGTGCAGGGCATTTAGGTGGTGAAAAAGGAGTTATTCAATTGTTGAAATTAGCAGGTTTTAAAGTAACACCAGTTTTAGATTAAATAATCATTAAATTTGTCCTATAAATAAACTAAACTTAAAGTATTATGAAAACAACTAAACTACTTTTTATGTTATTAGTAATGATTTCGTTACAAGTATTCAGTCAACAAAACGATGTACCAGTAATTGATCGTGAAATCTTTTTTGGTAATCCTGAAATTGCATCTGGACAATTAAGCCCTGATGGAAATTGGATTTCTTTTCAAAAAGAATACAATGGTATTATGAATATATGGGTTAAAAAGTTTGATGAACCTTTTGAACAGGCAAAACCCTTAACTAATAATGAAAGACCTCTTGGAGGATATTTTTGGACTTATGACAGTAAGTATGTTCTCTTTGTAAAGGATAATAAAGGCGATGAAAATTATAATATTTATGCAGTAAACCCTAAAGATGAAGCCAATAAGGAAACTGGTGTGCCAAATGCTAGAAACCTTAGTCCGATGGAAAATGTAAGAGTTAGTATTTATCAAGTAAGTAAAAAAGATCCAAATGTAATGCTAATCGGAATTAACGATAGAGACAAAGCATGGCATGATCTGTATAAATTAAACATTGCAACAGGAAAATTAGAATTATTATTTGAAAATAAAGATAGAATTACGGGTTGGAATTTTGATTGGGATGAAAAACCTCGTTTAGCATATCGTACCAATAAAGAAGGGTTTTCTGAAATAATGAGAATAGATGAAGGCAATAAATTCACAAAAATATATGAAACTAATCTACAAGAAAGTGCGTATATAGCTGGTTGGAATAAAGATAATACCAAAACATATTTAGTATCTAATAGAGGAGATGTAAATTTCTCAACATTATATTCTTTTGACCCACAAACAGAAAAGGTTGAAAAAATAGAAAGTGACCCAAAAAACAAAGTTGATTTTGGAGGTATGTTTATTGATGATAATACCAGAGAAATCCTTTACACTTCATATACTTACGATAAAAGAGAGCGTCTTTGGAAAGATAAAGCATGGGAGAAAACATTTAAACACCTTCAAAGTAAATTTAAAGGTAGAGAAATAGGATTTTCTAGTTTTACTAAAGACTATAAAAAAATGTTGGTTTCTGTTAGTGGTGATAAATATGCCTCTGAGACTTACTTTTATGATAGTGATACTAAAAAACTAATTCATCAATATACACCAAGACCTCGTTTAAAAGAAGTTGAGCAGTATTTAGCAACAATGGAGCCAATTTCTTATAAAAGTAGTGATGGCTTAGAAATACCAGGTTATTTGACCGTTCCTTTTGGAGCAAAAAAAGAAAATTTACCTTTAGTTGTCTTGGTTCATGGTGGTCCAAAAGGACCTAGAGATTATTGGGGATATAATTCTTATGCCCAAATGTTAGCCAATAGAGGGTATGCTGTCTTACTACCTAATTTTAGAGCTAGTGGTGGTTACGGAAAAGCATTTTTAAATGCAGGTGATAGAGAATGGGGTAAAAAAATGCAAGATGATATTACTTGGGGAGTTAAGCATTTAATTGCTGAAGGAATTGTTGATAAAGATAGAGTAGCGATTATGGGTGGTAGTTATGGAGGTTATGCAACTTTAGCAGGCTTGGCTTTTACACCTGAGGTTTATACTTGTGGCGTTGACATTGTTGGGCCAAGTAATTTATTTACACTTTTAGAATCAATCCCTGCTTACTGGGAATCTTTTAGAAAAAGTCTGTACGAAATGACTGGTGATCCTGAAACTGAAGAAGGGAAAAAATTAATAAGAGAAGCAAGTCCGCTGTTTAGTGCAGATAAGATAATAAAACCTTTAATGATTATTCAAGGTGCAAATGACCCAAGAGTAAAGCAAGCAGAAAGTGATCAAATTGTAGTATCTATGCGTGATTCTGGTAAAGAAGTAGAATATTTATTGGCCGATGATGAAGGTCACGGATTTAGAAAATCTGTAAATAGAATGGCCATGTGGGTGTCTGTTGAAAAATTTTTAGCAAAACATTTAGGAGGTCGTTATCAAGAAGATGCTCCTGATGATGTTGCCAAACGACTAAAAGAAATTACTCAAGATGTTTCTAAAGTAGTTTACAAAAAAGCTAAAAAAGTTAAAGTAGCCGCAACTTTACCAACTTTTAGTAATGACTTAAAAGAAGGAACTTTTGAATATGATATTAAAATAGCTGTTCAAGGACAAGACATTCCTATGCAAGCGACACGTACCATTAAAAAAGAAGGAAAGCAATTGATTATTACCGATGCTTCTACTTCTGCTATGGGAAATAGTGAAGAGATTGTCTATTTAGAAAATATGATACCTGTAAAAAGAGTCATAAATCAAGGTGGACAAACCATTGAAGTAGTATATACTCCTAAAAAAGTTTCTGTAACTATGATGGGTAAAACTAAAGATTTTCCTGTAGATGCTGCGTTGCTTACAAGTGGTGCGAGTTATGACATGTTAATTGCTAGATTTCCTTTGGCTGAAGGTTATACAACATCATTTTATAATATGGATGTAATGAGTCAAAAACTAAAAATTATGAAGTTAGAAGTTGTAGGCAAGGAAGAAGGGAAATGGAAAGTAAAAATAGTGAATACTGAAAATGAAAAGGAAGAAACAATCCTAATGATAGACCCAATTAAAAAGTTAGCAACCTACCTTGAACAGGTTGTGCCTGCTATGGGTAATGCTAAAATCACTTCTACCTTAAAATAAGAAACCTTTAATAGTGATAGGATGACTTTGAGTCATCCTATCACTTTATAGTTTACCATCCCATTCACCATAAAACTGCTCTAAATAGCTTTCCATAAATTCATGTCTATCAGCGGCGATTTTTCGTCCTGTTTTGGTATTCATTTTATCCTTTAGAAGTAGCAATTTTTCATAAAAATGATTGATAGTTGGTGCGGTAGATTTTTTATATTCCTCTTTTGTCATAGTTAAGTTTGGAGGAATAGTTGGATTGTAAATTTCTCTATTTTTAAATCCGCCATAATTAAAACAGCGTGCAATACCAATGGCACCGATGGCATCTAACCGATCAGCATCTTGAACCACATCTAATTCTTTTGAAGAAAATGTTCGTTTTACATTTCCACTCTTAAAAGAAATATTCTTAATAATCTGAACTACATGTTCTATAATAGCAGAATCTACATCCTGTGAAAGTAAAAATTCAGTAGCTTTTTTAGGTCCGATGATTTCATCTCCTTGGTGAAATTTAGAATCGGCAATATCATGCAGCAAAGCTCCTAATGAAATAACAAAATCATCCACTTTTTCTCCTTTAGCAATCAGTTTTGCGTTTAAAAACACCCTTTGGATGTGAAACCAGTCATGGCCACCTTCAGCACCTTTTAGCGTTTCTTTTACAAAAAGAATTGTTTTTTCAATGATTTGTTTTTTATGCATGGTGCAAAATAATAAATCTTCAGAAAAATAGAATGATTTCTATACTTTTTTAAGAATGAACACCATTTTTAATGGTAGTTTCTATTTGATCAATAAGAACCTCTTTATCGGCAAAAGTAGCAATTTTTATAGGTTTATGTACAGTAAATATAATATGAGCACCTAAACCCATCGGGAATTTCCCATAGCGAACAGCTTTCCAAGAGTTGTTGATTGAAATAGGTACAACAATTGCAGAAGGCATATTTTTAAATAAGACTTGCAAGCCTCTTTTTTGAAATGTCTTGGGTACGCCATCTTTACTACGAGTGCCTTCAGGAAAAATTACAGCAGTACCATTTGTAGCATCTAAGCGTTTAGAAAAATCTAGTAGAGCTTTAATCGATTGCCTAGGATTCTTCCTGTCAATCAATACTGCTCCGCCATGGCGTAAATTATAAGAGACACTAGGTATGCCTTTACCTAATTCAATTTTGCTAATAAATTTTGGATGTAGTTTGCTCAGGTACCATATTATAGGTGGTAAATCAGCTATACTTTGGTGATTTGCAACAATAATTATGGGTTGATTGTTGTCAATAGTATGTGAGTTGTTAAAGGTAAAACGTATCCCTAAAATATTGTAGCATCGCATTAAAAAAAATTGTAATAATGTAACACTATTATGGAGTGATTTTTTTCCAAAAAGATGGTCACTTATCCATAATATAGGATGAAAGATTACCAACGCTAAAAAAAAGCAGCTAAAAAAAAGAATACTTAAAGGATAGGCTAATAATTTTTTCATTTTTAAAAAAGTCCTCCCCTTCGGGGAGTCCCGAATCCTCGGGATAAAGGTTAAGATCCCGCTTTTCATCGGGATTAGCCTGCCTGACGGAGGCAGGTTCGATAACAACTTAGAAATTACTTTTTTTAGCAATTTCTAAGTTGAGTCTTACTAACAAAATTCTTCGTAAGCCGCTGCCAAGTTACTAGCAATCATTTCAGCAGACCTGCCTTCAATATGATGACGCTCTAGCATATGTACCAATTCACCATCCTTAAATAAAGCCACCGCAGGTGACGAAGGAGGAAAAGGAATCATATGTTCTCTTGCTTTTGCAACAGCATCAACATCAACTCCTGCAAAAACAGTAGTGATATGTGTTGGTGTTTTATCAAATTGTAATGATGTTATTGTACCTGGTCTTGCCGTACCAGCAGCACATCCGCAAACGGAGTTTACCATAAGTAGGGTAGTACCACCTTCTTTTAATATATTGTCAACATCATTGGCTGTATGTAATTCTTTAAAACCCGCGTTTACTAACTCTTGACGCATCGGTTTTACTATTTCTTCTGGATACATATTTTATAATTTTTTATAAATAAATTCTGATACAAAGATACATATAATTATATTTGAATTTTATTAGAAAATAATACGATTTATGTCAAGTTTTGCAAAGTTTATTGGTGCAAGTTTAGGATGGTCTTTAGGTGGGCCTATTGGTGGAATTTTAGGCTTTGTTTTAGGAAGTTTAATTGATGGTTTTACAGGGTTAGATGTGAAATTAGGTAACCAACGATCAGGCAGAGGAGCTACCACAGCGGGTGATTTTGAAATTAGTTTATTGGTGCTGGCAGCCGTAGTTATAAAGTCTGATGGAAAAATTGACAAAAGAGAATTAGATTTTGTGCGTAGAAATTTTATTTCTATGTACGGAAAAGAGAAAGCTAATAAAGCTTTTAAGTTGTTTAATGGCATCTTGAAAGAAAATATTTCTACACGTCAAGTCTGCATTCAAATACGTCAGCATATGGCACATGCTTCTCGTTTACAATTGCTACATTTTCTGTTTGGTATCGCTAAAGCGGATGGTGCAGTAAGCCAAGCAGAAATGCATATTATCAAAACTATTTCTGTGTATTTGTACATTAGTAATCGTGATTTTGAATCGATTAGAGCCATGTTTTCATCAGCTTCTAGTGGTGGCCGTAGCAGTAATAACTACACTTCAAGTACGGCTTATAAAATATTAGAGATAACTAAAAAAGCTACAAATAAAGAGGTCAAAAAAGCCTATAGAAGATTGGTAAAAAAACACCATCCTGATAAATTACGTCACTTAGGTGAGGAATATCAAAAAGGTGCTGAAGAAAAATTCAGACAAGTACAACAAGCTTACGAACAGATTCAAAA
>CAYRZY010000018.1:0-5310 GCA_964428855.1 uncultured Flavobacteriaceae bacterium
CAGCACCTGTGTTTTTTCACATGGTTTATTATATAGCATATTAAAAGAGTTCATCAAGACTATGTCTTGATGTTTCTGATGTAAACCTCTCTTTTGGAGAGGTCAAAACTTTTAAGAAAGTTTTGGGTGAGGCAATAAAGTACCTTTAGAGTATAGTTGAATCTAGCAAGTAAAACATTGTTATTAAGTAACGTTAGGTCTAAATTTTTTTATGAATGCAAAAGTTAATCTTACAAGTAGTTTATAGTTTTTTTGTAAAATGGTTTTTGAAAATTTTTGTGGGTGTAAAATTTAAATCCGCTAATTTTTTGATTGACGAAAAGCAATTTATTATTGTTGCCAATCATAATAGTCATCTAGACACGATGAGTTTGATGGCTTCACTGCCAAGAAGTATCATCAATAAAGTAAAGCCAGTTGCCGCAGGCGATCATTTTGGTAAGACAAAATTTAAAGAGAAATTAAGTTCTTATTTTATAAATGCATTATTGATAAAAAGAGGTAGAGATAAAGAGAACCCTGAAAATGATCCTATTCATAAAATGATAAAAGCGTTGGATGACGGATTTTCATTAATCCTTTTCCCAGAAGGATCAAGAGGAGTACCAGAAGAAGAGCAGCCTTTAAAAAGAGGAATAGGTCTGGTATTATCACAAAGACCAAATATTAAATTTGTACCTGCCTATATGAAGGGAATGGGCAAAGCAATGCCTAAAGGCGATAATTTAATTGTGCCTCATAATTGTACATTGGTATATGGAGAACCTACCAACGTTGTGAGTACTGACGTTGAAGAAATTGTGAATCAGATAGAAGATTATTTTGATAAATTAAAAATAAGCGGAGAAATATGAAAATAGAAAACACAAATCAGCTTAGAGAATTATACGATTTCCCTAGCGGAAGAGCTAAGGATAAATCGTTGTTGTCACTAGAAAAACATACCATTAATTTTATTGAGAAATCTCCATTTTTAGTAATTTCTACTTATGATAAGAATGGAAAAGTTGATGCTTCTCCAAGAGGAGGTAAGTCAGGGTTTGTTAAAATTTTAAGCAATCATGAAATTGTTATTCCTGATTCAAAAGGAAATAATCGTATAGATAGTTTGATTAATATTGTAGACACAGGCCGTATTGGGATGCTTTTTCTTATCCCAGGAGTTGATGAAACGCTAAGGATAAATGGGAGGGCGTATATTTCTACAGAGTTAAGATTATTAGATTTGTTTTCTGCAGAAAGTAATCCTCCAAAATCATGTATCGTTATTGATATAGAAGAGGTTTTTCTTCATTGTGCAAAAGCATTAATGAGATCAAATTTATGGGATGAAAACTCAAAAATTAATCGATCAAATTTTCCAACTATAGGGCAGATGCTAAAAGATCAATTAGGTACTTCAGATGAAATAGAATCGCAAGAAGCAATGTTGAAACGTTATAAAAAGGATTTATAATTCACTTTCTAGGATGATATTTTTCAATCACTCCTTTTAAAAAGCTCTTGTCTAAGTGCATGTATATTTCGGTAGTCGTAATACTCTCATGACCCATCATTTGTTGAATAGAACGTAGGTCAGCTCCGTTTTCTAGTAAATGCGTAGCAAAAGAATGTCTGAATGTATGCGGACTCACTTTTTTATCAATTTCTGCTTTTAAAGCCAATTCTTTAATGATGATAAAAAGCATATTTCTAGTGAGTTGCTTGCCTCTTCTGTTTAAGAATAAGGTGTCTTCAAATCCTTTTTTGACTTTAATATGTATTCTTATTTCTTTTACATACATATTAATATATTTTTGAGTAGTA
The DNA here is from genome assembly GCA_964428855.1 of uncultured Flavobacteriaceae bacterium. Lineage (GTDB taxonomy): Bacteria > Bacteroidota > Bacteroidia > Flavobacteriales > Flavobacteriaceae > Aureibaculum. The sequence goes on from CAYRZY010000018.1 coordinate 1,807, forward strand.
CTATCAATAGGCACAAAACGTTGTTTGTCCCCTTTACCCGTTACTTTAATAAAGCCTTCATCAAAAAATAAATCAGAAATTTGTAAAGTAATGAGTTCAGTAACTCGCAATCCGCAACTGTAAAGCATTTCTAACATGGCACGGTTGCGTTCGCCTTCATTGGTACTTAAATCAATTGCACTTATCAGTAAATCAATTTCTTTTAAGGATAAAGTGTCGGGTAGTTTCCTTCCAATTTTCGGAGTTTCTAATAATGAAGTCGGATTATCAGTTCTGTACTTTTCAAAAATAAGATACTCAAAAAAACTGCGTAAACCAGAAATAATTCTAGACTGACTTCTTGCATTCACCTCTTTAGAAATATGATAAATAAACTGTTGTATCGTTTCATCAGTAATGTTAATGGCAGAAATCTGAATGTCATTTTCAACTAAAAAACCAATTAACTTCTGAACATCTCTACTGTAACTCTCAACGGAATTGGCAGATAAACCTCGTTCAATTTTTAAATACAATTGATAATCACGTAAATAATTATTCCACTTCATTAATTTGGCACAGTTTTTTCATTGTAAATATACATAATACCAATTCAATTATTAAACGGTGCGAAAAGATATTATTTTTATGTCTTGCACTATAACTAAAAACTAAAATTATTATGAAAAAATTATCTTTGATTGCTTTACTGGCAATTTTTGGCTTAACGATTATGCAAGCACAAACAAATGTTAAATTTGGTCTTACTGGCGGACTGTTAAATAGCAATACCGATATAGATATTTCTGTATTAGGTTTTGATGTTGCAAATATTGATGCTATTAATGTAACAGGATTTAATATTGGGGCTTTTGCAGATGTTGAACTTTCTGAAAAGTTTCACATTCAACCAGAGTTGACTTACGGTAGTGCAGGAAAATTAGCTTTTGTTTATTTACCTATTATGATGAAGTATTACGTGGCTGATAAAATAAATATTCAAGTAGGACCTCAATTGAGTTTCTCAACAAATTTACAAGATATTAAAGACGGATTAAAAGACATAGATGATATATTGAATACTGAAGTTAATTTAGACAAAGCATTTAATTCAACAGGTGTTGACTTGGTATTTGGAGCTGGATATGATATCAGTGACAAGTTTTTTGTACAAGCTCGTTACGGATTAGAATTGACCAATAGATATGATGGTCCTTTAAGTAATTCGTTATCAGTAAGAGCAAATACATTTACCATTGGTGTTGGTTACAGTTTTAACTAAGGAGAACTTTTTAGAACATAAAAAATAAATGTACCTTATAGACCTCACAAGTTTTAACAACCTGTGAGGTCTTCTTATATAAAAATGAATAAGCAGTTTTTTGCCGATTTTTTATGAAATTTTATATAAATTTGTTAGATGAAAATTATTATAATCAACGGTCCCAATTTAAATCTACTAGGTAAACGTGAGCCTACCATTTATGGTAATGACTCTTTTGAAGATTATTTTAAAACGTTACAAAAGAAATATCCTAAAGTTGAATTGGCTTACTTTCAATCTAATATTGAAGGTGAGTTGATAGACAAGCTACATGAAGTTGGTTTTAGTTATGATGGCATCGTTTTAAATGCTGCGGCTTATACGCATACTTCAGTAGGGATTGCAGATGCCGTAAAAGCTATTGAGACTCCTGTTGTTGAAGTGCATATCTCTAATGTGTACAATAGAGAAGAGTTTAGACATCATTCTTATATTTCACCCAATGCCAATGGTATTATTGTGGGTATGGGTTTAAAAGGTTATGACTTGGCAGTGCAGAGCTTTAGTTGATTTTCTTACATTTCACCATCAATATACTCAATCACTTCTTTTTCAATCTGTATTGTTTTTTGATAAATAGTTGTAGCTTTTTTGATGATAGTAGTTGCAAATTTTCTATCCTTTAAATCTTTAGCATTGATTCTGACATTAAAATAAGCACCCAATACAGCAGTTCTTGCACATAAAACTCCAACGCCAGCATCAGAAAGAGAACTCGGTATCCCTTCTTTAACCATAGCTTGCATGACTTCCATAGAATTATAAGCGGTTTCCATTACTTGTAAGGGAATTTCTGTAGCATATTTTGTAGCATTTTCAATAGCCAGTTTTCTTGCTTCTTTTTCCTCTATTGTACCTTTTGGCATCCGAAAGCCTAAAATAATTTTATTAAAAGCATTGGTATCTTCATCAACTAAAAATAATAATTTATTTTTATAGGCCTGTCCTTTTTCAGCCCAGTCAGAAAAATATTCCCAACGATCATCCCAACCTGCTTTGTGAGCCGATAAATTGGCAACCATTGTACCTAATGAAACTCCCTAAGTACCAACATAAGCAGCTATTGATCCGCCACCAGGAGCCACAGACTCACTTGCAGTTATAGCTGCAAAATCATCTAACGCCAAGTCTATTAATTTTTTATCAGTGGTGTTTTTTAATACATATTCTATAATCTTTTCTTGCGGATTAAAAGGTTTTAAATCGTCTAAACCCAATGATTTTACAGCAATTTTAATCTTCTCGTTTTCTGAAACACCTAATGAACGTTGTTGTTTGTTTAAAAAGTAATCCGCTGCTTCTAGCATCGTTTTTAAAGGTACCAAACCAATCAATTCAGAACCAGTAACACGTAGACCTCGCTCGTTGGCAGATTGACAACTTTCATCAAAAGCAATATGCATAGAAGTAATAGAAATATTGGTCAGATTGTACGAAATTTGAGCAATTCCGTATTCTTCAATATACCAGCCTAATCCTTTTACAGCTTTTAATTTTCCTGGAATCCGAACCGCTTCTCCATTTTTATCAACTACTTTTTTACCCGTTATCGGATTACCTTCTCGTTTGACACGCCCTGCTTCTCTGATATCAAAAGCAATAGCATTGGCTCGTCTGACAGAAGTAGTATTCAAGTTGATATTGTATGCAATTAAAAAATCACGTGCAGAAATAGCAATCGCTCCAGTTTTTGCTACAGAATCATTAAATTTAGAAGGTCCAAAATCAGGTTTCCATTGCTTGCTGCTTATCTTTTTTGCCAAACCTTCGTATTCACCAGATCGGCAGTTGGCTAAATTTTTTCGTTCTTCTTTTTTGGCAGCATTTTCATAAAAATAACCAGGAATACCTAATTCTTTACCTACACGTTCACCTAATTGATGAGCGAAAATTGCAGTTTCTTCTAATGAAATACCAGAAATAGGGACTAGCGGACAAACGTCAGTGGCTCCAAAACGAGGATGCTCACCTGTCTGCTTACTCATATCAATCAGTTCTGAAGCTTTTTTTATCAATACAAATGCAGCTTCAATTACGGCTTTGGGTTCACCAACAAAAGTAATTACCGTTCTATTAGTAGCATAGCCAGGGTCAATGTCTAGTAGTTTTACACCTTCTACGGTTTCAACACTATGAGCGATCGTATTTATTTTTTCAATATCACGTCCTTCACTAATGTTTGGTACGCATTCTATGAGTTG
>CAYRZY010000018.1:5410-17440 GCA_964428855.1 uncultured Flavobacteriaceae bacterium
AACAAAGTTAAATTTTGTTTTTTTAATTATGGATGTTTTTTAATAAAAAATTAAGACTAGAAAGATTTGAATTTATTACTTTTGGCGTCAAATAAAAATAAAAAAATATAAGCTGATGAAACTAATTAACTTTTTCGCTATTTCGATAGCACTTCTATCTCAAATCTATAGTTTTAGTCAAAACACTTCTAAAAAAGTATTAACTACTGAAATTGATTCTGTAAGCTATGCTTTAGGAGCGGATATGGGGTATAAATTTAAAGAAAATTTTTCTGAAATAAATAAAGACCTTTTTATTAAAGGACTTAATAATGTGATGGATTCTAACAATATCTTAATTGAGAAGGATAAAATAGAACCTATTTTAATAATATTTTTTAAAAAGTTACAAAAAGAGAAACAAAAGGAACATGAAGCAACATCTTTAAAAGACGCAGAAAAAGAATTTGGAGCTGAAAAAGCAGCAGGAATCAAGTTTTTAGAAGATAATAAATCTAAAAAAGGTATAAGAACTACGGCAAGTGGATTGCAATACCTAGTTTTAAAAGAAGGAACTGGAGAGAAACCTACCGCAGCTTCAAAGGTAAAAGTACATTACCACGGAATGTTAATTGATGGAACTGTGTTTGACAGTTCAGTAGATAGAGGAGAGCCAATGGAATTTGGTGTTACACAGGTAATAAATGGATGGACAGAAGGGTTACAATTGATGAATGTTGGTTCTAAATACAAATTTTTTATCCCTTATGACTTAGCTTACGGAGCAACTCCTCGTCAAGGAGGCCCTATAAAACCATTTGCAACTTTAATATTTGAAGTAGAATTGTTAGAGATTGTAGAATAATTTTAAGATTTTAATAAGAGGTGTGAAATATTTTTTTACTATTTTTGACGCCAACAAAAAACTAATAAAAACAAAATAAATACAAATGAAAACAATTAATTTTTTTGCTATTATAATAGCATTAGCAGTACTTACCTCTTGTAATAAAGAAGGAGGAGTAACTAAAAAGTCTTTAGATAATGAAATAGATTCAGTAAGCTATGCGTTGGGTATAGATATGGCTTTTAAATTTACAGAAAATTTTGAAGAAGTTGATGAAGATCTTTTTATACAAGGATTTCATAATGGGATGGATTCTACTGATATTCTAATTGAAAAAGGACAAGTTGAAACTGTATTGAGAACATTTTTTCAAAAAATACAAGTTGAAAAGCAAAAAGAACAAGAAGCAGAAGCTTTGAAAAAAGCAGAAGCTGAATTTGGAGATAATAAAGCAGCTGGCATCAAGTTTTTAGAAGAAAATAAAGCTAAAGAAGGCGTAAAAACTACTGCAAGTGGTTTACAATACCTTGTTATAAAAGAAGGGAAAGGTGAAAAACCTACAGCAACTTCAAAAGTTAAAGTGCATTATCACGGTACTTTAATAGACGGCACTGTATTTGACAGTTCTGTAGATAGAGGTGAGCCTGCAGAGTTTGGTGTAAATGGAGTAATTAAAGGATGGACAGAAGTTTTACAATTAATGACCGTAGGTTCAAAATATAAAGTTACTGTTCCACAAGAGCTAGCTTACGGAGCTTTTCCTCGTCAAGGAGGACCAATCAAACCTTTTTCTACATTAGTGTTTGATGTAGAATTGTTAGAGATTGTAAAATAAACAGCTATTTAAAATATTTATAATGTTAAAAAAGAGAGGCATACGCCTCTCTTTTTGTATTTTTACACTATGAACTCATTTGAACTTTTTAAATTGGCTAAAAAACAGCCCTTTTGTACCCTATTTTGTCTTTTTCAAGTTCCATAGTTCTACTATGCAACTTGAAAAAGCCTTCAAATAGACCATAAAATTGATAATTTTCACTTCAATCCTAAAAGGTCAAATGAGTTCAATAAATTATAAACATCATGAAAAAAATATTAATACTACTAAGTGTAAGTATTTTACTATTCTTATCCTGTAAGGAAAATAAAAATACAGACAAAAACTCATCAATAACTACAATTGATTCAACCATGAATACAAATACGCTATTAGCCGAATGGGATACGCAATTTGGAGTGCCTCCGTTTGATAAAATTAAAAGTGAAGATTATTTACCCGCTTTTAAAGAAGCGGTGAGTTTGCATAAAAAAGAGATAAGTGTTATCGTTAATTCTAAAGAGAAACCTACGTTTAAAAATACAGTTGAAGCCATAGAAACAAGTGGTAAAATGCTGAGTAGATTTACCAGTGTGTTTTTTGCAATAAGTGCTGCAAATACTGACGATGTTTTAAAAGAAACGCGGAAATCTATTTCGCCTGAATTGACAGCTCACTTTGATGAAATTAGTTTAAATACGAAGTTGTTTAATCGTGTGAAGGCTGTATATGAACAAAAGGAAACCTTAGGTTTAAGTGCTGAAGAAATGCGACTTTTAACTGAAATGTATAAAGGCTATGTGCGTGCAGGTGTTAACTTAGAAGGAAAAGATAAGGAACAATTGAAAGCGATTAACAAGCGTCTCTCTGAACTTTCTACCACATTTGGTGATAATTTATTAGACGAAACGAATGATTTTGAATTGCATATTACTGATAAAAAAGAATTGGGGAGTTTATCTGTCAGTTTAATTGCTGGTGCAGAAGCAGAAGCAAAAAAACGAGGACATGACTCAGGATGGTCTTTTACATTACAACGCCCTAGTATTAATCCGTTTTTACAAACTTCTCCTAATAGAGATTTTAGAGAGCAATTATTTCAAGGCTATGCCTTACGAGGAGATAATGACAATGCCAAAGACAACAAAAAAATATTGCTAGAAATGGCAAATTTACGTGCAGAAAAAGCAAATATGTTAGGTTTTGAAACACATGCTGATTATGTGCTTTCTGATGCTATGGCAGAAAAACCAAAAGCTGTTTACGATTTTATGGATAAACTGTGGCCATTTGCATTAAACATGGCTAAAAGTGAACGTAAAGCGTTGGCAGCTATGATGAAAAAGGATGGAGTAGAGGGTGACTTCAGAGGAAGTGATTGGCGTTATTATGTAGCAAAGCTTAGAGAAGAGCGTTATAATTTTAACGAAGATGAAACGAGACCTTATTTTGAATTTACAGCCGTGAGAGAAGGTGTTTTTATGTTGTCTAAAAAATTGTTTGGCTTGACTTTTAAAGAATTAAAGGATGTTCCGAAATGGCATGAAGATCAACAAGTTTTTGAAGTGTTAGAAGCTGACGGAAAACATTTAGGGGTTGTTTATATGGATTTCTTTACACGTGAAAGTAAAAGAGGTGGAGCATGGATGAATGCTTTACGTCAACAATCAAATGTTGATGGATTTGTTACACCTATAGTTACTAATAATTTTAATTTCCCTCCTCCAACAAAAGATACTCCTTCATTATTATCGTTTAGTGAAGCACAAACCTTATTTCATGAATTTGGTCATGCATTACATGGTTTGTTTTCTAATGTAAAATATCGTTCGTTGTCAGGTACAAGTGTACCACGTGATTTTGTTGAATTTCCTTCACAAGTTATGGAAAATTGGATGAGTGAACCAGAAGTATTGGCATTGTATGCCAAGCATTACAAAACAGGCGAGGTAATACCGGCTGCTATGATAGAAAAAATGAACAAAGCCAATAGTTTTAATGAAGGTTTTAGAACTGTTGAGTATATGGCAGCAGCATATTTAGATATGAATTGGCATACACTAAAAACTCCAGATGCAGAAATTGATGTTCGAAAATTTGAAAAAGACTTCTTAAAGAAAATGGGCTTGATTGATGAGATTCTTCCAAGATATAGAAGTAATTATTATGCACATATTTTTTCTGGAGGGTATTCTTCTGGCTATTATAGTTACTTGTGGAGTGAAGTATTAGATGCTGATACGTTTGATGAGTTCAAGAAAACAGGAAATATTTTTGATCCAACATTGGCAAAAAAATACCGACACATGCTAAGTAGTGGAGGCTCAAAATCAGGTATGGAATTGTATAAAGAATTTATTGGTAGGTCACCAGAAATAGCACCTTTGTTAAAGAAAAAAGGATTTGAATAGATAAATTCAGTCTTATAAAATAGTAAAAACCTGACTTTTTTGAGTCAGGTTTTTTGTTTTGTTGCGTGTTTTAGCAACTAATTTAGTGAGATTTCTCAGAACTGGCTAGAAATTCGCAGTCCTGAAGCATCGGGTTCCAAGTACAAAAGTAGCTAGCAATGAATTTTACACGGCTTGTAGTACGTTTTTGTTTTATTTTATTTTTTCAGCATTGTCTATTTCCGTTTGATAATAGACTTGATGTTTTTCTTTAGTTACTTTTCCAATATCAGAATTCAATACTTTTTTATTGAACTAATTATTGTTTCGTCAAATTCAACAGCATTATCAACTACTTCCCAGTATTCTGAAAATTCAAGTCCAATTCCGTTATTGTCATAGACTTCTTCGCTCTCTTGATTATAACCTGCTATAAATATATTTCTGTTTGTGGCATCAATATAAAATAAAAGTTGATTTTCTTCAATTATTTTTTCTTTGTTTAATTTATCGAGAACATATTTTAAATCCGTTATGATTCCATTTTCGTCTGTCGATTTTGACTCAAAAGACAATAGTTTATATTCAATTTCTTCCTTTTCAGTCAAAGTAAATTTCATATCAGATTTCTTTTTTATTAGTTTTACACGATAAAAATGTTAAAGTCAAAATGAAAGGAGCGAAACACCTCTATGGCTCAGTCACGCCTTCATGTAGCCATTTCGGTGGAGGGTACCTTGGGTTCGTTTCAATAAATTATTTACTCTTAATGAATTAAAAAAAACCACCTTAAATAATATTTACTTCAGCTTCAATAGCGATACCAAATTTTTCGAATACTGCTTTTTGAATGCGTTTTGATAAAGCGTAAATTTCTTTACCCGTTGCATTTGCATAATTCACTAATACTAGAGCTTGATTTTTGTGAATTCCAGCATCTCCAAAACGCTTGCCTTTAAATCCACATTGCTCAACCATCCATCCTGCAGGAACCTTGTAAAGAATTGAGTTTTTAGAATTTTTATCTTTTACTTCGTAAAAAGTTACGTTTGGATGTTTTTTTTGCAAGATTTCAAATGCTGATTTAGAAATGACAGGGTTTTTAAAGAAACTACCACTATTTCCGATTTTTTTAGGATCTGGTAATTTACTTTCTCTGATAGCAATTATAGCATTAGAGACATCCTTAATGGTAGGATTTTCAATAGTATTCTTAGCTAATTCAGCTTGTATAGCACCATAAGAACTATTCAAAACATGTTTGTTTTTTGAAAGCTTAAACGTAACATTGGTAATAATGTATTTACCTTTTAATTCATTCTTAAAAACAGAATTGCGATAGCCAAATTCACATTCATCTTTCTTAAAGATCTTTATAACACCAGTTTCTATATGGATGGCTTCAACTTCTATGGCTGTATCTTTAAACTCTACACCATAGGCACCAATATTCTGTATAGGTGCCGTACCAACATTACCTGGTATCAAAGATAAATTTTCAACACCTCCATAATTATTATCAATACACCAGAGTACAAATTCATGCCAATTCTCTCCAGCTGCAGCTTGTATCAACACATAATCCTCAAATTCATCAACTACCTTAATACCTTTAAAGTCAATGTGAATCACTAATTTAGTAATGTCTTTGGTCAATAGTAAATTACTACCTCCTCCAATAATAAAAAAATCTTTTTCTACTTTTAAAAGTTCATGTAGTGTTTCTATATTGGTAATATCTAAAAATTTTGAAGCATTGACATCAATACCAAAGGTATTGTAAGGCTTTAATGAGATGTTGTGTTGAATTTGCATTAGTCTTTATATACTTTTAAGGCTTCTTTTAAAATATGAACCGATTTTATTAAACTTTCTTTATTAAGAACGTAAGCAATTCGAATTTGGTTCAATCCTACATTTTTAGTTGAATAAAATCCTGCTGCAGGAGCCACCATTATTGTTTCTCCATCCACATCAAAATCTTCTAATAACCATTGTGCAAACTTATCTGTATTTTTAACAGGTAATTCAACTATGCAATAAAAAGCTCCTTTAGGTGTCCCTACTTTTAAGCCTTTAATTTTTTGTAATTCGCTGATTAAAGTATTTCTTCTATCAACATATTCAGAAATTACATCGTCAAAATAACTCTGAGGTGTATCTAAAGCTGCTTCACAGGCAATTTGAGCAAAGGTTGGCGGACTCAATCTTGCTTGTGCAAATTTTAAAGCCGTTGTAATCACTTCAGTATTTTTAGAAACTAAACACCCAATTCTTGCACCGCACATGCTGTATCGTTTAGAAACAGAATCAATGACTATAGCGTGGTTTTCTAGACCTTTTTCTTCTAGAATAGAATAATGTTCTAATCCATCATAGGTAAATTCTCTATATACTTCATCCGCAATTAAAAATAAATCATGTTTTTTAACAATGGCTGCAAGCTTTTGAATTTCTTCTTTAGAGTACAAATATCCTGTTGGATTACCAGGGTTACAGATTAAAATGGCTTTGGTTTTTTTGCTAATTAGTTTTTCAAATTCCTCAATAGGAGGTAAGGAAAAATTAGTGTCAATTTTTGAAACTACAGGTACAATATTAACACCAGAAGCCGTTGAAAATCCGTTATAATTAGCATAAAAAGGTTCTGGTATTATTACTTCATCATCAACATCCATTATACTACCAAAAGCAAATAGTAAAGCCTCACTACCACCAGTAGTTACAATTATTTGATTGTGATTTACTTCAATATCATGCTTAGCATAATAGTTGGCAATCTTTTTTCTATACGTTTCAGAGCCTTCAGACCTTGAATAGGCTAAAGTTTCTATCGTGTTATTTTTAACAGCATCTAAAGCTATTTTTGGGGTTTTAATATCGGGTTGACCGATATTTAAATGGTAAATAGTTTTCCCTGATTTTATTGCTTTTTCTGCAAAAGGAACAAGCTTTCTAATAGGTGATTGAGGCATTAATTTCCCCTTGTGAGATACTGTTGGCATAGAAATAATATTTATAACAAAATTGCGAAATTTTATTCAATTAAGGGCTTTATTCTAAAGAATTCATCGTCATTCTGAGATGAGCCTGTACAAAGCGAAGCTAAGGTAGAAAGGTTGTAATCACATTTAGTGATCTCGGAAGAATTAAATTTTAAAAAGTTAAATTTTATGATTCTAAGAATTTGTATTGATTTATTTCGTAAATTTAGAAAGAATATAAAGCTGTATGCGTTTCAAAATTAGCCATTTACATATCATTTTATTGCTATTTACAGTTCTAGATAGTTACTCCCAAGATGCATTTAATATACTAGGAGGGAAGGATAGTTATACTTTATCCTTTAAACTGATGAACAACTTAATTATTGTTCCCATTGAGGTAAACGGGACATCACTTAATTTTTTGTTAGATACAGGAGTAGATAATTCCTTATTGCTCAATTTAGAACTAAAAGATTCCTTAAACCTTAAGAATACTGAGCAAATAAGATTAAGAGGTTTGGGGGAAGGAGAATACTTAGATGCCGTGAAATCTAGAAATAACACTTTGAAGCTCGGTAAAATTTTTAATAATGAGCATATGGTTTATGCCATTTACAGTAAAGAATTTGATTTATCATCAAGATTAGGGGTAGATATTAATGGTATAATTGGTGGTGATTTATTTAGAGATTTTATTGTGGAAATAAATTATAGTTCAAAACGGATTAAGTTTTCAAATCCAGATACCTATAAATACAAAAAGTGCAAAAGGTGTGAGGATTTTGACTTGCATTTTTACAAAAACAAACCTTATATCTATGCTACAGTTGATGTCGGTAAAGAGATACCCGTGAAACTGTTGATAGATTCTGGAGGTAGTGATGCATTATGGCTGTTTGATCAATCGAGTATTGATATTTCAGTGCCTGAAAATCATTTTAATGATTATTTAGGTAGAGGCTTAAGTGGTAATATTTATGGAAAACGGAGTAAGATTAAAAAGATTTCTTTAGGAAATTATACCTTGCTAGATGCCAATGTAGCTTATCCTAATTTTAATTCTATAGAGGATGCCTATAAACATACAGGAAGAAACGGATCTATCGGTTCTGAAATATTAAAGAGGTTTTTGATTATTTACGATTATCCTAATAAAAAATTAACCATTAAAAAGCCTTCAAAATATTTTAAATCACCATTTTTATACAATATGAGTGGTATAGAATTAGCTTATAATGGTAGTAGATTGATAAAAGAAAGGCAAGCAGCTCTGTTAGATACTGACGATACAAATCCGAATAGCCAATCTACAGTTCAGATGCTATATAGCTATATTTATGCACTAAAACCCTCTTATAGAATTGTTGAGTTAAGGAAAGATTCACCTGCTGCTCTTGCAGGACTTTTAAAAGATGATGTGCTACTTAAAATTAATGGAAATGCAATTTATAATTACAAACTACAAGAGATTATGTACCTGTTTTCAAGTAAAGAAGGGAAAAAGATGAAATTACTGGTTGAACGTAATGGGAAAGAATTATTGTATGAGTTTAGACTTAAAAAGATGTTATAAAAAAAGCGACTCAATGAGTCGCTTTTAATTTTTTAGTATTTGTATTCTAAACTTTATTTTTTTTCATTAGACAACATGCTTTTTTCATGCTCTTCTAAAATAGTAATACTACTTTTCTTGTTTATTTTTCCTCTCACAGGAATTGTAATAGAAGGTCTATCAGCATTTGAAGAAATAGTTATCGTTTTAGAAATTTGTCCAACTCTATTGGTATCATAGTTTATTGAAATTTCACCAGATGCTCCAGGCATAATAGGTTCTTTAGGTACAGAAGGTACTGTACAGCCACAACTTCCTTTAACATTTGAAATAATTAATGGAGATTTACCAGTATTGGTAAAACTTAATACACGAACACGTTCAGAACCTTGCTCTATAGTACCATAATCAACTGTTTTAGTTTCAAACTTAAATTTTGGAGCGTTTGGATCAGCTTTTTTAACTGTTGCTTCTTGTGCATTGATAGATAAGCCAATGCATCCGATAAATAATAATAGTGCTAATTTTTTCATTTTGTTTTTGAATTTTTATAATGCAAATATACTGCATTTTGAGTTAAAATAATAACGTGTAATTTTATGGCATATTGTTTTAGAACCTATCCATAAATTGTAACTTTGCATACTGAATTCAAAAACGATGCCAATTATGAGTATTTCCTCTAAATATGATGCAAACCAAGTAGAAAGTAAATGGTATGACTACTGGATGAAAAATAATTATTTTCATTCTATACCAGATGATAGAGAGCCTTATACGATTGTTATTCCGCCACCAAATGTCACGGGTATTTTACACATGGGGCATATGCTGAACAATACCATTCAAGACGTATTGATTAGACGTGCGAGATTACAAGGTAAAAATGCATGTTGGGTGCCAGGTACAGATCATGCTTCTATTGCTACCGAGGCGAAAGTTGTTGCAAAGCTAAAAGAACAAGGTATTGATAAAAATGACTTGACTCGTGAGGAGTTTTTAAAGCATGCTTGGGATTGGACAAATGAATATGGAGGCGTAATTTTAGAGCAATTAAAAAAGTTAGGCTGCTCTTGTGATTGGGATAGAACTAAGTTTACTTTAGATGATGATATGAGTGAAGCAGTCATCAAAACTTTTGTCAATTTGTACAATAAAGGATTGATTTATAGAGGATACCGAATGGTAAATTGGGATCCTGAAGCAAAAACAACCTTGTCTGATGAGGAAGTAGAATATGTAGAACAAAACGGAAAATTATATTATATCAATTATAAAATTGAAGGCTCTAATGAGGTGCTTACTGTGGCAACAACGCGTCCAGAAACCATTTTGGGTGACGCTGCCATTTGTATCAACCCCAATGATGAGCGTTTTACGCATCTAAAAGGCAAAAAGGCAATTGTACCTATTTGCAATCGTGTAATTCCTATTATTGAAGATGAATATGTTGATGTAGAATTTGGGACAGGTTGTTTAAAAGTAACGCCTGCTCATGACATGAATGATAAAGCCTTAGGTGATAAACACAACTTAGAAGTAATTGATATTTTTAATGAAGATGCAACGTTGAATAGCTTCGGATTGCATTATCAAGGCAAGGACAGATTTGTGGTTCGTAAAGAAATATCTAAGGAATTAGAAAATTTAGGATGTTTACCAAAAGTAGAAAATCACATCAATAAAGTAGGAACATCTGAAAGAACCAAAGCAGTAATTGAACCTAGATTGTCAGATCAATGGTTTTTGAAAATGGAGAATTTGGTAAAACCAGCATTGAAAGCTGTGCTAGAAACAGATGATATCAAACTATATCCTAAAAAAATAGAAAATACATACCGTCACTGGTTAGAAAACATCAGAGATTGGAATGTTTCTCGTCAGTTGTGGTGGGGACAACAAATACCAGCCTATTATTATGGTGATGGAAAAGAAGATTTTGTAGTAGCCGAAAACAAAGAAGAGGCGTTGAAATTAGCTCAAAAGAAGCTAAATGTCATTTCGACAGAGCTAGGAACAAGCGACGAGAAATCTCTAAGAATCGAAGATCTAAAACAAGACAATGATGCCTTAGATACTTGGTTCTCATCATGGTTATGGCCAATATCTGTTTTTGACGGGATTAGAAATCCTGATAATAAAGAAATAAATTATTACTATCCAACCAATGATTTGGTAACAGGACCAGATATTATTTTCTTTTGGGTGGCTAGAATGATTTTTGCAGGCTATGAATTTAGAAATGAAAAACCTTTTAAAAATGTATATTTTACAGGAATTGTACGTGATGACAAAGGACGGAAAATGTCGAAACAATTAGGTAATTCACCTGATGCATTAAAATTAATAGAAGACTATAGTGCAGATGCGGTACGTGCTGGTATGATGTTATTAAGTTCTGGAGCTGGTAACGATTTATTGTTTGATGAAACGAAACTACAACAAGGTAAAGCATTTTCAAATAAAATAGTAAATGCTTATAGACTGGTAAGTGGTTGGGAAGTAAGCTCTGAAATTGAGCAACCAGCATCAAGTAAAATTGCACTTAAATGGTTTGATGCAAAATTTCAAGAAGCTTTTACTGAAATAGAAGATCATTTTTCAAAATATAGATTGTCTGATGCGTTGATGACTACCTATAAATTAATTTGGGATGATTTCTGTTCATGGTTGTTAGAAATGGTAAAACCTGAATATCAACAACCGATAGACAAACAAACTTTTGATGCCATAATCATAATCTTTGAAAATAATTTAAAAGTATTACATCCGTTTATGCCATTTTTAACTGAAGAAATTTGGCATCAAATTGCAGATAGAAAAGTGGAGGAGGCGTTGATTGTTTCTAGAAACCCTGAGTTAAAGGAATTCGACAAACAAATCATAAGAGATTTTGAGTATACTGCTGAAGTTATTTCTGCCATTAGAAACATCAGAAAAGAGAAAAATATTTCTTTTAAAGAAGAGTTAGAATTGTTTGTTTCAAAAAATGAGAGTTTCAATGCTGATTTTGATGTTGTTATTAAAAAGCTATGTAATGTTTCTGAAATAAAAGAAACTCAAACCAACGTAGAGAATGCCTTGTCATTCCGTATCAATTCTAACGAATACTTTATTCCGTTTGGATCAAGTATTGATGTTGAAGCAGAAAAACAAAAGCTAGAAGAGGAATTAAAATATACAAAAGGTTTCTTAAACTCTGTTCAAAAGAAATTATCTAATGAGCGTTTTGTAAACAATGCACCAGATAAAGTTATTGAAATTGAAAGGAAAAAAGAAGCGGATGCTGTATTGAAAATAGAGACCTTAGAAGATAGTTTGGCAAGTTTGAAGTAGGTATATGTCGCCCTTTCAGGGCTAGAGCTAAGGCGTCTTATCCATGATAGAGTTCTGTCTGTAAGACGTTCGTCCTGTCTAGGGCTCTGTCCTGTCATAGGACGTTCGTCCTGTCATAGGAC
>CAYRZY010000018.1:17540-21186 GCA_964428855.1 uncultured Flavobacteriaceae bacterium
GTCCTGTCATAGGACGTTCGTCCTGTCATAGGACTTCGTCCTATGTTATCTTATGCATCCCTTTCAGGGATTATATTAGAGAGTAATCTACTCAATGTTACGGTTAGCCTTGAGAGGATAAAAATATTAATGCTAGAATTTAATTTAAGGGAGTAATCTAATTCATGCTACGGTTAGCCCTGAAAGGGCGTAATATATTAATTATGGAATTTATTCCATCGAACAGCCCTGAAAGGGCGATATATAATTAAGATGGGACAATCACTAGTACAAAACTATATCCATATCGTATTCAGTACCAAGTATAGAAAAAATCTTATCTATCCACCATATGAGAAAGAACTACATGCTTATATTGGAGGTGTTTGTAATGAATTAGAATGTCAAGTTCTTTCAGTTGGTGGTTTTACAGACCATATCCATATTTTATGTATGCTTTCTAAAAAAATAGCATTAGTAGAATTAGTTAAAAAAGTAAAAGCGAATTCTTCTAAATGGATAAAAACTAAAGACCCTTCCTTACATAATTTTTATTGGCAAGATGGTTATGGTGCTTTTTCTGTGAAACCTAGTGAAACAGATGTTGTAGTGAATTATATTAAGAATCAACATGCTCATCATAGTAAAAAAACATTTCAGGAAGAATATAGACTATTTTTAAATAAATATAAAGTAGCATATAATGAAAAATATGTGTGGGATTAGTACATCACCCTTTCAGGGTTTCATAGGACTTTGTCCGATGTTATCAAATATATCCCTTTCAGAGATTATCAGCAATAAATGTTTTAGTTGATTCAGCTACCAGTCTGTGAATTTCTTTCAATTCGTTAGCAGTTAAATCTCTCCATTTTCCAACAGGAACATCCAAATTGATATTCATAATCCTAACACGTTTTAGCTTGTTCACTCTATAGTCTAAATGTTCACACATTCTACGTATTTGTCGGTTGAGACCTTGAGTTAAGACAATATTAAATTGAAATTTACTCAATTGTGTCACCCTACAGTTTCGAGTTATAGTATCTAAAATAGGAACACCATTACTCATTTTTTTAATAAAATCTTTGGTAATAGGTTTATTTACGGTAACCACATATTCTTTTTCATGGTTGTTTCTTGCTCGTAGTATTTTATTTACAATATCTCCATCATTGGTTAAAAAGATAAGTCCTTCACTGGGCTTGTCAAGTCTTCCGATAGGAAAGATACGAGAAGGATAATTGATATAGTCGATGATATTATCTTTTTCAACTCTAGTATCTGTAGTGCAGACAATACCAATAGGTTTATTAAAAGCAATGTAGACAGGTCTGTCTTTATCAGCATCAGAAACCAATATTCCATTAACTTTTACGACATCACCAGATTGGATTTTTGTTCCCAATTCTGGTACAGCACCATTGATGGTTACTCGACCTTGTTCAATAAGTTTATCGGCAGCTCTACGTGAGCAATAGCCAACTTCACTTAAATATTTATTGATTCTAGTACCTTTGTTTTCTTCCAAGATAAATTATTTGGTGCAAAAGTATCTTTTTCTACTTAAATACGATGTCTAATTGTGTTTTAAAAATGAACCACTGATAACTTTAGTTATATTTTCATTATAATCTGTAAAAGCCACATTTATTTGAATTTCCCAAGTATGATTATCAATTTTATTGCCTTGAATGGTCCCTTTGGCAATAGGAATACTTCCTTCTATTAAACAAAAACAGGATTTATCAAAGTAAGTATTAATAGATGATAATTCGTTATCTGTATAAGAAAAATCTTCTAAGTCAGGATTAATTTCAAAGATTATAGATTCAGAATATTCATCATCAGCGATGTCTTCATTGTCTTCTTTTTGAAAGTAATATTCAAATACTAAGTTTTCACCAGATTCTATTTTAGTAAAAGGATTAGGTTCGTTATCGTCTAATGTAATTTGTGAGTTTTCGGTAAAAGAATATTCTTTACGGCTATCATTGGTATTACTGGTACATCCAAAAAGGATACAGCTGAATAATAAAATAGAAAGAGTATATTTCATAGCAGGTTTTTTATTTAAGATGGATAAAATACTGTAAGGTTGCGTTTTTAAGGATGTAAATTAGTTTTATTAACCAAGAGTGTATTATTTACTAATATAAATTTGCACCTTTGCACCATAATTAGAAACAAAATAAAAAGTTTACCCTATGAATTTATTTTTAACACATAAAAAAGACACTGGAATTTATTTTCATAGTATGATGAATAGGTAAAAAACTTAAAAACATATAAATTTGATAAGTGTCCAAGAAATTGGATGCTTTTTTTATGTTTTTTCTTTAGCTATTAATTTATGACAGTTGATAAGTAAACATAACACACTCAAGATGTTGGAATTCTGCTAAATAGCGGGCAGGAATTGTATTGCCCTAATTGAATATAACTACCTGACAGTAAGTAAAATAAAATAAAAAATTTCTTATTAAATTAAAATATTGTTTTATGTTTGCACCGTTCTAATAGCATAACAAATTAGTTGTAAATAAAATTAATCACTGTACATCTATTAAACACAGAATAGAATAAACCAGTTCAATATTTCTTCCCTTTTGGGAGGATGGTATGAACTTTTAAAAATCAAAGCAAAATGATTGTATTAAATCTGACATCAGTAAAAACTCGAACAAATCTAGGATTTGATTTGAGTTCGCTTTGGACTACAATATATAAGTAAACAAAATAACTACTATATGAAAAGTCCGAAGCAGTAAAAGCGTTTCGGACTTTTTTAGTTTACAAAAATCATCAATTTTTCGAAGCAAGTTGTATCGTAGTGTCACGCTGTGGCTCAAAGAACGGTATGATTATTAACAGGTAATAGAGAAAACTCTGTATGTCTCTGTGACCTCGATTGTGAAACAAACAAAAAATATAATTAATTAAAAAGATGCTGAACCAAGTTCAGTATAGAATGATGAAAACAAATAGAAGAATAATACAAATAACAGCAGGTCGTGGTCCAAACGAATGTAGTTATGTGGTTGCAAAAGTGTTAAAGGCTTTTTTAAAAGAATTGGCACCAGAAGCAATTGAATATACTATTGTAAATACAGTTCATGGTTATGAAAATGGCACTGTACAATCGGTTACCATATTATTAAATGGTCAAGGTTTAGATCGGTTTTTAGAAAACTGGATTGGTGTTATTTTATGGATTGGTAGAAGTATGTTTCGTAAAAACAACAAACGAAAAAATTGGTTCATTGCCATTTTTGAATTAACAAATCAAGAAATGTTAGAAATTAACGAGAAAGATTTTAAATTTCAAGCAATGCGGAGCAGTGGAGCAGGAGGACAGCATGTAAATAAAGTCAGTTCTGCGGTAAGAGCAACACATCCGTTTACAGGTATATCTGTAACAGTAATGGATACTCGTTCACAGCATCAAAATAAAAAGATAGCAATTCAACGATTGACTGAAAAATTATACAGTTATCAATTAGAAAAACTATCTAAAGATGTAAAGAAAGAATGGCAGAATCATTTGAATATCCAAAGAGGAAATCCGATACGGATATTCAAAGGTTCTGATTTTAAAAAAGATAAACGGAGTAAATCATTTAAAAAACAACGAAATCAGTTGAAAGGTGAGTTACGGAAATTAATT
>CAYRZY010000019.1:0-21071 GCA_964428855.1 uncultured Flavobacteriaceae bacterium
CTAAAATATTTTAAAATCCTATAAATCAGAAAGGTAATTACTTTCCGATACAAAATATAACTTTCCTTTACCTATAAAGGTTTGTGCCTTTTGGGAAACAAATGGGCAACAAAATATTGATAATAAAGGAAATACAGGCGTTAATAAAAGAAGTTTTATTAAAATGTATCTGTCACCAAATATAGACCTTTTTTCTTTCTTTTGGCTTTCAAATTAAGTTTTTGATACAATGGTAACTCATAACAATAAACCTTGTTATATGGCTTTGCAAATCCCTTTCTTATGAGTATTTCGTTCAGCGTTTTACCGTTAGGTAAAATGATGTAGGCTAATGTTCTTCCAAATCTATCTTTTTGGTTTTTAACTTCTTGAATAATTGTAATATTAGTATTTAGTTTGGCTTTCTTTTTAAGAAATTTAAATGATTGATAACCCAATTCAATTAAAAATTGACCTGCTAAATGCACTTCTCTTTCATCTTGATTCAGTTTATTGCATTTTTTTAGTTCCGGTGCATCAATTCCTAAAAGACGTATTTCTTCCTCTTTATTTGTGAAAATATTTTTTACAATTAATCCATCTCCATCAAGGATTTTTACTATTTCGTAATGAGGTCGCTCTATAATTTGTTTATTAGCCTTTGTTTGCACTTGTTTACGTTTTTTACAATACTGATATTCAGTTAGTTGTATTTATATTTACAATAGTAATATTTATTGTTTAATTAAAAAAATATAATACAATGGCAAGACAGAAAGGACCCCTAAAATATGTAGGTACTCTTGGTGACATTAGACACTTCAAGATAAAAGGAAATGAAGGATATTTTGCAGGAATGATTGGTGGGCCAACCGCTGACCAAATAAAGAATGATCCTGCATTCCAAAGAACACGAGAAAATATGAATGAATTTGGTGGCTGTGCAATGGTCGGTAAATCTGTTCGTGTTGGTGTAGCAAGTTTAATGAAATCTATGGCAGATAGTCAAGTAACAAGGTACTCCAACAATGACTGCTGACGTAAGTTTGTTAAATATTGTGGGCGTTGAGTTTTATCAGGAAGTAAATTCAAACTACTACGTTTTCAATCAAGGAAACGCAATGAAGATTGTTGATATTTTTTAAGATGCCGTAATTTTAGAAAATTATTGATTTAGAAAGCCTACTCAAATGAGTGGGCTTTTTCTGTATGTGTCATTTACCTTGAAATATTAAGGTGGTGCAATCATAGGTAGTATATACTTTGCTTGTAGTGGGCATAAACACGAAAAACGTTACTATCTTCTATTTAAAATATATCTGTGAAAAATAACCCTCTTTGCATCATTTATTAATTGAATATTTTGATGGAATTGCTTTTCCTTTAGTTCTAAAAATTGAAGTGTTTCTATTGATTTTTTAAATACAGGTTTATTTTGTTGAGCAATTTCAAAACCTCCTGCTATTGCTGTTCGCATATCATTTATGGTGATGAATGGAATAACTGAACTTTTCAAATAATAATGAAATGATTTTGCTTTCCACAATCCAAAGCATAACCAATATAAACTCTGGACTTCTTCCTCTGTGTTTGATGTAAGTACAAAACAATTCGGACAAGGTTTTTTTAGTGGCTTTCCGCTGTTCATTCCTTTGTTGAGAATGTAGAAATGTGGTTTGTCCGTTTCCGCTAATTTTCGGTAAGTTTTGAGATAGAATTTTGTCATTTTAAAAGAATTTTTGTTGAACTCCGAAATCCCCTTCACAAAATTTTTGACAAAGAAAAAAACGAAAAAAAAAGAAAGCCGTTCAACAGGTGGTAAGGGTTGGTTTGACAAGGTTTTTGAGAAAAATACTACCTGTTTGGGTGGAGATTTTTTTCAAAACCCGTAGGGCTTGACCTTTTCAAATCAAACCGTCCGCCTATCATTGCAACCTTTTTTATTCTTTTGACATAATAATTACTATCTACTTTTTATTTATACCAATACCAACGGGGTATTAACGCTAAAAAAATAAATGATACTTTATCTAAAAGCGTGGGATGGTGCGAAAGCAAGTGTGACGATTGAACGAAATGGAACTACTGAGTGGGATGGAATGTAGAAAACTGTATATTTTACAAGGTTGCAGAGTTTGCAAACTTTACAAGTTTACCTCTAAGGTTCTTTTAATAAGTGAAATATACGGTTTGCGTAATGGAATATGCGTTGGCGTAGTGTAATGTAGAGAATGAGTTACTCTTGCGTGGCTCTTGTAGGCGATAGTGGTTGATTGTAGTGAATGAATGTAGGCACGAAATGAATGAAAGAAATGAAACCTCTATAAGCCGTAGTAATAATGTAGTTTATTTTTTTAAACCGCTGAAAGGGTGGTGGGGTGTTGGTTTTTCGGTTGGTGAAGTAGGTTTTAAGCGTTGGCTAAAGCGTCTATTTTACATAATAACTGTTATAACGACAATTTTTAACCCTTAAAATAATATGCCTAAAATTGTGCGTAGCGGACTTATAACTCTTATTATGTAACTTAGATTTGGGTTATTATTTTTGGCACAAGTTTGTACATAGCGAGGCAATGGCGTACAATACGTCTTATTGCTTTATTTGCAATAAGTGTGATAAAAATAATAACTATGCGAGGGAAAGCGGAAGTCTATAAAAAGACAGAGAGTTATGAGGTACGAGTAACGTTGGATTTTTATAGGCTGGGGAAAAACCTACGGAACTAACCGTATTAAAGTCGTGCGTAGCACACCTATTAAATAAACGGTTTTAATTAATTGGAATTGCTATTATAAAAACCAAAGGTTCTTTTGACCGAAAGGTGGTAAACTATCGTTTTTAAAGAATGGATATATTTCTGCAACCATTTCTGGGTATTTGATTGTAACAGGTAGATTTTGTTGCCTAACAGATTTCCAATACATTCTGCTGAATTGATATACCTGATCTATTAATTCTTTAGTTACAAGTCTGTCGTTTAGTAATTCTTCATCAGATGATGAAAAGGTTAGTTTTATAGGGAAAGGATTATCATTTACTGTTTCATTTGCATTGTAACGAGTATTGTTAAATAATAAATATTGACTTCTGCCTATTGGTACTATAGAACCACTTATTGGCATTAGGTTTGGGCTACCTAAATCAAATGCTACATAATCGTTGGAAATAGTTTTATTGATTGTTATTACTATTACTGGAATGTTCCAATTAAAAGTATGTAGAATATCATAAATTGGTTCTAAATCTTTTTGACTAATCTTTTTGTAGAAGTGAATAATAAGCCTTTTGGCTTGTGTATGATTGTCAACCACATATTTCATAATTGCTTTACTAATTTCTCCTGCTAACTTTTCTGTTTCATTAGAATTGAAGCAATTAAAATCTTGAAATGTGCCGTCATTATTAAAACAAAATGTACTTCCTATATATTTAGTTTTTTGAGTTACTGAATAGAAAGCACCAACACCTACAACCAAATCATCTTTAGTATCAGTATCTAAACGCCAAGGAATACCATTGATTTTTGCCAATAAAGCAACTGCAATATTGGGTAAATACCATCTGAAATTCTTATTAAATAAACTCTCTTTATAGATTACTTGTGAAGTAATGCCTTGATTTAAAAACAATTCTTTCATTTTGTAATACAACATTAATCGCTCATTGTCTTTTTCATCTTTTCTAACAGGACTAATATAAAAAGCAACATATAGTGTATTATCTACTTTTTCAAAAGTTGAAAGTTGCTGTGTTATTTCTTGTAATGCTGTATCAATATTTGTGAACTCAAAACCCTTACTTTCATCCATATAAAAGTTTTGGGCTATGGCTTCACTCATTGGCGGGAAGTTTACATATTCACCATTTTTTAGACCATCTTTTAATACTGAATATAGTTTTCTGACATATTTTTCTTTGTCGTCTTTATGATATATAAACACAAAACGAACATTGGCTTCATCTGATGGTTTGTAAGGCTTTAGCCTTAAAAAGTCTTTTTTAGGCTCTCTGCCTTTTCCTTTACCAAAAGATAATTCGTTTGAACTATTTTTAGTACGAAGTATCTTTTTATCATCAATGCTAATAAACCCATTGTTATCTAATGGAATGATATTTTTAAATGCTTCATTGTTTAAATAGGTTTCGTAAAAGAAATTTATTTCTTTAAGATATGGTATGTATTTATTTGGTTCACGTTTAAAAGGTCTTTCAATGGTAAGTTCATCCAATAGAGTTTTACTTAGAATAGGATATACTTTATCAAGGTCGAGTTTTAACTCTTGACTTTGCCATTGATAATTGTATCTCTCGTTTTTAAAGAGTACTTTATTTATTAGTTCCGGACGTAAATTATCAAATTCTGCAATACTTTTTTTATGAACTAATGAAGTACCATCATAAGTAACTACTAACTCCATACTATTAGAAACTTTGGCAAATTGTACTCTTAGTGAATATTTTTTGTAGGTAGTATACTCAATGTTCCTAACCGTACTATCTTTTAACCATACCTCTACGTCATTTACATATCCAAAATTTACAGCATCTGCATTTCTAAGAAAGAAATCATAAATTGATTTTGTGTAATAATGGTCTGCAAATTTGAAACTCTTACCTAAATCTACTGTTGCAATAAAATCACAATCTTCTTTATTCTTAAAGTTTGAATATAACCTATTGCAATTTTGTAACTCTTCTTCATAGTTATCCCATAATGACCTTGGGTAATTATACTTTTTTAAAGGATAATACCCATCTTTTTTTTCTTTATAAAAGCCAAACTCCATCAAAGTAGATGGATGCTTAAATGGGATTATATTTAGTGTGAGTTTTTGCATAGCGAATAAGTGGTTTATGAAGCATTTGGTTGTTGCCAAATCTTATCGAATACATAATCTAAATATTGGCGTTTGAAGTCTGGGTCGTCTGTGAATTTTTTATATAAATCGGTATATGTGAATATTACATCTTGCATTAAATCTTCTACTTTTTTATCGGAAGTGATTTTAGCATTTTGCTTGTCTGAATTTTTTACAGCATTTACGGTATCTAAATCTTGAATAAAGGCTTTAGGTAATTGCTCAAATAAGAATTGTTTTATCTTATCATCATCTGACCAATTATCTATACCAAAACGAGCATTAAATTCATTGATAATAGCCTGTAAGGTGTCAAATTCATTATCTCCCTTTTTACCTTTCATTGTTGGTGGTGTTGGGTCTATTTCTTCATCACCTTTTAGTTTAATATTTTCTTTAGTAGTAATTGATAATCTATAACTGTCTAAATCTATTGCTTCTAATATTCCTTTTGCTAAATCATCTGTACCTTCTGGTTTAATTTTAGGTAATAAAAACTTAATAAACCAATACAACCTTTCCCAATAAATATCTGAAAAAGACAGCAACTTAGATAAGAAAGCATAGGTTCTAAAGAATGATTTTGCTTTTACATAAAAATCTATTTGAGCATCTGTATTTAATTCGCCTTTGAAAGTAGCAACACATCTGTCAATTATAGGTTCTAACTGCTCTCTTGTACCGTTATTGAAATATAAATCAGTAAAAGTAATTACATCATCTTTAGTATATATTTGTGCATCATCTAATGCTTCCTGTAAATCGTTTAGTTTATTTGCATCAGTTTCTTCACTTAAAATAGTGGTTGTATAGAATGGTTCAAAGGCCTCTTTGATGTCTTCTGTAGTATTGAAAAAATCTAATACAAATGTATCCTCTTTATTTGGTGCTGACCTGTTAAGTCTTGACAAGGTTTGAACTGCTTGTACATCTGTTAATTTTTTATCTACATACATAGTATGCAATAAGGGTTGGTCGAAACCTGTTTGAAATTTATTAGCAACTATTAAAAAACGGTATTCATTTTTCTTAAATTCTTTAGGAATATCACCACTCGAAAAACCATTTAATCTTGGTTCGTCTACTTCATTTCCATCATATTCTTTTGTTCCAGAAAAAGCAATAATACATTTATGAGGTGAGTTTATTTCTTTTAAATATTCTTTGAAAGAAAAGTAGTAGCGTATTGCATTATTAATGCTTTTACATACTACCATTGCTTTGGCTTGTCCTTTTATTTTGTTATGAACTTCTGTATTGAAATGGTTTACCATTATTTTGGATTTCTCCATAATGGAAAAAGGATGACTTTCTACATAAGCCCTTAGTTTTTTATTGGCTTGTTTGGTTTCAAACTCTGGATTTTCTTCTGCTGACTTATCAATTTTATAATAGGATTGATATGTTGTATAGTTTTTAAGTACATCTAAAATAAAACCTTCTTCAATGGCTTGTTTCATTGTGTAGGTATCAAAAGGTTTAAATTTACCTTCTGCTGTTTTATCACCAAATGTTTCTAAAGTTTTATTTTTTGGCGTAGCCGTAAAAGCAAAGTAACTACCATTTTTTAGCATTTTACGCTGTTCTATCATAGTGTTTATTGCATCTTCAGATGTAAAAGGTTCTTGGTCGTGTCCGTTTTCTTCACCATAAGGTGCTTCTTTATCAGATAATACCCAATTCATTTTACTTGCTGTTTCTCCACTTTGGCTACTATGTGCTTCATCTATAATAATAGCAAATCGTTTGGCTTGTAATGAGCCTATTTCGTCCATAACAAAAGGGAACTTTTGTACGGTTGTTACAATTATTTTTTTACCATCTTCTAAGGCTTTTTTTAACTGTTTACTTCCTTTATCAATGGCTTCTACAACATTACTTACTTGTGCAAATTGTTTGATATTGTCTCTAATCTGCTTATCTAAAACACGTCTATCGGTTACTACAATAACACTATCAAAAACAGTATCTGTATTATCTGCATTGTGTAAACTAACTAATTGATGTGCTAACCAAGTAATAGAATATGATTTACCTGAACCTGCTGAATGTTGTATTAAATAACGCTGACCCACTCCGTTAGTTTTAGCGTGAGTTAAAATGTTATCTACTGCTCTTAATTGGTGGTATCTTGGATAGATTAATTTCTTTTTTATTTTACCTGTATCTTCATCTTTTTCTTCTACTATTTGAGCATAGTTTTCTATCATATTGCTCAAATTCTCTTTTGTTAAACTTTCTTCCCATAAGTAAGATGTTTTTAAACCGTTTGGGTTTATAGGATTTCCTGCTCCGTCATTGTCACCTTTATTAAATGGTAAAAAGAATGTTTTAAAACCGTTTAAATGTGTAGTCATATACACCAAATTACTATCTACTGCATAATGAACCATACATCTACCAAAGGCAAATAATGTTTCTTTTGGATCTCTGTCTTTTTGATATTGTACTATGGCATTTTTTACGGTTTGACCTGTCCAATGGTTTTTTAATTCTAAAGTTATAATTGGCAATCCGTTTACCAATATTACCATATCTAAAGAGTTGCTATTGGCTAAACTGTAATATAACTGACGTGTAACAGAAAAATTATTAGCGTTGTAATTTGTTATTGCTTTTTGGTTTAGGTCTGATGATGGTTTTTTATAGTATAGATGTATGTTTAGGTCTAAATCTTTGATGCCTTTACGCAGTAAAGTAATGATACCTTTTTGTTTGATTTGAGTTTTTAATCTTTTTAGGAATTTATCTTTACCTCTTTGTACTATCTTATCATAAGATGTTGGTTGGGTTTCTTGTATAAACTCAAATAAGATTTTGGTATTGATACACAAATCTCTGTCATAGTTTTTACTTTCACTTTTATCAAAACCATTGGTATTGACTAAATAGTTTTCTATGATTATTTCTAAACCTTTTTCTGATGTATCTGTTGCCATATTTATTATATCATTACTGTTTTTATAAGGTCTATTATTTCTATACAGGTAGCGTTTTCTAATATTTTTGCTTCTGTGATATAATCAGCATCACTAATACAAACTGTATTTGATTTACCTGATTTTTGCAATTGACCTATTGTACCTATTAGCGATTTTTTATGATAATATTTATCAGAACTAACTTTTTTAAGTAAAGTAGCATCTTTTTTGTCATATTTTAGTTTGTCTTTATAAAGAGTGCAAGTAGTTTTTATTTCTAAAAAAGTTTCTGCCGCTTCAAAGACATCATCATTACCATCTTTCATTAATGGTATTAAAATATCTTCTAACATACCTTTATCATTATCTACTTCTCTAAAAATATATGCTCCTATTTCCATATCTTCAATAGTATAAAAGGTTGAAGCATTATAAGTATCCTCAAAATCGAAATCAGGGAAAGCAAGGATTAACTCATCCCTTGTTTGGTTCATTCTATATTCTGTTCCCTTATCATCTGCATCAAAGAAATATAATACTGATAAATTAGCATTAGGATATGCTTGTAAAGCATCCTCATCTTCAACATTAAAAGCATTTAACGATTTTATTATTGAAGTTCTTAAATCACTTCTACTATCACCTCCAATAGAATAAATAATAATTAAGTTGGTTTCGGAAACCATAGCATAAGACGGAAGAAAACTACCTCTTCTTGCTTCTTGTAGTTTCGTGTCTGAAAAAGAAACCTTTGCAATACCCGAAAGTAAAAATTCATTTAAAGGTTTCGGGTAATCTTTAATTGTGCTTTTGTAGTTTGTAAACCCATTTACTCTTAATATGCGATATAAAAATGCAGTATCGTGTTCACCTTCTGCTAATATGAAAAGTACGTTATTTATCATCTTATATCAAAGTTTATAGTTTCAACAAGTTGCTCTAACCTATTACCTTCAATATATTTACATTTAATGATGTTATCTTCCTCTACAAGAGCGTAGGCTGTTATTTCTTCATTGTGATAATCATTTTTTATAAAAGCATCAATACATTCTTTACTATGCGTAGAAAGGAATACTTGAACATTAAATCTTTGTGCAGTTTGTTGAATGAATTTAGTAAATTTGATTAATAGACTTTTATGTATAGCACTATCTAATTCATCTATACAAACTATACCATTTTGACTATAACCCATTAATAAGGCTATTTCAAATACTCTTTGCAACCCTTCTCCGTATTTTGTAAGGTCAATAGGTTTTTCTAATAAGGAAGATGTTACGATAAAACGACTTTCTCCATCTTCATCTATCATTTCTATTTTTTCAATAGAGTTGTCTAAATGTTCTTTTATAAAACTAATAACTTCGTCTATATATCCTTCTTTTACAGCAAAAGCGTGAGCCTTTTTTAATAAGTCGACATTTGACCTAAATGGGCTTGTAAATGTTGCTGGGCAAAGGATTTGTGATTTAGAAAACCTAAGTTCTGCTTCTTTATTACTATATAAATGGATACTACTATTTAGAATTACATCTTTAACTTTAGCCTCTGTATTTATAGTGCTTAAATATCCTGACTTTTCTATATTGGTTTCGGTATCTTCTCTAACTATAAACAAGCCCATTGGTACTTCATTAAAAGTACCTTCAATCTCAATTTCATTTATAAAGTTGGCATCTATCCATTTTGAAAGAAAATCACTTTGAAATTTACCTCTGTACTTTTCTAATGATAAGAAAGCGTTTAAATCGTTTAACTGACTTAGTAAATAAAAGGCTTCTAATATGGAGGTTTTACCCATATTATTACCACCAGCAAAGATGTTGACCCTTGATAATTTTTTTACTTTTATTTTACTTAATCTACGATAGCGATGAATAAATACACTTTCAAAATGATTGGATACTGTTGTGAAGTATTGGGATAATTGTTTGTCATTAATTATTATTTTTGCTTCACTACTTGGTATAAGCCTATCTAATTTTGATTTTAGTTTTTCTACTTCTAAGTAATCATCTTGTGTTAGATGTTCACTAAAATTAAAAGCCGCTTGTACTTCACTTTTTATATTCCCAAGTGCATTTTTTAATCTACTTTCTCCTATGGCATCACTATAGGCATAACCCTCTGTTATATTCCGACTATCTTCCATACGCTTTATGGCTTGTGAGTCGTTAATAAATAGTGCTAAATCTTTTATTTGTCGATACTGACTAATAATAGGTTCTTGAACACTACTTCTTTCATTGCCTTCTTGATCTATTTCAATTTCTTCTGTTTCAGAAATCCAATTAAATAAGCGTTCTAAATTTATAGGATTATTTGATACATATAAATTGTTATCCCATTCTAACCAATTACGTATATCTGGACTTGCAATAACACTTTCAAATATGGTGTATTTGGTAGATTGAAACTGGTCTCCATAATCACTTTCTTTATATAATTGAATAAGGTGTAATGTGCGAACTGCTCTACGAAGTTTCATTTTAGAAATCCCTAAAGAATTACAAACTTCTTCTTCTGATTTGCCGAACTTAACTATTAAATCGTTTACTAATTTGGCTTCATTAACAGCACTCCACCTTTTTTTACCACTAATATGATGTAGCCCCATAGACACTAAATGTTGTACTGGGTCTTCATCTATAATTTCAACTATATTAATACTTTTAAAATCGGCTTCTGTAAGTTTTCCTACATCATTACCTTCTTTAAATTGGTTATATAAATATTTTAATGTGGCTGTTCTACGATTACCTTCTAAAACTAAATATTTATCTCCAATTGCTTTAACTTGAATTTGGTCGATGTCTAAAAAACCATTAGTAGTAAAACTACTAATAAGGTCTTTTATATTACTATAATTCTTTCCTAATAAAAAGTTATGTGTTCTTTGTTGAACACGTGCATCTGCAAGTTCATTATCTGCAACTTCCTTATAATCTGGACGGTCTATAAACCTATAATTATTAGGATCTAATATTAGTCGGTCTATATGTCTTTTTATTCTGTTACTTGACATAGTTTTAGTTGTTATTAAATGATGTTATTTTACCCAATACCGCTTCTGCTATCATTGCTTTTTGGTATTCTTGTATTAATTCTATTTCTTTTTCGGCTTTGGCTATGGCTTGGTCTATTTTATTTGTTTCTGTTTTGATGTGGGTTATTATTTGGATTTGTTCTTCTATACTATTTGGAAATGGTATATATACTCCTGTAATATCACCTAAACTCAAACCAACTCTTGTTACACCTGTTGCTCTTACTCTGAAATGTGAATTGATTTTTTTTGATTGGAAAGTTCGGTATAAATATTCGCCTAACACTTGACTTTCATCTGCTCTAATCATTGCTAAATGATAGCCACAAACCACATTGTCTAAATTCTCTCTTACATATGTAGGTACTGCAATATCTTCTGCCGTTTCACTATCTTTTGTTACAATAATGTCGCCTTTTAAAACTTTGAATTTTTCTATTTCACTATCAGATGCAGATGCAATCATTAATGACATACTATCAATAATATATTCGTTTTTATAAACATCTGTATAATTACATAATCTCACCAACTTTTCACCATCAATAGTATGTTTATTTACATTACTGAAACGTAAATCTGAAATGTATTTCAATTTTTTGCTTGACCAATTATCATCACCTTTGGTTACTGCATTATCAATAACACTTTGCCTTTGCTCTTTAAGTAGGTTTATAAAGGTTTGCTTTTTGTTGATGAATGTTTTTATTTTTTTGGTTTGACTATCTATATAAGCCACAATTTTGTTTTGTACTTCAATTGGTGGTACAGGTGCTGTAATGCTAAAAAACTCATCAGTATATAAACGTAATCTACTATCAATAATACCATAAGACTTTTTTCTAAATTCTCCTTTCATCATTTCGGTAGAAAATAGATAGCCGTAATAATCTGGATTGTTATTTCCTTTGATACGATATACACAATATGCAGGACTTGTAATTCCGTTAAATTTAGAAATACCTAAACTGCCGTTCCAAGCCAACATAATATTACTTACCAAATCGTTTTGAGTTACTTTTTTATAACCTACTAATGTTTTGGCATTGCTTACCATATCATCTTCATTATCTAAAGCATCTCTTTTTTTTGTGATACCTGTATAATGAGATACTGAAAGTAATTCTTCTTTTCCTGTTTCGCTACGTTCATCTACTTCTGTAAAAATGTTTTTGATACGCGGTACATCCCAATTATTGGGTAATGGTTTTAACCATTGTTTTTGCTCTATTTTTTCTGCTATCATACTATTTTTTAAGATGGTTTATTTTATCTACTTCTTTCATTACTTCATCTATCAATTGCTGTTCGGTAGGTAAGTAGAGTTGGTATTTGCTGGCTATAATGGTTTTGTTATTTTTTGGTAAGGTTATTTTTACCATTGCATCATTTTTGTCAGTACAAAGCAATATGCCTATGGTTGGGTTTTCATACTCTTGTTTTTCGGTACGGTCGTAGTAGTTTACATACATTTGTAATTGTCCTAAATCTTGGTGTGTTAGTTTGTCTGTTTTTATTTCTATAACAACAAAGCATTGTAATAAACGGTTGTAAAAAACCAAGTCTATAAAAAATTCATCACCATCAATATGTATTCTTTTTTGGCGTGCTACAAAAGAGAAACCATTGCCCAGTTCTAATATAAATTCTTGTAGGTGTGTTATAATGGCTGTTTCTAAATCTTTTTCGTAGTAGGCGTTTTCTCTTTTTAAACCTAAAAACTCTAATACCATTGGGTCTTTGATGATTTCGGTAGGGTTTTGTGGTGTTTTTTCTTCTTTTGCTACGGCTAATACAGATTTTATATCGTTGCTAATTAATAAACGTTCAAAAAGTTGACTGTTTACTTGTCGTTCTAATTGGCGAGCCGACCAATTGTTTTTTTCGGTTTCTGCTATATAAAAGGTGCGTTTGTCTTGGTTATCAATAGTTATCAGTTTTTTGTAGTGTGTCCAACTGAATTGCGAACGCAATGCGTTCGTATTTGGAAATGTGCGATAAAACTGTCTGTTCATTTCTAATTGACGAACCGTAAAGCCTGTGCCAAATATAGGTTGTAATTCTTTTGAGATAGATTTAATAAGAAATGTAGCATAGGCTGCTCTGTCTTTTCCTTGCTGTTCTTCTTCAAAAATAATTTTACCAATTTGCCAATACATTGCTACTCTTTCGGTATTTACCGAACGAACTGCTCTTTGCTGTGCATTAGAAACAATGTCTTTTATTTGCGATATGAGTTGTTTTTGCAATTTCATATTATAGACTTACAATTTCTTTTAATAGATTTTCGGTTTCTTTTTCTATATCAAAAATATCTTTGGTAATTACAGACAAGGCTCTTGGTGCTTGGTATTTGTAAAAATACTTTGCAAAGTTTATTTCATATCCTATTTTGGTTTCTTTAGCATTGTACCAAGCATTAGGTACAAATGGTATTACTTCTTTTTGGAAGAAAGTGTCTATATTTTCTTTTAAGGGTATGTTTTCTTTGTCCTTTTTAGAATTATCAGATTTAAAGTTACCTTTTTTGTCTTTTATAGGTTTACCGTTTTCGTCTTTTTGTGGTTGGTGTACCGTTATTTGACTGTAACCAAAATCATCATTATCTAATATAATTGAGTTTTCATTTTCTGTAAAATCTAAAAACAATTTGGTAATGGCTTCTATATCTTTGGTTTTAAATTCTACACGTTTTTTACCTAATGGTTTACGCATTTTGCTATAAAAGGCATCACTGGTAACATTTATTAATTGTAGTTTTCCTTTACGTTCCTTTGTTTTTTTATTGGTTAATACAAAAACATAGGTTGGTATGCCTGTATTGTAAAACATATCGTTTGGTAAGGCTATAATGGCTTCTAATAAATCGTTTTGAAACAAATGTTTTCTTATTTCGCTTTCACCTTGTCCTGCATCTCCTGTAAATAGTGCCGAACCGTTGTGTATGGTTGTTGCTCTACTACCTAATGGGCTGTTTGATTTTAGTTTGGAAATCATATTCATTAAGAATAATAATTGCCCATCATTTACTCTCGGTACGCCTACTTTAAATCTACTGTCTATTATTTCTTTGCCATCTACAATACTTGGTTTGTCAATTTTCCAAGTTTTACCATAAGGTGGATTAGAAAGCATAAAGTCAAACTGAATGTTTGGAAAGCCATCTTTACTTAATGTAGAGCCGTAAGCAATTTTCTCTGGATCTTCATCTTTTATCAGCATATCTGCTTTACAAATAGCATAGGTTTCGGGATTCACTTCTTGACCATATAAATGAAAGGTTGCTTTAGGATTTATTTTCTTTGCAAAATGTTCTGCTTCTGTAAGCATACCACCACTACCACAGGCAGGGTCATAGATTAAATATGTACCGTCTTTAATCTTTCCTTTTATAGGTTCAAAAATAAGATGGGTCATTAATTGTATGATCTCTCTTGGCGTAAAGTGTTCTCCTGCTTCTTCATTGTTTTCTTCGTTGAACTTTCGTATTAATTCTTCAAACACATAACCCATTCCTAAATTAGATAGACCATCTAACACTGTATTGCCATCTTTATCGGTTGTAGGTTCTGGGCTTACGTTAATGTCACTTGAACAAAATTTTTCAATTAAAGCAAAAGTAATATCACCTTCTTCTAATGTTTCTAATTGATTACGTAGTTTAAATTTGCTAATAATATCTTGTACATTGGTGCTAAATCCATCTAAATAGGTTTCTAAATTCTGACGGATATTACTTGGTTCGTTTAGTAATTTCTTAAAAGTATAGTTTGAGGTATTATAAAACACATAACCACTTGTTCTACTCAGTTGAGGGGCTTGGTTATCTATTTTCATTTCGTTTAGTTTTTGGTGCATTTCTAAAACCTTGTCTTTGCTCGGTTCTAAAATAGCATCTAAACGCCTTAATACGGTAAATGGTAATATTATGTCTCTGTATTTACCTCTTGTGTAAACATCTCTTAAAACATCATCTGCAATGCTCCAAATAAAATTTACAATGGCTTTATGTTGTGTGTGGTTCATTTAGTTTTTTTTATAGTGTTTGCTACTTCTTTTTCTGCAATGTTAAGGGCTTGTATGGCTTGTTCTTCATTTTCTACTAACAAGAATACTTTATCTGCTAACCATAAAGCCATTAGTTCATTGTAATCTAATTTAAAGATTTTGGCTAATTGTTTAACGTGTTCCTTTTTAGCAATTTTTTCTCCTCTCTCAATTTTACTCAACATTGCTGTATCTATATCTAATTGAGCCGAAAGGTGTCGCAAAAGCATTTCTCCTTTTTCTCTGTTGGTACGAATTAAGTCTCCGAATTTATTCATTACTTATGTATTTGTTCTATTCTGATTTGTCAATAAAGAACAAATGTAATGAAAACAAAAGAAAAACAGACAAGTTTATAAAAGAAAAGTGCAAAGTGTGCAAACTATGTAATTGAGGTCTTTTGATAATGCCCATAACTTGGTTGTGAGAGCATTGTATTTAAAAGGCTTTTTAATAAATCATCAACCGAACGAGATTTCATTTTAAATTGAATACCTAATGTTATGGCTTCTTCACGTTTGAAGTTTTTAGGTAATGCCTCAAAGAACTTCTTCTTATTACTTCTACCTTTGAATACTCCTGTTTCTTCTTTCTTGGGAAGATTCTGATACATTAATAAACTGTGTTGTAAATATACGTTTGCAATATGTAACGCCATTTCAAAATCTTCATTTGTACAAACTACTTCCTCTGTCATATCTCCGTTTTCAAATTTGCGAAGTGCTGTAAATATCATAGTAATGCGATACAGAATAAGCATTAACCTTTTTACTACGCTACTTGCTTCTTCTCCTGTAAAAATAGTAACTTCATTTAACCACTGTTGCCCTGTATAATTAACGGTATCCCATTGTTCTCTACTTAGATGAATTATAGTTTTTTGAGATTGTAAAAAGTCAATTAATTGTAATACAATATTAGATAATTCTTTGAAGTGGTCATTTAGATTGATCGTATTACCGTAAGGTGATACATCTCTCCATTTTTGCTCTACCTTAAAGGTGTAGAATAAAAACCTACTAAATAAACCATCTTCTGCTGATGAAATAATATTGGCAACTTGTCCTGGTGTTCCTGAAAGTGCAACAGACAATTTGGTGTCTTTTATAATGATGTATTCGTTATCCGTTTTTCTTGATACGCTTATCGTTTCGTGATGAAATGCTTTACGAAGCATATCAGAATATCCGCCCCAATCTTGTTTAAATACTGCTCCCATACTATCGGCTTCTGTTTCGCAAATAATACCTTTAGCATCATTTTGTTGTATGTGTTTTAATATTGCTGCATACGAAGTATTGGCAGGAATATAAACTACTTTAAAAGGTGGTTTATCAGGTTCTTCAATTACTGTTTCATCATTCTTTTTACGGTTTCTAAGTGCTGTTTTGTATTCGGCTAATTCGGCATCATAAATTGATTTTTCTTTATTACTGTTTTCTAACATTCTATCTTGATATGGGTCTGCCAATACTTTAGCAAATTTTAAAGCGCCCTTCCCACTTGCTGCTGGAGCAATTATAAATGAGAATAAATTAGGGAAAACAGTTTCTTGTGCATAAACACCTTCTACATTTGGTAAACAACCACTCAAAATAGTTAATGCACCTGTAAAGAAAACATCTCTTTCTCTTTCGTCTAAAAATGCTCTTGCACCTTCTTTTAAAATCTCTGGTAGATTATCGAATATACCACTATCAAAAGTTGGTGTGTTTTTAAGGTAATCTTCTGTTGGTTCTTGGTTTTCTTGCTGTTGTAAATTGCTACTTGTTGCAATGGATTGAGTTTGATTGTAGTTTTGATATTCTGCAAATTGATTACTATTATTAGAATAGGCACTTTTTACAGATGCTTTTAACTCACTATCTTTTAGGTCGTATGTATTTGATATGAGATGCAAAGCATCATCAAATACAATCCCTCTCCTGTTGCAATTACAAGCGAGTTGATAAATATAGTTATT
The DNA here is from genome assembly GCA_964428855.1 of uncultured Flavobacteriaceae bacterium. Taxonomy (GTDB): domain Bacteria; phylum Bacteroidota; class Bacteroidia; order Flavobacteriales; family Flavobacteriaceae; genus Aureibaculum. Next base: position 16,820 of record CAYRZY010000019.1, read on the forward strand.
TCGATTACCCTTATAATAACTCGCTTTATTATCGGTGAATTGGATACATTGTTGAAATATATCTGTACTATTTGTAGTATCATTTTGAATGGATTTAGGTTGAATTATTTCTTTTGGTTGTTGTTCAATCTTTACTATGAATTTTTGGTTGTTGCTGTTTCTGTAGCCGTTTGGATCGTCAGAAACAAAACATAAACGAGTAATGTCTTTACACTTTGGGTCTGCATCAATACCTATTTCTTTTTCATAGTATTGCTGTACTTGTTGGTAGGCTGTTTTATGATGTTCTACACCTGTATTTATTTCAATAAATACTTTTAGGCCATTACCACTTGGGCTTGTGAAACAAGCAAAAGTATAGGGGATATTATTTATTATCTTAGTTGCTTCTTCTAATTCATCTGGATTGAGTTTGTCAAAGTCAAGATGTACAAAACCACTATACATTTTTAGGTATTCCATTTTTCTACCACCTTCAAATACTCCTGAAGGAGTAAATGCAGGAAGTGATTTTTTAAATGTATCTGCTCTGTCCTCTTTTCCCATTCCTATTGCCATACGAATAGGGGAGATTAGGTCTTTGTATTTGCCCTCTACAATATCTTTAGTAATAAGTAGTAAAGATTTTGTTTCAATGGGTTGGTTAAAGTTTTTGAAGATTGTTGAAGATGCCGTATTATTTATTGATTTATTTTCCATTGCAAGGCGTTTTAAAATTCTTATTCAATAGTTCGAGAATATCTGAAAGGCGATAGTAGATTTTGTACCCAATTTGGCAGTAGCCAATTAGTCCGCTATCTCGCCAATGTTGGGCGGTTCGTTTACTGATATTCATAATTTGTAGAAACTCCTGTGTATCGAAAAATACTTGGTCAGGGTTGGTTCTTTGCTTGTCTTTGAGCATTAGAAGTAAATCGTCTAAACGTTCTTCTATCTGCTCTAACTTTTCGTCTAAAGGATGATAGTAGCCCATAATTATCTCCTTTTATTTTGGATAACATAATTAGCGGCTGCCATTTCGATTTCGACATTAGTAGATTGACGATTACGCTGTAACCATTCGTCTAATTCCTTTCTATTGAAATAGAGTTTTTTGCCCTGTGGGCAGAAATGCGGGATTTTCTTCTGACTTGTGAGTTTGTATAAGTGAGAAGCACTTATATCTAAATAACCACAAGTTTCATTGAAGTTAAGGACTTCTTTTTTTAAGAGGTTTTGTTCCTCTAATTTTCTATCTAATTGAGATAGTTTTTCTAAGATTAAATTTTCGTTGCTCATTGCGTTACGATTTTAAATGTTATACAATATTTCTACTGCAAACATATTTCGTAACTATCTGAAAATCATTGAGATATTAATATCTCAATGAGGTATCTCAATCATCTCAATGTTCTTTATTGCATATTATTGATAATGTTGTTAATGTTTGTTTTTTTATCATCATAATCGTTCGATTTACTCGCATAAATTGTTTGTGCTTTTAGGTGTTTTTCTGGATTGTCTTTACTTCTAAACAACTTACTTTTCCCCATAGTAGTAGGTGTGAAATTATTGAAGTATATTTTAATCGCATCAATAAAATACTTAAAAACAACTGTTTCACAGTCTAAATAAATAAGAGGGCTATCTTCTGTTAGGTTTTTAGATGTCAAAACTTCAAATAATTGTTCTTCTGTTGTAGGGTCTTTGATTAGATCAAATTTTAAAGTCAATTGATTAATTGTAGTTTTAAGTTTGGTAACATCTCCTTTGAATTTAAAAGAAAAAGCATCTGGAATATCTAATTTTTGAGTGATAATCTTATTTGATACTTGTGTAGATAGGTTGCTTAACTCATTCAACAAAGGAATTGTTTTATAATAATCGCCCTCTGTTGGAACTTTTGTTTTTAAATATTCAGTATAGATTTGATGTTTATCCGAAGGAATACTGCTTAAATAATGTGGGTATAATAATTCTATTTCAAGTAACAAGCGGATAGTATTGCTTTGCAATACTGACATTATATTTTGTGAGGTCTTATCCTGTGACGCTATAATGCTCTGATTGTCGCCAATAATTGATAAGAAAGAAACAAGGTTAGATTTTACTGAATTGATAATGTATTTTCTGTCAACATCCTTAATATCTTTAATAATGGCTTGTAACACATTGTTTGATATGCGAGTAACTTCATTTATGATTAAAGCATAGTAAAAACGTTCTATCGGGTTTGTTGGTGGTAGTTGAGGTAATAATACTAAAGGTTCTTTAATATGTTGTTTTATTTTTGATGCTGGTTGTTTTAAATAGATTGCAAGGCTATCATCTTTAAACAATTCTTTATCATTATTATAAATACCTTTAAGCAAATTATAATATTCGTCAATCCCACTTTTGGGATTAAGAAATTGAGGAGTTAAGTTATTACTAAAGAATTTAGTGTTTTGGTTTTTTGAAAGCCAAGGACGTAATTGTCCTAAAAGGATGCTTCTTAATATTGTTAGTTCCATAATTATAAATCTAATTTTATTTTACCTGCTGCTTCAATCTTTTTAGCGTCAATTACTTTTGCATAAATTTGAGTGGTTTTCAATTCTCTATGTCCTAATAATTTTGATACTGTATAAATGTCTGTACCTAAAGACAACTGAAGCGTAGCGTAAGTATGTCTTGCACAATGAAAAGTTATGTTTTTGGTAATTCCTGCTTTCAATACCCATTGCAATAGTTTTACGTTGTACCAAGCACTATATCTCAAACCTACAAAAACTCTTTCATCTTGTGCTTTTTCTTCTCCAAGTAATTCTCTTGCTTGTTCTGAGATTGGTAAAGTTTCTGCTCCTTTGGTTTTCTTTTGACGAAAACGAATGTAATTACCCATATGTTCGGAGTGCTGTACCTCTGACCAAACTAATTTGTTAATATCTGACCATCTTAAACCAGTAAGACAAGAAAATATAAATGCAGTTTTTAGAGGTTTTATATCACATTCGACCTTTGTAAGGGCTTGAAGTTCTTCTAAGGTTAAATATTCTCGTTGAGGTTCTCCTTGTTTAAATGATTGTACTTGTTCGGATGGATTGTATTTCATTATTCCATCTCTTACGGCTTGTTTTAGTGCTGCTTTTAATTTATTAAAATATGAATATTTTGAGTTTTGCGATAGTGGTTTACCACCTTTTGAACAGGCTTCTTTTTCAAGATAATCTCTAAACCCTTGTACCCATTCTCGATTTACTCTATTAAAAGTTATATCTGTTGGGCTGTATTTTCTTAGATGTTTACCAACACTATCCCAATTACCATAATTGCCTGTACTGTCTTTTCTTTTTTCAGTTAGAGCATCAAAATACATTAAGAAATTACCTTTTAGTTTCTCGCTATCTTGGAAATCATAAATGCTATTATGAATTTCTAAATGTCTTTTTGACCTAATGCTTTCGGCTAATTGGAGTATTTTTTTATTCTCGTCCTTTTGGGCTTTTGTCAAACTACCTTTTTCGGGATCTGGTGTGAGGTATAATTGCAAATATTCGTATTGCCTTTTACCTTTACTATAGTAGTCAAGATATAGACTGATTTTCTTTCCCTTTTTTCTTTGCCGTAATGTAACTTTCATAATATGCCGTATTTATATGAATAAATTATCGATTTGATTTCTTGCCATTATTTTCTTTCTGCCAATTTGCTTGACTACTAATTGACCTCTTTTGACCATTCTTTGAATAGTCCATCTACTAACGCCTAATAATTCTGATACTTCCGAAATGCTTAAAAACTCTTTTTGAGATAAGTTTTGAGGAGAGATAATGTTGATAGTTTGCGAAGTTTGCAAGTTCTCCTGTGTTTCTTTTATTGCAGATTGTATTTTCTCATCACGTTTCCGCTTCTTATATGCTCTTTTAGAACAAGAATTGCCACAGAATTTTGTTACTGTGGTACGTGCAATAAATGCTTTTCCGCAAAATTGACAAGTTTTAGGTATGTGTATATTACTACTCATTTGTTGCATTGTGTAGCCTTATGGGTCAATATGTAGCGTTATGGTGCATCATTTCCCTTTGGTTTGTTGCCATTGAAAATGGGCAACAAAATAACAGTTAAGGCAACAACTGTCCATCAAATATACTAAATAAAGAGATGATGGGCAACAAATAAGAGTAAGATTATTTAAATAAAACCAACAATAACAGGGTGTTAACAAATAAGAGAAGTGTAATTACTTTCCGATACAAAAATTAGCAAAAATATTTCCCAATAAATCTTCTGT
>CAYRZY010000020.1:0-20950 GCA_964428855.1 uncultured Flavobacteriaceae bacterium
AAGGCATATAAACCAGATTGGTCTATATACTGCATTCTTCCCATTCTAATAATAATGGTTGTGGCAGTATCTGGTATTTGACCCATTAGCTGTTGAAAATCACTGGTAGAACCAAAAAATAATGGCCCTTTAATGTGCTTGATAAATACTTCTTCTTGCAGTTCTTTAGGAAAATCAATTTCATCAGACCATGCTTTTTCTTTTAACAAAGATTTCACATCAGAACGCTCAGCAGTTAGGTCGCCAATTTTTTTCATAAACATTAAGGAGGCTATAACTAAGCCTATACCAACTGCATAAACCAAATTCCAAACCGATGATAATATGAGTACGACAATCATAATGGCAACTTCGGGTTTAGGCATATATGGTATTGCTTTTAAGCCTTTATAGTCCATCACACCAATACCAACTGTAATTAATATCCCTGCCAAAACTGCAGCGGGAATTTGAGAAGCTATTGGACCTAATGCTAATAAAATTAGCAACAATAAAAGAGATGCTACCATACCTGATAATCTTGTTTTTCCTCCAGCATTGATATTAACCACTGTTCTAATGGTTGCTCCTGCTCCAGGAATACCTCCAAATATTGCTCCAATTGTATTTCCTATTCCTTGTCCTATTAATTCTTTGTTCGGCTTGTGTTTAGTCTTCGTCATATTATCTGCGACAACAGAAGTCAATAAAGAATCAATTGCTCCTAATAGTGCTAGTGTTAACGCTGTAAATATATATGGCGTAATATTCCCTAGACTAAAACTGGTAAATATTTCTAAATTAGGTATTGGTAATCCACTAGGTATTTCTTCAATAGGTCTATAGTTTAGTTTAAAACCAATAGCAATTCCTGACATTACCAATAATGCGACCAAGGTACTGGGTACTTTTGTTGTTATTCGTTTAAATCCATAAATAATAATAATCGTTCCTAAAGCGAGTAATAGCTCTAACCAATTTATATTTTGCAAGGCTCTTGGTAACACTTTAATAGAACCTAGTACACCAGAAGCATCTTTAGCTGCCAATGTTTGAGATTCTTTTAAAACTTGAGCCTGTGTAATATTGTCTGCTCTCTTAATCGTTTCTTTAAAGTCTTCCAAAACCAAAATTCCTTCACCAGCTTCCTCTTTTAAGATATTATCTAAAATAATTTCTTCAGCATGTGGTTTAAACTGTTGCACAAATTCTACATCTTCTTTTGGGTAATACCCCACTGAAGGTAAAATTTGAGTGACTAAAATTATAACCCCAATAGCTGTCATAAAGCCAGAGACTACAGGGTAGGGTATGTATTTTATATATTTCCCTAAGCCTATTAAGCCTAAAGCTATTTGCATTAAACCTGCCAAAATAAATACAGTCAAAATAGCGGGTAACGCTTTAGATACATCTCCGTCAAAAGCAGCAACAATACCTGCAATAACAACCATACTTACTGCGGTCATAGGTGCTGTTGGACCAGAAATCTGTGTGTTTGTTCCACCAAAAAGGGCAGCAAAAAACCCTACAAAAATAGCTCCATAAAGCCCTGCACTTGGCCCTAAACCAGAACTTACACCAAAAGCTAGTGCTAATGGTAAGGCGACAATACCCGCAGTAATACCACCAAATATATCTCCTTTTATATGTTTAAAATTGAATAGTTTACTCATTGCTTAAAAAATTAAAAATTAATTGTTTGTAAAATTTATAAATACTGTCTTCTTCTTTATCAACATCTGTTAATGCAGGTAAATGCTCTGCAAAATAATGTTGTTGATGTGCTCCTTCTATTGCAGTAGAAATAAGCATATGTGGATATTGAAAATTTGGAGCAATTTCTAAAACAATATCACTTACGTTTTGCACTACTCTTTTATAGGCTTTAAAACATCCTTTTTTGTTTGCTTCATCTACACTTTTGGTATGATACGCTTTTATAGATTCCGAGAAAATTATTTCGCTTAAAAGCACTTCATTTATATACGAAAAAGAATGGTCGACTAAAACTGGCTTTGTTAATATTTCAATAGACTTATTTAGTCGCTCTTTTGGAGAGTTAATATTTGTAGTTGCAAAAGCAAGTCGATATTCTGTCCAAGTCCAATACCAACTTGTAAGATAAACTAATAACACGTGTTTGCTTTTAAAATAGCGATATACAGAACTTTCAGGAGAATTTATCAATACACCAAGTTTCTTGAATGTGAAAGCCTCAAAACCAACCTCACTAATAAGCTCAATACTTTTTGAAATAATGCTTTGACCTAACTCTGAAGAATTAGGGTTTTTAGAGTATAACTCTGAGCTTATTTCTATTTGTAAATTTAAATTCTTCATATTACTTGCAAATATAATAGTATTACTATCGGTTTTGCAAATTTTATTGTGTTTTTTTTATATTTGTTTACATAGACTTAACATTCAACTACTTTTTTCTTGTTTTCTTTGTAGCGTCAAAAATTAACAACTATGATAACATTAAGAAATGCATTTTTTGTAGTATCACTTTTTACCTATCTTTTTGCAACCGCTCAAGAAGAAAAGAAAGAGAATTCTTTTTCATTTAAGTGGGATAACGGATTTAAACTAGAAAATGAAGATAAAAGTTTAAAATTCAAATTTGGTGGTCGTATTATGGTTGATCATGCTTTCTTTTCTCAAAATAACAGCTTAGATACTGCTTTTGGAGAATTATCAACTAAAAACGGAACTGAAATTAGACGATCAAGACTTTTCTTTTCAGGTACATTATTTAAGAATGTTATTTTTAAATTAGATTTAGGTTTTGAAGGAGGTATTGTTGCTTTTAAAGACATGTATGTAGGCTTAAAAGATATTCCTTTAATTGGAAATGTTAGAGTTGGTAATGTAAAAGAACCTTTACGTTTAGAAATGCTAACCAGTAGTAAATATATTACTTTCATGGAACGATCATTAATTAGTGATTTTGCTCCAACACGTAATAACGGTATCATACTATTTAATGAATTTGCTAACAAAAAAGTAGGTTTTCAAGCAGGTTTATTTAGAAATGCTGATGGTAAAACTGCAAATGATAAAAAAGCTAATGATGGTTATGTTTTTACAGGTAGAATTACAGGTTTACCTATAAATGACAAAGAGAACAAACAATTATTACACTTAGGTGTTGGTTATAGCCACAGAAAACCTGACACAAAAGAGTACAAAGTATCTTCTAGACCCGAAGCACATTTAAGCAGTCAAAAATATATTTCTACAGATGCTATTGATAATGTTGACAATATCAACCTATTAAATTTAGAGGCTGCATTTGTAACAGGCTCTTTATCTTTTCAAGGAGAGTACCTTTCTGCTAAGGTAAATGCCAATGAAAACTATAATTTTTCAAGTTATTACGGACAAGTAAGTTACTTTTTAACTGGAGAAAATAAAAAATTTAAAAGCTCTTATGGAGGATTAAATCGTGTAAAGCCTCAACATAATTTTGGAAATGGTGGTGCTGGTGCATGGGAAATTGCTTTGCGGTATTCTAATGCTGACTTAACTAACGAAGATGTTTTAGGTGGAGAACAAGCTGATATCACTTTAGGTGTAAACTGGTATTTAAATCCATCAACTAGAATTATGCTAAACAATGTTTTGGCAGATATAAAGGATAAAGGGAAAGCGAACATTTTTCAAGTACGTTTTCAAATAGATTTTTAAACAGACAGTGTCTAATTATGTAAATCATTTAATTGTTAACCTTTACATAACATTCAACTAAATAATTAGTAACATTTTTGTAAAACAAAATTTACAGCATGGATAATATTTACTTTTTAATGGTCGTTGCTTTAGCAGTCTTAGCTATAGCAGATTTAGTAGTAGGCGTTAGTAATGACGCAGTAAATTTTTTAAACTCGGCAATAGGCTCTAAAGCTATATCTTTTAGAACCATTATGATTGTTGCCAGTTTAGGTATCGCCTTTGGTGCTGTCTTTTCAAGTGGTATGATGGAGGTTGCCCGTAAAGGAATCTTTAATCCTAGCATGTTTATGTTTAGTGATATCATGATTATCTTTATGGCAGTAATGATAACCGATATCTTACTCCTTGATTTCTTTAACACACTCGGCATGCCAACCTCAACTACAGTGTCCATTGTATTTGAATTGTTAGGAGCTGCTGTTGCAATGGCTTTGATTAAAATTAGTATAATTGATGGTGATTTTTCTAATGTAACTGATTATATTAACACGGCTAAAGCTGGAGAAATTATTTTTGGTATTTTACTCTCTGTTGTTGTCGCATTTTCTGTAGGTGCCTTTGTGCAGTACATTTCACGTCTATTACTCTCTTTTAACTTTGAGAAAAAAGCAAATTGGGTAGGTGCATTATTTGGAGGCGTAGCTTTAACAGCTATGGTTTACTTTATCTTAATGAAAGGAATTAAAGGTGCTGATATTGCAAAACAAAGTTTAGATATTCTTGGCGGTGCAACCATTAAAGAGTTCTTAGAAAATAATGTATTATCTATTGTAGCCGTTAGTTTTGTAATTTGGTCTGTACTCTCTTATCTATTTATAAGTATTCTAAAAACAAATATTTATAAGCTCATTATTATTGTAGGTACTTTTGCTTTGGCATTGGCATTTGCAGGAAATGATTTGGTGAACTTTATTGGTGTACCCATTGCTGCATGGCAATCATTTGAAGCCTTTATGGATCCTGCCATTAATATCAATGGATTAGCAGCTAATGAATTTGCTATGGATGTATTGGGTAAAAAAGTACCAACACCAACATTGCTTCTATTAGCCGCAGGCTTGATAATGGTATTGACCTTATGGTTTTCTAGTAAAGCAAAAGGTGTAGTTAAAACATCCTTAGATTTAGCCAGTCAAGGAGAAACTAAAGAACGTTTTGAGCCCAACTTTATCTCAAGATTTTTGGTTAGAGGTGCTATTTTAATTTCTAAATATACAAATACCATATTACCCCAATCTTTAAATACTAAAATTGAAAAGCAGTTTGAAAAACCTGTTATTGAATTGGTAAAAGGGAAGACACATGAACTCCCTGCTTTTGATATGGTACGTGCTGCTGTAAATTTAATGGTAGCTGGGGTTTTAATCTCTATTGCAACATCTTATAAATTACCATTATCTACAACTTATGTTACTTTTATGGTTGCTATGGGTACTTCTTTAGCGGATAGAGCTTGGGGAAGTGAAAGTGCTGTATATAGAGTGGCTGGCGTTTTAAATGTTATTGGCGGGTGGTTTGGAACTGCAATCACTGCATTTGCAGCCGCAGCATTAGTTGCTTATTTAATTCATTTAGGCGGGGCAACTGTAATTGCCATACTGTTATTACTTGTGGTTGCTATATTAATTAGAAACTATATGAGTCATCATAAAAAGTCTCAAGAAACAAAAGCTGAAGATAGTTTAAGTAAGGCGGAAAGTAATTCTATACAAGGTGTAATTGAGGAAAGTGCTGATAATATTTCTAAAGTATTGAAAAGAGTTGGTAAAATAAATAAAAACACCGTAAATGGGCTCATAAATGAAGATTTATCGAGTCTTAAAAAAGCAAAAGGGACTGTTGTAAAATTAGAAAGTGAAATAGAAGATTTACAAAATAATATTTTCTATTTTATTAAAGATTTAGACGATTCTTATTTAGGAGCAAGTAAGTTTTATATTGATGTTATTGGTACGATACAAGATGTAACACAATCTGCTAGTTTTATTGCTAAAGTGAGTCATAAACATGTATATAATAATCATAAAGCATTAAAGAAAAATCAAGCTGAAGAATTGCTTAGCATTAATGATAAACTACTCACCTTGTTTAGTAGAATTAGAGAAGTTTTTGATTCGCGTACCTTTGATGAAATTTTTCCAGATATTATTGATGCTAAAAAAATGTTGCTACAGGAAGTAGAAGGTGCGATTCAAAAACAAGTAGAACGTACACGATTAAAAGAAACTACAAGTCCTAAGAATACAACCTTATATTTTAGTCTATTGCTAGAAACTAAAGATTTAATCAAAGCAAATATGGAAATTCTGAACCTGTATTATGATGAGCATGAACGTTCTAAAACACTTCTAGATTCTGAATAATTTAGATTGATAATCAAATAGAAAAGGCATTTCGTTTAAAAACAAAATGCCTTTTTTGATTTCCTTTCAATTTCTAAATTCGTTTGTTATGAATTGAGATGTCAAAAATTTCTTGAACCTCTAAAACCAATAGTCCTTTTACAATACGGTTTGGATGAATCTCTGCTATCCAATCTGTTGCTGCATTAAAATCTTCTCCTTGAGTTAAGTATGTTGTATTGGCTTTGATTTGATAGCCTCTGAGTCCAATCCAAAAGGTAAGTGCTGCTTTGGGATTTTGTTGAATATTTGACCGTGTTTTATCAAAAAAATAATCAATCAACCAAATTTTATTGTCAACTACTTTTACCGATGAAACAGGTACAACATTAAGCTCATTATTTACCACAGTAGCCAATGCTTTGGCTTCTGCAAAGAGTAGTATTTGTTCAACGTCCTGTGGTAAATTCATAGTTTAAAAAAATAAATCCCAAACAACTAATAATATTATCAGTTGTTTGGGATTTGGAATTTGTCCCGAAACTTCGGGATTAGAACTTATTAAAGTTTATCCTTCACAACTCAAGCATTCTTTCTTTTGCTTAAATTTCTGTGCAGCATTCATACTGTGTTGGTAGTACATTGATTTCATTCCTAATTTCCATGCTGTTGTATAAATTTTATTTACATCTTTAATAGGCATATCTGGGTGTACCATTACGTTAACCGATTGCCCTTGGTCAATATGATTTTGTCGTGTTGCTGCTTGATAGACAATAGCCATTTGATCTATTTCTGGATAGGTTTTAAATACTTCTCTTTCGTTTTCTGAAAGAAAGTCTAAATGTTGTACAGAACCATCATAATCGCGAATGCTTTTCCAAACTTCATTGGTGTTTTGTCCTTTTTCTTCTAAAAGTGCTACTAAAAACGGATTTTTAATGGTTGTTTTAATCTTAGCAATATCTTTTACATAACTATTTGACCAAATTGGCTCAATACCTTGTGATACTTGTCCTAAAATAAAGGCTGAAGATGTGGTTGGAGCAATAGCATTCAGGGTAGTATTACGTCTACCATATCCTTTTAAAACTTCTGGCTCACCTAATAAAGTTGCCAATTCTTCTGAAGCCTTATAAGACCTTTCTTTAATTGTCTTGAAAATTTCATTATTCAATGTATAAGCTTCTTCACTATCAAATGAAAGCATTTTTGATTGTAATAATGAATGCCATCCTAAGGCACCTAAACCTAAAGCTCTATTTTCTTTTGCAAAATTATAGGCTTTTTCCATAAAGGTGAATGTTAATTGGTCATCACGGTCAGAAGAATCTTTAAAGACTTCTAACTTGGTAATAAACTCATCCATCACGGCGTCTAAGAAATACGTTAATGTCTCTACAGCATCCGTATCTTTCCATTGGTCATAATGCAATAAGTTTATAGAAGACAAACAACATACAAAAGACCATCTTTCGTCAGAAGGCAACATAATTTCTGTACACAAATTACTTGCATAAATCTCTTTGTTTTTATCCTTGTATACATCAACCGTTCCTTTATTTGCATTGTCTTTAAATAGAATATAAGGATATCCTATTTCTCCTCTACGTTGTAATACTTTAGCCCAAATAGCTCTTTTATCATTATCACCATCAATCATTTCTTGCATCCATTGATCACCAACCGTAACACCATGCGTTAATTCTTGAATAGGATTTCCTTCTGTACCCAATTCTAAAAATTCTTTGATATCTGGATGATCTATAGGCAAATACGGTGCAAAACGACCACGTCTTACAGAGCCTTGACTCACTACATCAACCATTTTTTCAAAAAGTTGCATGATATGAACGGCACCTGAAGAGGATCCGTTATTTTTTACCTCAGCACCTCTATGACGAAGTTTACCAAAATAACCCGAAGTACCACCTCCTAATTTAGACATCATCCCTACTTCTGATTGGGTATATAAAATATCACCCATATCATCTGCAATATGCGAACCAAAACAACTAATAGGCAAACCACGCCTTTTACCAAAATTTGACCAAACTGGTGATGCTAATGAATAATAGCCTTCTGCCATATAGCCATAAAACTTATCGGCAAAACCTTTAATTTTTAAAATGCTTTCTGCATGTGCTGCAATTTCTCTAATACGTTCTTCTGGAGTTGTATCGCCAGTAAGATAGCCTGATTCAAGAAATTTACGACTGTTGTCTGTCAACCATTTTATTTCTGGTTGCTCTGGTTTTTTCATTTCTTTTATAGCATCTTCTCTTGCTTGAATTAAGCGTTCGGCATCAGTTAAATTTTGGGTTGTAGTTTGGTTGTTCATTTTTTAAAATAGGTCGTCACTGGTTATACTTTTGGTTCTTTTACTATAGTTGATTGAGCGTTTTACAAAGAAATCTCCGTGTTTTGTACCGATAATTTCATCGTCAAACCATTCAGTTTGTGCTAATAATTTTTGATCGATATCGAATATTTTATCTATGCCAATACTTTCTAATGAATTGTTAAATCGGTTTTTAATAAATTCATTAATTACATCTTTTGGTAAAAAGTCTAATTCTCCTTTTTCAAAAATCCAATCCACAATTTTACTTTCTGATTCAAAGGATTCTTTACATAGCTCTTGAACCTTTGCATTGTATTCATCATCAAACCATGTTGGGTTCTCTTTTTTAATAATATTGATAATATCAATACCAAAATCACCGTGTATTTGTTCTTCTTTTGAGGTTGCTTCAACAACATTAGAAATACCTTTCAACATATTTTTATGTTTGTTGAAAGCCATAATGATTAAAAATTGTGAAAAGAGAGAAACATGTTCTATAAAAAGAGAAAACAACAAAATTGATTCTGAGTATTCCTTTATATCTTCACTTTTTGCATTTTTTACAGCGGTTTCTAAATATTGAACTCGCCTCATAATGACAGGTTTCTTTTTCAGGTTTTTAAATTCATTATTCAAGCCTAATACCTCTAATAAATGTGAATAGGCATCATGGTGACGGACTTCACTTTCTGCAAAAGTTGCTCCTACTGAGCCTATTTCTGGCTTAGGCATTCTATCATAAATATTTCCCCAAAAAGTTTTTACAGCAACTTCAATCTGCGAAATAGCAAGCATTGTATTCTTGATTGCGTTTCGCTCTAATTCAGTTAATTGTGTTTTGAAATCTTGAATATCACTGGTGAAATTGAACTCTGTATGAATCCAATACGAATGCCGAATAGCATCTACATAGTCGTTCAATTCTGGATACTCATATGGTTTTAAATTGATACGTTTTTCAAAAATATTTGTTTCTCTATTTCTGGTTTGTTCGTCTCTATATAAGATATAGGCTTTCGCTACATCATGAAACTTACTATCCATTAATTTATACTCAACGATATCTTGTACTTCTTCTACGGTTGGTATATAATTTGCATCTTTTAGTTTTCGTTCTAATAAAGTACCTATAACAATTTTAGAAATACCGATAGCATCTTCTTTAGTACCATGATCAACAGACAACATAGCTTTTTCAATAGCACTAGTGATCTTGTCTAAATCAAAAAGGTCTGTCTCGTAATCTCTTTTTATGATTTCTGTTATTTTCATCTGTTACTATTTGTTTTTAACGACTATTCGTCTAACGTGGATACTTTTGCTGTCAATAAAGTCTTAAAATTGGCATTTTTCGAGAAAATTACTGTTGAACTTTCTAGAGAAAATCAAATTTTCAGCCCTTAAATCGAGCTTCAAACTGTTACCTTTTTGCTTTTGATATTTGTACTATAAATTTGGGTAATTCTTACTCAAAAATTTGAGGTGGAATTGATATTACAAAGATTGTTTTTTTTAATGAAAAATGAAAATCATACTTATCCACAAAACAAGGCAAGTTTTTAACAAAATGAAAAAAAACAGGTTTTTTCTTGACATTAACTTATTGTTCAAAATACTTGCTGTCAGATATTTAACAAAAACAGACTCTTTGTGTCGTTGATGTTTATTGACTTTTTTGAATTCTGCCTAAAAACAAAAAAAGAGCCAATAAAAATTGGCTCTTTTTTTGTTTTATAAATTATCTTTTTTAGACTAAAAATATTTTTTGAATTTTACATCTATTTATTTGCAACTTTAGCATAAATAAAACGGTGTCTACACTACTATAACTCAAATAAAATACCTCCACCCAAAACTACTTGACTGAGATTACTTACGGTGTACTTTAATTCGACAAAAGCACTTAATTGATCAGAAAAGTACCATCTACCACCGCCGCCAACATTTAAACCTAAAGCATTACCTGTATTTCCTGATAATTCTAAAAGGTTATTTTGTTTAAATCCGTTTTTATAGCTTGAATAATTCAAACCCGCCAAAGGATACACCTTTAATTCATCCGTCATAATTTCAATAATATACTGTCCATTTACATCAAAGGCTAGTAAATTATTTTTGTAACCAGAAATAGTGCTTCCGTTAAAATAGGATACACTAGGAGATATTACTATATCCTCCATAATTTCAAATTCTCCTTTTACTATTAGTCCTGGAGCGTCAATTCCTTCATTGAATCCTGCACCAACACCAACTGATAATTGAGCATTTATTGTAGAAATACTAGCTATTAAAGTGATAGCTAAAGCAATTTTTTTTATTGTATTCATCTGTTTAAGTTTTAAATTTATTTAAACAGCTAAGATATAAATTTTACGTTTTATGGTTCTTAAAAAAAGAATAAAATTTATTTGTTTACATTTTTAGTTTTCACACAACAATTACTAATTGATATTTTTAAACCATTCTTCAAATTTTTTACCTAACATAGGCACTGATTTTTCTTTTCCGTTTGCTGCGTTAATAATTCCAACAATCCATAAAAAAAGTAATAGAAAGAATCCTAAAAACCCTATAATCCATCCTAATATTGGGATAATCATTATAAAAGATAAAGAAAATCCGAAAAGGGCTAAGCCTAAAGATTGCCTGATATGAAAACTTGCAAAAGATTCTTTTTTTTCATTATTCATTACAAAAGCAATGATTAATCCTATAAAGGTTAAATAAGAAATAATCGCAATCGTTTTACCGCTATTTGTATATTCTTGTCCTTGTAGTGTATTGTTTTCCATGATTTTAAATTTTTATTCGTGTTCTTTTTTTAGTTTTCTAATTTTTTAATTTGTAGTTGTTTTACATGCTCCCAAAGTTTTTCGGGTTTCATATCTGAGGCTTTAGCTTCTACTAAGAATCTTTTTGCTATTACACTTCTTAATTCTGATTCTTCGCCTAGCTCAGAATTTTTATAGGTTACCATAACTTTTTGCTTATCAAAAATTTCTGTACGCATATAGCCTGTATTGTCTTCACTTTCTATATTCGCATTTTCTGCCATTAAATACATTGATATTGCTGCAGAGCCTACGTCTGCTCCGTCAATAACCGTAATGTTAATTTCTTTTTTTTTAACATTTTTAAAAGTTAAATTCACCATACTTATACCCATCTGCTTGTTGATTTTAAATGCTGTACGTTTAAAATCTCCCATAGTTTCTGGTAACCAACTTTTAATCTGTGAACTTGTTGTTGGTTTTAATTTTGACAACCTTTCAATATTGTCTTTTACATCTTCAGATCCTTTTAATACTTCTTGAACGCCTTCAAAGCCTTGCTTTACTTCTTTTGCACTCTCAACAGCCTCTTTAAATTTATTAATCGGATTGTCTTCTTTTTTACATGCTATTACCAATAGTAGTAACATTGTGATGGTGATTAGTTTTTTCATAATTCTATTTATTTATTAGTTTTTGAACTTCAAGTTTTTGAATATAGTTCCACAATTCTTCTGGTTTTATATTAAGCCCTGTAGCATTCACAACAATTCTATCATTCACTTTATAGAGCAATTTTGTTGTGTTTTCTTCTTCATTATATTGTGCTACATAGGGTTTGGGTCGTTTGTCTTTATTTTCTCCATATTCCACCTCCATAGCATAGACATTATTGGTCATTAATAAATCTATTGCATTTTCAGCACAATCTATTACATAGATTTCTATGTCTCTTTTTTGATGCTCATTAGAAAAGACTAAATGTATATTATTCTTGTTTGTTTCATTTTTAGGAGGATTGCCATATTCTATAGATGTTAATGGAAGGTCTACTAGCTTTTTAGGTGCCCAATTTGTAAATACTTCTTTTGTAATTGGTGTTGTATAAAACAGTTTCTTTATTAACAATATCTCATCATCACTTGTCATTTTATTTATATACCATTTAATACCTGCATCTGTAAAATTCACTTTTGCATAGGTGATTTCTTTTGGTATTACTTTAGAAAACTCATCTTTAGTATATTGCTGGGTTTGTTCAATGGTTTCTTTAATTAAATTCCATCCTTTTGTAATTGGAATTTTCGCGGTTCTTTTCAATTCAATATTATAAATACCTGCAAAATCACTTTGCTCACATTCTAAATCGAAATTAATATCTTGATCTATATTGTAAAAAGAGTATTTACTTCCTGTCATATATTTAAGGTAGCCGTCTGATGTTAAATTATTAAAGTTTTCTTCATCAGAAACTGGAATTAAGGTGGCTACTGTAATGCCGTACAACTTAATTCCGATTTCATATTTTTGAGAATAAACATCTTCATATTTTGTTTCATATGAGGTGTCTCCCTTGCATTGAGACATTTCGAACATACTTTCTAATGACGCTGAACCCATATTTATTTCTTTATAAATGGATTTGAGATTGATATCAGGTAGATTAAATTGAATAGAGCCATCTTTAGCTATTTTACCAATAAATGTTTCTTCTCTGTTGTATTGAAGAAACGAAAGTTGCAATTCGTTTTTGGTATAATCTAGCTCTCCAGTAATTTTATTTTCAACTTTGGGTAGGCTTAAGTTTTGTTCTGATGGTGATTCAATACTAGCTTCTATCCTTGTTATTGATGCTGACGTCTGCTCCATTTGAGCAACAACTTGCTCTTTTTCTTGAGATTTACAAGAAATCAATGCAAATAACACAATGCTCAGTAGTTTTAGTTTAGTTCTCATAATTGAGTGTTTATACTCTTTAGTATTCATTCAATGTAGAATGTTAACATAAAAATTAAAAAAATAACTAATAAGTACTAATTTGCAATTTATATTTTTACAATTTTAGTAGATAGTATTCTATTTTCTTCCTGTATTTTTATAAAATACATTCCGTTGTTGAAATTTGATAAGTCAATTTGTAGTTGATTGTTTTCTATAGGGAATTGACGCTTATAAATTATCTTTCCTGTACTATCATAGATAAAAACTTGTGATACATTATTGTTCTTCAATTTCAAATTAAGCACTCCGCTTGTTGGGTTAGGATACATAGCAATACTTTCTTTTGACAATTCTTGAGTACCAAGAACTGTTGTGTTTTCATAGACTTTTGCGTGTCCACTCCACACTCCTGCTGTTCCTCCGTGAGATGACCCTATAACAATCACAGATCCGTCTGCATTTGAATCTAAACTCCCTGTTTCGGGAATAAAATCACCTACTCTTATCCATTTATTAGTGTTTTTTTGATAAAAGAATTGTAAAACAATACTAGAAAAACCAACTGTAACACGAGAACCATCTGCATTAATACTAACATTAGCGAGCCCCCTTTCAGCAGCAATAAGATCTTGACCTATTTGAGTCCAAGTACCATTGTTGTTTTGATAAATACGTGCCTTTTTAGAAAAACCTCCAACTGCAACAGTAGAACCATTTGCACTTAAACTAACTGAAAAACCTGTATAATCTTCTATTACATTTCCTTTGATCGCATTTCCTATTTTAGACCATGCTCCATTATTAAACTCAAACACATAAACCTCACCTACAGTATTATTATTAAAAGGAACTCCAATAGCTACTATAGTTCCATCTGCACTTAGGCTAACTGACCCGCCTAATCTATCTTCTTCATTTTGTCCGTGAATTGTATTTCCTATGAGTGACCAAGCTCCGTTATTATTTTGGTAAATACTTACGCTACCTGAATAATGCATCCCATTGTAGCTATTATTTTGAGCACCAATAGCTACAATAGAGCCGTCAGCACTCAAACTAACTGAAAAACCTGAAAGATCTCCTAATTGTACTCCGTTTACCACATCATCACTCAAGCCTCCATCAATATCATTTCCTATTTGTGTCCAAACATCATTCGTATTCTTAAATATACGTACATGACCTGAGCCAACAGCATTTCCATCATTGTATGGTGCTCCAATGGCAATTATAGAACCATCTGCACTTAAACTAACTGATGCCCCAAAATAATCTGCTACTGCCTCTCCTTCAATATCAGCTCCTATTTGTGTCCAAACACCATTATTTTGTCTATATACTTGTACATACCCCTTATATGTTGTAGTGGTGCTAAGTTCATGTGGTGCTCCTACTGCCATAACTAAACCGTCTGCACTAATACTTACAGATGAACCTAGAAAATCTCTTCCCACTTTTCCTTCAATAGTTTGACCTAATTGTGTCCACTGTGCTTGCAATGTAATACTTGATGTTACTAAAGCAAAAAGTAAAACTATCGTTTTAAATACCTTTTGTTTTCTGTCTATTTTGACTTCTTGAATTTTTAATACTGTTTTCATAATTTGAATTTTAGGAAACTAATTTCATAAATAATATTTGATTATTGTTCTAGCTTTGTATAACCTGTTGGTTATAGTTTATAGTTTGTCTCGATTTGATTTAAAATGTTAACCTCTATACCAGAAGTTATATTTAATAGTTTAACTATATTTATTTTTTACATTGGGTGTTGGGTCATTTTCTTTAATACGCATGCTGCATTTTTTTTCTATACTTATTACATTTTCTATTGCAGTGATATAAATAATGTCTGGCACATACCTCTTAGAGCCACTATCACCAGCCCTACTTTGCAGACTGCCTGTTCTTAATTCTAGCTTGATATTGCCTAAAAGACCTTTTTGATTGATTTTTATATTTCCTGAAAACTGTTCCCAATCTGTCATTGTTATGTTACCTTTTCTGTATTTTATCAACCGTGTTGCTGTGCCTACAAAAAAAGCTCCTTTTTGAAAAAATAAATAAACAGCATAACCTAAAGCTCCAAACCCAATGCTTATAAAAACACCAAAAAAGATGAGAAGTTGTTTGTTTATATTCGTTTTTAGAATTGCTATTACCTCTTGAAAAGAGGCTGCTGAAAAGTTAAATGTAACACCTTGAAAATACCCTTTTAAGGTAGGATACAAGCCAATACTCAAAATAGCTAGCCAAAACAACCCGAAAAAAAAATATTTTATAACAATATTATTGGGCAATTTTTTACCTGCCTTTACTACAAAATCGACTTCTTCTGAATCTATAATTGTTCTTAATTCATTAGGAACTGTTGTAATGGTCATTTAGGAGTGGTTTTTTGTTAATAATCAATGAGATAATTGCATTATTTCTTTAACCTTTCACCCTCTTTTGAGGGCAAAAGGATTCCCATTGTTTAGGGAAAAAAGGGAAACTAATTCAAATACTATTTTAAGATGCTACTCTGTTTTTTCTTTCCAAATAGATAGGCTACCGAAACGCCTAAAACTCTATTTTTAAGTACTGTGTCATCATCTTCTCCAATATTTGATAAACCTAAATTATATGTTATTCCTAATTGGATAGCTTTTAATTCTATTCCTATACCCGCAGTTAAACCGAAGTCAAATTTCTTTAGGTGGTCGTTTTCACCTGATCCAAAACTAACATCCCTAATTTCTGAGTCAGTTTCACCATCTTCTATAAATTCGTTTTTTAAGGTTCCGCTTAAACCCATACCAAAGTAGGAACCAAAGGTTCCGAAAACTTTTGTATTACTAACATTAAGGCTTGTCTTTACGGCTAAAGGTATGTCAAGATAAAATGTATTTAGATCTATCCTTTCTAACTCAGCACCATCTTCTACTTCAAAAAAACCTTTTTTAGTTGTAAATATCAATCCTGATTCAATAGAGAATGTTTTATTTATTTGAAATTCTACAATAGGACCTACATGAAATCCAACCTGAGATTTTATTTTAATTTCACCATTGGCATTCTCAACACTAACAAACATTTTAGATGAATTTACACCAGCTTTTACACCAAATATTTGTGCAAAAGATACATTACCAATAATAAATACTAATATTACAATACTTAATTTAACTCTGTTTTTCATTTTTATTTTTTAATAATTCAATTTTTTAGCTTTAAACTGTCCTTCGGTTACTTCAACAATATTTTTATTGTCAATTTCATCTCTAGTCATCAGCATCCCTTTAAAACTGAACGTGCCTTCCATATACGTATCTGTTTCTTTAGTGATTGTAAATTTTCCTTTAGGGCTTTGATTTGTATCACCTCCAAAAAGGGCAGTAGTCATCCAATTTAGTTCTTTGCCATCTTCTTCTTTCGTTATGGCATAGCTTATTTTCTGATCTTCAGTCAAGTCTATATTGGTTTTACGATTTACTATTGCCAATTGTATTTTATAGCCTGAATTTCCGTCTTCAGTTATTAAATTTTCCATAACCAATTCACTTACCTCAGCTTTGATAAGCATTACATCACTAGTACTGCTATAGTTAAAAACGTTGCCATTACGCGTTATTTTTGCTGTTACATACGTGTCGTCTTTAGCACTTAAGATTGGTGTGTCTTTACCTTTAACAGATTTGTCTTTTTTACCACAGCTAACAAGAGTTACACTTAAAAATAAGCTTAGCATGATTTTAAAAATTGTTTTGTTCATCATATTGTGTTTTTATGGGTACTTATCTAGTTTCTATTTTACAAATATGGAATGTGTCTCTGCATGATTTAAGCCATCGGTTAGGTCTGTAGCTATTCCATTCTTCCAAAGTTTTGCAACCCTTTTAGTCCCATTGTATTCAGTACCTACTACATAAACATCATCTCCACTCACAACTACAGATTTTGCAGATGCATCATTTGAGCCATCAGTTAGGTTAGTAGCTGTGCCATTTTTCCAAACTGTTGCAACTTTATTTGTTCCATTACTTTGATAACCTGCCACATAAACATCGGCTTGTTGTGGGGTAAGTTGTGGTGCGTCATCATCATTACTACAACTAAATATGTTAATTGTTATAAATAAAATTAAGCTTGCTTGTATTATTCTTTTTAATGTGTTTTTCATGGTTTTTATGTTTTTTGCCTGCAGGCTGCAGGCTAATTTCTCTTTAGTCTTTTGATTTTTTGAAATGTTAACATTATTTATAAAAAAAAAGAGGTTGTATTTAACACAACCTCTTTAAAAAAATAATTCACTAAAAACAATTATACTTAGATGCTTTTTTATCTTATCTTTTTACCACTTGCTTGGTAGTCATTTTATTTTGTGCTTTTATTTTCACCAAGTAAATGCCTGTTGTTAAATTAGAAAAATCTATACTAAAATTTGACTGTAATGGTTTTTCATCTTTAAGCAATTGTCCTAATTGATTGTAAACCCTTATTTGTGTAATTTCTTCGTTGGTCTTTATATTTAACACATTGTTTACAGGATTTGGATACACTACCAAGTCTTCAATTTCATTTTCTGAAACGGCTAAAGCAATAGCCGTTTCAGCGTTTATAAAACCTTCTGAAACTATAATGTTTCCTGCATTTAATTCTTGAATACTTACTTCGCCAATAGTATACAGTAGTTGCTTGCCATTTACCAACACACTTGCACCACCACTGTCTATACTAAATTTTTCTATTTGCTGTGCATTTACTATACAAGTAAAAAACAAAGCACTTATTACTAATTGCTTTATCATTTTAATTGTTTTTAGTTAGTGTTTGTATGGTTTGGTTTTTTTCTAATGTTTCTAAACGACTTAGCAAACCTTGAAAACTTTCTTCTTGTTTTACTAAAGCAGTATCTTGTACGTTTATAGTGCTTTTTAAAGTCTCTATTTGAGTCTGTTGTTCTTTAATAGCATTGATTAAAACAGGTATTAACTCGGTATAATTTACCGCTAATGTTTTTTGCTCATTGTCTTGTTGGCTTACCAATTCTTTAATAATAGACTGTACTTCTTGTGCAATTAAACCTAGTGATTTATGTGTTTGAGTTCTGTCTTTCCAGTTATAGATTTTAGGTTGTAATTGTAAGACTTCTTTTAAGCCATAAGGTAAAATTGCAATGTCTTTTTTAAGCCTACGGTCACTACTGTGTACCACTGCACCACCAACAAATACATTACCACCATCTCTTTGTAAATATAATGGTGATGCATTACCGTTATTACGAGCCATAATTTCGTCGGTATCAAAAACAAGGTTATTTTCACCATTATTACCAATCATTACAAAGCCTGAGTTTAAGCCTGCTAAACTAGCATCGGTACCTGGGTATACTGTAAATGCATTACTACGACTACTAATAGCATTATTTGTGCCATTACCTATCATAAAAAGTTTTTTTGCTGAACCATTATAGTTGTATCTACCTATAGCTAATGAACCTCTGCTTTGTGCGA
Source organism: uncultured Flavobacteriaceae bacterium (assembly GCA_964428855.1). Lineage (GTDB taxonomy): Bacteria > Bacteroidota > Bacteroidia > Flavobacteriales > Flavobacteriaceae > Aureibaculum. The sequence goes on from CAYRZY010000020.1 coordinate 18,614, forward strand.
CTGTTCCCTCACCCATTGCGGTAGAAGCCCATCCTGAGGCTGTTGTAGAACGGCCCATTGAGGTAGCAGATTCTCCTGAGGCTGTTGTAAAACGGCCCATTGCGGTAGCAACCTCTCCTGAGGCAACTGTTGCATAACCCATTGCGGTAGAACTTAACCCTTTTGCTTCTGTACTAAAATTCATTGCAGTAGAAAAAGAACCTGATGCTTTTGATTGAGCTCCCATTGCAGTAGAAATGTTTCCTATTGCTTTGGTTTGGGTGCCCATTGCAATTGAAGAATGTCCTAAAGCGGTTGTATTCCTCCCCATTGCTGTAGAATACTCTCCTGAGGCTTTTGTTTCCAATCCCATTGCTGTAGAATTCTTTTTTGATGCTTTTGTCTTCTCTCCTATGGCAACAGAATGATCTGCTGAAGCTATTGAGGATAAACCCATTGCTATAGAATAATCTCCTGAGGCGGTTGTATTCTCTCCTATTGCTATAGACCTCTCTCCTGAGGCTACTGTACTTTTTCCCATTGCAGTAGAATTTTCTCCTGACGCTATTGTTAAAGCCCCCATTGCGGTTGAAGAATGTCCTGATGCGGTTGTTGAAATTCCCATTGCTGTTGAAAAAGCTCCTGTTGCTCCATGCGTTGTTGAGTTTGAATTACTTTGACTTAAATCAACTGCATTGTTACCTATATCTCCATAAATACTGGGGGATTTCCCAATGAAACGCCAACCTGTTTTGCCGTTTTGGCTAATTTTTTCTAAACCAGATACATTAGTAGCTGTAGTAGCTGTAGCAGCGTGTTTGGCATAGGGTACGGCTAAAAACTCAGTGGTTCCCATATCAGTTAAACCACTACCTGTATTTATTTGTACATTTAAAAAATGTGTGTCACTTGCCCAATCTATCGTATTAAAATCACCATTTATTACTGTTCCTTTGCCAATGGTAAGCATGATAAGTCCATTAGCATCAGTAGTTGGGTTATGTTGTTCTTGATAAGTGGAGTTTGCATTGGCTAAAATATCAAATTTCACTACAATAAGTTGGTTGGCTACTGGGTTACCAGCATTGTCTCTAATTAATGCCTTGTAATTAATACCTTGTTGTGCAAAACTTATTATTGTTATAAATAATGCTACGAATGTAATTTTTGTTTTCATAATTATATTATTTTCTCTTTAGTCTTTTGTGAAATTAAAATGTTAACATTTTTAGATGAGATTCTCTACTTACTGCAGACAAGTTCGTCGCTCTCTTTGTCGTTTCTCTGAATGACAAACCAATATTATTTATAAAAAATAAGATCAGTTGTGAGCTCCTCCTTTTAAATAAAGGGATTTGGTTACGTTTTTTGGTGTGGACAGAGGGGTTATCAATCTCCCCTTTCTTCGCTCAGCCTACATTTATTCAATACTTAAACCTATTGAAATAAGCGAATTCATTCCCCTCTTCATCTGAAGAGGGGAGCTTTACTTGTAGTTTAATGACAAACCACTATTATTTAAACTCTCATTGGTTTTCTTTGGTCTTTGGTGTAAAATAAAATGTTACTATTATTTATGAGAAACTGAAATAAGTTCAGTTTTAAACTTAAAAAAACCCTTAATCTTTTAAAAGATTAAGGGTTACAACAACTAACTCAAATACTATTTTACCTATTGGGTTTAAGACATGAATTTTATTTTCTTATTTTAAAGCTCCCTTCGGTAAATTGTTTTGTCGTTTCATTAACTTTGTTAAGACCTATAAATTCAAATTCTGCTTTTATATATTTATCCGTGCTTTCTAGTATGGTCATTGTACTGTTTGTCCCATCTGCAATCCATTCTCCGTTTTGCCCATCAATTTTATACGTAATTAAAAAATTAGATGTGGGAGTGCCTATACCTATTGTTTCTAATTCATCTGTAGAAATACCAAAAGATAGGGCATTGCCATTTTCTCCTTTTGACATAATTGAGATAACTCCTACAGAATTTTGGTTGCTCCATACTGTAAATTCATTTTCGACACCATCTATTTTCACTTTAATAAACTGATTTACCATTCCAAAATCATCGTCGATAGCGTCTTTATCTTTATCACAACTAAATAGGCTAATGGTAAAGATTAAAATTAAGCTTGCTTGTGCTATTCTTTTTAATGTGTTTTTCATAATTTTTGTGTTTGTTTTTTCTTTAGTCTTTTGATTTTTTGAAATGTTAACAATAATTTCTTGAAACGAACTATCCTCGAGGCAGAGCCATAGAGAAGACCGTTGCAAGGTAAATTTCATTTTTCTCATTAAAAAAAAACTTATACATGTCTGATTGTCAGTATATAAAGTTGTATATTTGATTAT
>CAYRZY010000021.1:0-20229 GCA_964428855.1 uncultured Flavobacteriaceae bacterium
TATAGTGCCGCATAATAACGCTTCTTTTTCACTATATTTTCATAAAAATTATTTAGGGAAGTACCCGTTGGTTCTAAAAAAATATAGTTTTGAATTCTGTTATAAAATCCATTGATAAAAAACTCAACAGTTTTGTTTGAATATTCTAGATTGACATCAATTTGAAAGTTTTTTTCATTTTTCAGCTCGTTATTTCCAATTTCAAATCGTCCTTCATGGAAGCCATTTGAGGTTAGCTCTGATAGATTTGGAGCTCTAAAACCTAAAGCTAAATTGATACGTGAAACAATCTTTTTTGTGAGATCTGATTTTAACCCAATGGCTCCTGTTATATTATTCAGGTTTTTATCTAAGGCATTAAAATGGGTTGAGCTACCAATTTTACCATGTTCTTTTGTGTTGATATTTCTATTGTCAAAACGTATTCCTGCCTGTATGGTATTTTTCTTGAATTCGTAATTTGAAGTTGCAAAAATACCAAAATCAAAAATAGTGGCATCCGGTAAAAATATAGCATCACTAAAATTTTTATTGGTTTGATACATACCTTGAATACCAAAAATGGTTTCAAAGTCACCTGTATTTAATAAATGTGTTTTAACATCATAGCTAAACGTATTCAAATTCATATCCGTTGTTTTAATGTCATTTTTAAACAAATTTCTGTTGTGATGTGTATATCCGGAATTTGTTGTAAGCGTTAGGGCATTATAATAAACAGTGTTTTTTACACTTAGAATATGATTATTTATTTTTTGATAAAGACCTTTTACTTCTTTTGAAGTGCTTTGTTCATTTATTTCATGTGTTATTCCGTTAAATGATTGGTTGTAATTATAACGAATATCTGTATTGAATTTATCGTTTTCAAATCCAAAACCAGCTTTAAAATCTTTCGCATTAAATCTAGAGTTGCTTGCTCTTATTTTGTCTGCTGTTTCATAATCTGATTGTGCATTATAACTAGCTCTAGCTAAAAATTTAAATCTATTTTTAGTGGTTTTTACTCCTAAACTATTTGAGAATCCTAGAGCACTACTTTGAAAAGTTGATGATAAATTTGCACTTGTTTTAGAACTCGTTTCAAACTTTTCTGGAACTAAATAAATAACACCTCCAAGTGCATCGCTTCCATAGAGTAGGGATGCGGGACCTTTAATAATCTCAATATTTTCAATGCCATTTTCATCAATACCTAAACCATGTTTTTCACCATTTTGAAAGTTTTCATATTTTACACCTTGCGTATAGACCAAAACTCTATTGCCACTTAAACCACGAATTACGGGTTTCCCGATACCATTTCCGGTAGCAATAGTTGATACTCCAGGAATTTCAGACATTTTCTCAGTTAAATTTATTGCTCCAGAAACAGTGTTTGTTAGTTTAATATTTTCAACTTTCATTACATTATGGCTCTGTAGTTTATTAAAAGGTGTTGAAATAATGACTTCATCCATTTCAAAAATGGTTTCATGTAAAATGAAGTTTTTAGTAGTGTTTTCTGTTGTTTCTACTACTATTGTGATTGTTTCAAAACCCAAAAAAGTAATAATAATATCGATTTCGCCGTTGGGTAGCTTTTCTAATGTATAATTACCTTTGGCGTCGCTTATAGTGCCTTTGTGGATTTGAGAGAGGTAAATCTCTGCACCAGAAATAGGCTCATTGTTTATATCAGTTATTTTTCCCGAAAGGGTGTTTTGTGCATAGGTAATTATACCAAACCCTAAACATAGGATTGAAAATAATAGTTTCATTTTTTTGAATATTTTTATTGTTAAAGAAATAGCAACTTTTATCGATAGTTACCGATAACAGTATTGCAAGTTTATTTGAAATCAAGAAAGGGACTTCAATTTTTGAAGTATTAAACAATAAAAAATGGTGGAGCTCTTGAAGACTTTAGTTGAAGAAATATAACAAGTAGCTTCTGATGAAAATGGATTTGAATATGATTAGGAGTAGTAGGAGTTTGTAACTCAAATTCAATTGAGAAATCAATGGAATTCTGCTCAATAATTTGGTGATAAATACTACAATCAGTACTTTGTTCGTGAAAATGTTTTTCTCCTTTGGCAGTACAAATAGTATGCTCATGTCCTTCAAATGCATGTAGCGTTTGTATTGCAAATGGTAGAACAACACTAATACTTAAAAGTATTGAAAAAGCACTATGTAAAATCTTATTTTTCACTTATAAAAAACTAATTTCTTTTTTGTAATAAATGCTACTGAAGATTGTAGTTTATGCTTTTTTAAGTTTACATAATTTTTTACCAATATTCATTATCAATAAAGCAATAAAACCAACAATTAATCCTACAATAAATTCTGTAATTATTGAAGGTACGCTAGGTAATAAATGATGTAAAAAGTCAATATTATGAACAAATAATCCGCCAGCGACTAATAATAAAGCAATGGTGCCGATAAAAGACAATGCTTTAATCACTTTGGGTAAAGCATTCACTAAAAAAGCACCTACTTTATACGATATATTTTTTTCGTTTTTACTTTGTTTTATCATTTTATAACCTAAATCATCCATTCTGACAATAAGAGCTACAATGCCATAAACACCTATAGTTGCAATAATAGCAACAAAAGAAACAACCATAATTTGTGTCATAATGGGTTTTTCTAAAACCGTACCCAATGCAATGATTACAATTTCTACAGATAAGATGAAATCGGTTAGAATAGCAGATTTAACTTTTTCTTTTTCCAACGCTAGAATTTCTTCTTCAGATTGTATTTCTTCTTCGCCTTCAACGTTATCATGTTCATGTGGCACAAAATATTCGTATATTTTTTCTGCTCCTTCGTAAGCCAAATAAACTCCACCTAACATTAATACTATAATGACAACAATAGGAGCGTAGGCACTTAGCAAGAATGCAATTGGCAGAATAATTAATTTATTAATAAAAGATCCTTTTGTAATTGCCCACAACACTGGTATTTCACGTGAAGAAACAAATCCAGAAGCTTTATCGGCATTTACAGCCAAATCATCGCCTAGGATACCTGCCGTTTTTTTTGTGGCAATTTTGCCCATTACAGCAACATCATCCATCAATACTGCAATATCATCTAGTAATGCAAAAAAACCTCCTGCCATTGTATTTAAATATTAATTTATTAATATTTTCCTTTCCTATAAACTACCACTGCTTACAGCCTTACTGTTTAGCTGCCCTTCCTTTTTGTTTGAAATTTGAACCTTTATAAGATGCCTTAAAAGTATATGAATTATTTTTGAATCCTGTTATTTTGACATGAAAAGGTGTACTGTCTAATGCTGTTTTCGGATTTATTTTTAATAAAACATACTCAAAATTAGATTTCCATTCAACGGCAAAAGAATCTATATGATTATTATAGGTTTCTATTTGGATGCTATCATTTCTTATTGCTACTGAAGTAATGTCAGTATCATCTAAAAAAGTTTTAAAAGTACCTGTTTTAAACTGATTGATGTCTCCTGTATTTTCTTTACAGGAGATTGTAATTAAGATTAATATTATAACTAAATACTTCATTAAATACCTGTATAATTACTTGGTGTAATTGCCTTTAATTCTGTTTTAATAGTTGTGTCAACGTCTAAACTATCAATAAAGTCGGCCATAGTTTTCTGATTGATAACCGTATTGGTTCTGGTCAACCCCTTTAAGGCTTCATAAGGGTTAGGATAATTCTCTCTACGTAAAATGGTTTGAATGGCTTCAGCTACCACCGCCCAATTATCTTCCAAATCTTGTGCAAATTTTTCCTTATTTAGTAATAATTTATTCAATCCTTTTAAGGTAGAAGTAAAGCCAATAATAGTATGTGCAAGTGGCACACCAACATTTCTTAAAACAGTAGAATCAGTCAAATCACGTTGCAATCTTGAAATGGGTAGTTTGGCAGATAAGTGCTCGAAAATAGCATTTGCCAAGCCTAAATTACCTTCAGAATTTTCAAAATCAATCGGATTTACCTTATGAGGCATGGCAGAAGAACCAACTTCACCTTTCTTAATTTTTTGTTTAAAATAATTCATAGAAACATAAGTCCAAATATCTCTATCAAAATCAATAATAATAGTGTTGATACGCTTTAGAGCGTCAAAAATACCTGCCAAATGATCGTAATGTTCAATTTGAGTAGTCGGAAAAGAATGATGTAGCCCTAAAACCTTTTCAACGAAAGTTGTACCAAATTCTTTCCAGTCAATGTTTGGGTAGGCTACTTTATGAGCATTGAAATTACCTGTAGCTCCACCAAATTTAGCGGCGTAAGGTATATTTTGTAATTGTTTTACTTGTTGTTCTATTCGTTCTACAAAAACGAAAATTTCTTTTCCCAATCTTGTTGGTGATGCAGGCTGACCATGTGTTCTGGCTAGCATAGAAATATCGGCCCATTCACTGGACAAAGCTCTTAGTTTTTCAATCAGCTTTGCCAATTCAGGATAATAAACAACATCAAAAGCTTCATTTATTGAAAGAGGAACAGCAGTATTATTGATGTCTTGAGAAGTGAGTCCGAAATGAATAAACTCTTTAAAATCTTGTAAACCTAAATCATCAAACTTTTCTTTGATGAAATATTCAACCGCTTTTACATCGTGATTGGTAATTTTTTCAATATCCTTTATTTTCTGAGCATCACTTGTAGAAAAAGAAGTGTAAATATCTCGTAGTTTATTGTTTAATCCTTTATCAAAACCTTTAAGTTGAGGTAACGGAATGTCACATAAGGCAATAAAATATTCAATTTCTACCTGTACTCTGTATTTTATTAGTGCTTCTTCTGAGAAAAATGGAGCTAATGCCACTATTTTATTTCTATATCGACCATCAATAGGTGAGATAGCATTCAATTCGTTTAAATTCATAGAGTCTAAATATTAGACTGTAAAAATAAATGAAAACTAACGAACAGAAAAGAGATTGTGCAGTTTTCTAAGCCATGCTAGTTTTAGAAATCATTTCGAGTACTTTATTGGCTTTTGAAATGTAATTTGTACTCTGATTAGATGAGTTTTTTTCTAAAATTAATCGAATTTCATAGTGAATCCAACTAATTTTTTTACCTATGTGAAATAAAGCCTCCATAGATTGAGTTTTTATGGATGCTTTATAATCTTTTAGTAACCAATCGAAACAAGTTTCAATGATTTCTGATAATTGTTCGTGAGTTATAATTAATTTAACGGCTGAATCAAATTTTGAAGTATAGTCTTGAGCTATTAAATTACATATTTTAGATGCTGATCTTATTGCATTTTCATTAGTAAGTGTTGAAATATTCTTTGTGAAGTAGGATAGGTTATAGGCTATCCAATCTAAGCGTTGTTCAACAACTATTTCTAAAGTAATAATGGCTTTTAGAGAAATTTCATTGTCATAATCAAAGGCAATTTCTACCAGAGATTTGAATAGGTGTTGATCGTTAAGAATTAATTTTGAAAGTTGTTTTACGCTTTCTCTATTAATGCTTGGAATAACATTCAATTCTTTTATTAAAGAATATTTATTCATGTTTTTTACTGCACTCATAAGGCTACTTCATTTAAGGATTTGGTAATTAAATCTTTTCTTTTTGCATTCTATTCCAGATGTATCTAAACTGAAAAAAAACAGAAATATTATAAATGACAACTATTTTTTTTGTATTGACATTCAGATAAAATATTTATTTTTCCTATAATTTATTGGCATTTTTATCGTTTTAGGCATACGTTAACTAATTTTTGGAATATTATTTGTAACGTAATCATTATAAACAGTTAGAAAATTATGAAGAAAATTACATCAACCCTGATTTTTTTAGTCATAGCATTACTAAGTTTTAATTTTTCATTTTCGCAAGAGAATATCAATAAATTAGACGAAAGCGGAGAAAGACAAGGTGTTTGGAAAAAATATTATGCCAATAAAAGAATAAGATACCAAGGTACTTTTAGTCACGGAAAAGAAACGGGTGTTTTTAAATATTATTCAGCGGCACAATCAGAGTTTCCTATTGTAATTAAAGATTTTGACAGTAGTGGTTCAACGGCACAGGTTAGTTTTTATGACAATAAAGGACTCTTACAGAGTAGTGGTAAAATGACCGGTAAAGCAAGAACAGGGAAATGGAAATTTTATCATGAAGATGGTAGAACTGTTATGTCTGAAGAAAATTATCTTTCGGGTAAATTAGATGGCGATTATAAAACATTTTATAAATCAGGAAAACCAACAGAAGTAGCTTATTATAGAAACGGAAAACTAGACAGTGTCTATAGAAAATACTCAATTAAAGGCCATTTGTATCAACATTTTCATTATAAAGATGGTAAATTGAATGGTAAGGTTGTCTATTATAATAGAAAATCTGGAGAGTTGACAACTAAAGGTGAGTTTAGTAATGACAAAAAGGTTGGTACTTGGGAGAACTATGTGGATGGAGAATTGATAAGTACTGAACAACCAAATAAACAGAAACCAAAAAGACCTTTCAAAAAGAAAGCAAGTAAAAAATAATAGTTAAAACAATATAATTTTTGAAAAGCCATAGATTTATTTCTATGGTTTTTTTTGTTTACAGGATGCATACTTTACAGTATCTTTGCAATATAATTTTAAAGAATGAAAAGAGTTATAGTTGGTCTTTCTGGTGGTGTTGATTCTAGCGTTGCGGCTTATTTGTTAAAAGAGCAAGGTTATGAAGTAATCGGTTTGTTTATGAAAAACTGGCACGATGATTCTGTGACCATTTCAAATGAATGTCCGTGGTTAGAAGATAGTAACGATGCAATGTTGGTGGCAGAAAAATTAGGGATTCCTTTTCAGGTGGTTGATTTAAGCGAAGAGTATAAAGAGCGGATTGTAGATTATATGTTCCGTGAATATGAATTGGGAAGAACGCCAAACCCAGATGTATTATGCAATCGTGAAATTAAATTTGACGTATTCCTGAAAATTGCAATTGATTTAGGTGCTGATTTTGTGGCAACGGGTCATTATTGCCGAAAAGGAATTCTCCAAAAACAAGGCAAAGAAATTTATCAATTATTGGCTGGTGTTGATGTAAATAAAGATCAATCGTATTTTTTATGCCAATTATCGCAAGAACAATTGTCGAAAACATTATTTCCTATAGGTGAATTGACCAAGCCAGAAGTACGTAAAATAGCAACGGAATTGGACTTAGTAACTGCTGATAAAAAAGACTCACAAGGTCTGTGCTTTATTGGTAAAGTCCGCTTACCAGATTTTTTACAACAAAAATTACAAGCCAAAGAAGGTGATATTATCCAAATACCGAATGATTCAGAAATTTATCCCGAAGTATCGGGACTAATCCCCGCAACGTTTGAAACCAACCAAGAAGAATTGAGATTTAAAGCCACTAAATTTATTTACCATCAAGAAGACGGGAAAGTAGTAGGTAAACATCAAGGAGCTCATTATTTCACCAAAGGGCAACGTAAAGGATTGGCAGTTGGTGGTACGGTAGAACCACTTTTTGTCATAGAGACTGATGTCGATGAAAATATAATTTATGTAGGTGAAGGAAAAAATCATAAAGGCTTATATAGAAATACATTATTAGTGAATAATGATGAGATTCATTGGATTCGTGAAGATTTACGTTTGGCTGATGGAGAATCAATGCCTGTAAAAGCAAGGATAAGATATCGTCAAGCACTAGAAGAAGCGACACTTTATAAAGTTGAAAACGGTTTGTATGTGGAGTTTACAACGATGCAATCAGCCATAACAGAAGGACAATTCGTTGCTTGGTATCAAAAAGGTGAATTACTAGGTTCTGGAGTGATTTCGTAATTTTTTCTTTGTGTATCTTTGTGATTCTCTGTGTATCTCAGCGTAATAATTATACAAGAACATGAAAAAAACAATATTTATACTACTCTTCTTTTTAGTTTGTAATAGTACATTCTCACAAGAACACGCTTGGGTGTATTTTAAAGACAAGCCAGATGAGGCTACTTTTTTAGCAAACCCGCTAACAATGCTCACTCAAAAAGCATTAGATAGAAGAGCAAAACAGAATATTAGTTTAGATACCAAAGACATTCCGATTCCGATTTCATATATCACAGCTGTTAATAATGCAGCGGGTATTGATGTGAAAGCCAAATCTAAATGGTTAAACGCTTTGCATATTTTAGGTTCGGAAACCGATATTAAAGCATTGTTAAGCCTTTCTTTTGTTGAATCTGTTGATTTTGCAGCGAATGATTTAAATAATAAGGCACAAGTTAGTAAGCATAAAAGAAACAAGTTTGAAATACAAACGGACTTTAATTATGGAGGTTCTGCCAATCAAATTGAAATGTTAAAAGGGGATGTATTGCATCAAAAGGATTTTACAGGTCAGGGTATGACTATTGCTGTGATGGATGGTGGATTTCCTAAAGTGAATACCCTATCTGCTTTTCAGCGGATGCGAGATAACAGTCAGATAAAAGGAGGTTATGATTATGTGCAACGCAATGCTAATTTTTATACAGGTATTTCTCACGGAACCTCTGTACTTTCAACGATGGCTGGTTTTGTTGACGGACAATTGATTGGTACAGCACCTGATGCCGATTATTATTTATTTATTACTGAAGATGGTCCAAATGAAGCACCTTTAGAGGAAAGTCTATGGGTTGAAGCTGCTGAAAAGGCAGACAGTTTAGGGGTAGATGTTATCAATACTTCATTAGGCTATAATACTTTTGATGATGCACGTTATAATTATACTTATGCAGATATGAATGGCTCAACTGCATTTATAACACGTGGTGCAGATATTGCATTTTCAAGAGGCATGCTTATTGTGAATTCAGCAGGTAATTCAGGTGATAAAACATGGCATTATATAACGGCTCCATCAGACGGGTTTAATGTATTGAGTATTGGTGCGGTTGACGGTAATGGTTCTATTGTTGGCTTTAGTTCTTTTGGGCCAAGTTCAGATGGTAGAATAAAACCAGATGTGAATGCGAAAGGAGGAAGTGCGACCATAATAAATAGTACAGGAAATGTAACTACAGGAAATGGAACCTCATTTGCATCACCAATAATTTGTGGTGTTATTACTTGTTTTTGGCAGGCAAACCCTACAAAAACAAATGCTGAAATTATGAAAGCAATTAAAGAGTCAGGACATTTGTTTAATAACCCAAACGACCAAGAAGGTTATGGAATTCCTAATTTTGAAACAGCATTAAATACTTTGGGAGTAGACGATTTGTTTACAACTGATTTTAAAGTCTACCCAAACCCTTTTCAAGATAACATTCTAGTTGATTTTACAGACACAGCTCATCAATTAGAAATTGTTATTTATGATGTTTTAGGGAGAAGCGTATTAAAACAACAACTAAACAATCAAAATGCTATGATTGATACACGGTCTCTATCACAAGGAATCTATCTCTTACGTATAAAACAAGATAAAAGTCTAAAGACCTATAAGATTTTAAAGAGATAGTATTGCACTTATCTAAAATTATTAAAAAAGATAATGCTGAATTCAATAACTTAATGCAACAATAAAAATATGATACCAATTAACAATTTACTATTATTTGGATTCGCATCACTGATTATGGTTCTTTCTCCAGGACCGAATATGATTTATTTAATTTCAAGATCATTATCTCAAGGAAAAAAAGCAGGAGTTATCTCACTGATTGGCGTAATGTGTGGTTTTCTATTTCATATACTTATGGTTTCTTTTGGATTGACTGCAATTTTCTTTGCCGTTCCTTATGCATTTATAGTCGTTAAATTTCTTGGGGTAGGATACTTATTGTATTTAGCATATAATACTGTGATCTCAGAAAATAAAATTTTTGATGCTGAACAAAATTTAAAAGCAGACAAACCTCTTAAACTTTTTAACATAGGACTTCTGACCAACATTCTAAATCCAAAAATGGCAGTATTTTATCTTTCATTCTTTCCTCAATTTATAAAACCTGAATACGGTTCAATTTTAAGTCAAAGTTTTCAACTCGGAATTATTCAAATAATAATAAGTTTTTCAATTAATTTTCTAATTGTAATATCTGCTGCAAAAATGGCAAATTGGTTCTCTAAAAAACCAATTTGGTTAAGAATACAAAAATGGTTTATGGCTTCTGTTTTAACAGGGCTTGCTGTTAAAATGGCATTGACAAAAGTGAAATAAAAACGAAATGTAAACAATTTATATTGTTAATGGCTACTAATTGCTAAATCCAAAGTTGGTTTCATTAAATGAAGTTTGATGAATAAAAAAAATATTGAAATTGAGATAAAATTATAGAAATTTAACTGAACGCTGAAAACTTATTCAAAACGCTAATTGAATGAAAAAAAGAGAAAAACTACTTGCTTTAATTCCTGCACTTTGGGCAAGTTTATTTGACACGATAATCACAATTAAAGGTCAATCTGAGGAATATTGGAATGGAAATTTGAATATGGCAAATGAAAGAAATCCAATCGGAAATTTTATGATGAAAAATCACGTTTCTGGAATATTTATTATTTCAATCTTATGGTTGATTCTAATAGGAATATTAGGTTATTATATACCTAAAAAATATTCTCGAATTTTTTTATTGTTTGCTTTAATTGCTCATAGTTTTGGAGCATCAAGTTGGTTATCTATGAATTATGGATTCTGGACGGCTATTCTTTTCATTTTATTTAATGCAATACTATTTTATAAAATTGAAGATTTGATGAATAAAAAAAATGTTAAAATTGAAATAAAATTATAGAAATTTAACTGAACACTGAAAACTTATTCGGAATTGAAAATTAAAGGAATAACAGGCTGACAGAATAATTTGAACTCTAAAAAAAAGAAATGGTAACAAAGAAGTGTAGAAGCGATTGCTAGATAGGTCTGTGTTTTAAAAACTCTGAATATTTCGAGCCAGTTCCGAGAAATCTCACTAAATTAGTTGCTTAAACACCCAACGAAATCTTATACAAAACCTTACCCACATTATGAAACAAACTGAATTCTTAGAAAAAAATATATTTACTGATTTGAAAAACCTGAATGATGGATTCGACGAAGAGACCATTCAATATTTTTCTGAGTCAGATTTTGAAATCGTTCTTCAACGCGTTGAACATTTCGGAATTGGAATTTACGGAATTAAGCCTTGGGGCAATGGTGAATCCTACGAGGTCGCCTCACATGAAAGTTTTAAAAAGAAAGCGACAGATTCACGATGGTATAAAAAAGCATTTTTGACATTTAAATCCCGTCAATCGGGACTTTCGTATTCTGCTACATATAAAGTTTCGAATAAACTTTTAGCGAGATAGAATTTTAAAAGCAGCGAAATCAGACACCAAACTACCATCTGTAATTAAAAAAATGAACGAAGTAGAAATTTTAACGGAAAGAACAAAATCACGGCTGATAGTAATCGCTGATTTGAATTCAATTCATGAACTTCTTTCATTGCCTGAAACGGATAAATATAACGCTTTAGGAATTCCGAAAAACAGAGAAGAAACAAAATCTATAATTCAACCTTGGATACAAGAAAACCAATTAAGCGTAATCAAAAATTACACATTTGTGATTGAACAAAAGGAAATGGGAAAATTTATTGGACTATTTGGACTTAAACTCGGAAGTGAAAAATATAAAAGAGCAGAAGTTTGGTATAAAATACACTCTGACTTTTGGAACAATGGATATGCAACAGAAGTTTTAAAAGAGATTATAAATTTTAGCTTTGACATTCTTAAATTACACAGAATTCAAGCAGGTTGTGCGGTTGAAAATATTGGTTCAATTAATGTTCTTGAAAAATCTGGAATGCTAAAAGAAGGTCGTGGAAGACAGGTTTTGCCATTAAAAACAGGTTGGTCTGATAATTTTGAGTATTCTATACTTGATACTGATAAAAGAAAAATCTAAGTACAAGTGGGTGGTTTTAACTACTATAATTATGTAGGAGTTAAAAAATTAAGTAATGGAATTTAAAAAAATGATTTATAGAAAAGTATTTTAAATTTTCTATAAAGAGAAGTTATACAGAGTAAATGAAACAGAAATTAAATATTCGATTTGCTAATAGAACGGATTTGCCTTTTATTATTGATATTTATAATCAGGCAATTAAGTCCAAGAACTGTACAGGTGATTTAACAGAGTTTACTGTTGAAGAGCGACGTGACTGGTTTGATAAATTTGACAATGATGTGTATCCTATTTATATCGCAGAAACAGCAAGAAAAGTAGTCGGATATTGTACAATATCACCATACAGGTCAGGTAGAGCAGCAATGTCATCTGTTGCTGAAGTAAGCTATTATATTGATTCTTTATATCATAATCAGAGCTTTGGTTCTGAAATGTTAGAGTATGTAATTAAAGATTGTAATAGAATCGGAAAAGAAAATTTACTAGCTTTTCTTTTAGATATTAATACAAAGAGTATTGGCCTTCTAAAAAAATTTAAATTTAAAAAATACGGACACTTTCCTGATGTTATTAATATTAATGGGAAAAAATGTGGACATTTAATATATGGATTAAGAGTAAAAGACTCAACTTGAAAATTTGGTTATACTTAATTTTAACCTCTTATAAAAGCTACCATTATGAAAACCAACATCACTAAATTATTCAATATAAAATACCCTATCATTCAAGCAGGTATGGTTTGGACTAGTGGTTGGAAGCTAGCTTCAGCTGTAAGTAATGCTGGTGGTTTAGGCTTGATTGGTGCTGGTTCTATGTATTCTGAGGTATTGTTAGAACATATACAGAAATGTAAAAAAGCAACCGATAAACCATTTGGAGTCAATGTACCAATGCTGTATCCTAATATTGAAGAAATTATCAAAATAATTATTGAACAAGGTGTGAAAATTGTATTTACTTCTGCAGGAAATCCGAAAACATGGACAAGCCATTTAAAAGAGCATGGAATTACAGTCGTACATGTAGTAAGTTCTGTGAAATTTGCTTTAAAAGCACAAGAAGCAGGTGTAGATGCTATTGTAGCAGAGGGTTTTGAAGCAGGCGGACATAATGGTAGAGAAGAAACAACAACCTTTACCTTACTACCAATGGTAAAAGAAAAAATAAAGATTCCTCTAATTGCTGCTGGTGGTATTGCTACAGGCAGAGGTATGTTAGCCGCTATGGTTTTAGGTGCAGATGCTGTGCAGATTGGGAGTCGATTTGTGGCAAGTGAAGAAGCATCATCACATATTAATTTTAAACAAAAAGTTGTAGCAGCACAAGATGGAGATACACAATTGACCTTAAAAGAATTGGCACCAGTCCGTTTGATAAAGAATAAATTTTATGATGACTTGCAAGAATTATATAAGCAACATCCAACCAAAGAGCAATTAAAAGAAAAGTTGGGCAGAGCAAGGGCAAAACGTGGTATGTTTGAAGGAGACTTAGAAGAAGGTGAGCTAGAAATAGGACAAATAGCAGGATTGATACATAATATAATGCCCGCAGCAGAAATTATTAAAGAAATTGTAGACGAATTTGAAACTGCTAAAAGTCAGTTTTGTAATGTCTTTTGATGATTAGGCTTCCTATTTTTTAAGAATCTTGATATAGTATACTTTTCTAGACTTATTATTTAAAATATTTTCACGTAACCAAGGGTTTAAAACTTTAAGTTCTCTATAATTGGTGTTGTGTTCTTTTGCAAACAGAGCAATGTTTAAAATTGGTTTGTCAATTTTAACAGTGTAACTTTCAGGCATCGTATATAAATCTTCTTCATCAAATTCAAAACCATATTTTTGTGGATGGCTTAGAATTTCTTTTGCAGCGATGATTCTTGGCACATAGCGTTGGGTGTTTTGACCTGCAAGTACATCGTAATAACTAGATACTTTTTGGACACTTAGCTTTTTTGAAAGGCCGGCATTACCATCATGATATGATGCCGCTGCCAAGGTCCAACTGCCAAATCTTTTCTTAGATTTTAATAAATAATCACAAGCCGCTCTGGTTGCTTTTTCTAGGTGGTAGCGTTCATCAACATTGCCGTTTACTTCTAATCCGTTTTCTCTAGCGGCACCTTTTAACATTTGCCAAAATCCTTTTGCTCCAGCAGGTGAAGTTACATTCATTAAATTACTTTCAATAACAGCTAAGTATTTAAAATCATCAGGCACCCCTTTTTCTTTTAAAATAGGTTCTATGATAGGGAAGTATTTATGAGCACGTTTGATCCATAATAATGCATTAGATTGCCAAAAGGTATTGACTAATAACTCTCTATCAATCCGCTCTCTAATATCTATTTTATCTAGTGGTACTTTTTCACTTGAAAATTCTAAATTTTCTGGAATTTTAACAGGTCTGATAGTGTAAGAATCATTAAGATTTTCATTAACGACATTAGGTTGCGGCTCTTCTTTTTGTTGAACAGCATTAATCATTATGCCGCTTAAAATAATTA
Organism: uncultured Flavobacteriaceae bacterium; assembly: GCA_964428855.1. GTDB lineage: Bacteria > Bacteroidota > Bacteroidia > Flavobacteriales > Flavobacteriaceae > Aureibaculum. The sequence continues at coordinate 14,450 of CAYRZY010000021.1, forward strand.
CACTTAATAGTACGAGTATTTTTGAAGAGTTATTCATAAGTGATAATTATTAAAATGGTGAAATAAAATTAGCAAATTTTTCAGCAACTTTATCTTTTTCAGAGATGATAGGCTGATTGACCTTCCAGTCAATATTTAACGTGCTATCGTTCCATAAAATTGCACCTTCTGATTCTTTATTGTAATAATTGGAACATTTATAACTAAATATGGTGTTTTCTTCCAACACTAAAAACCCATGTGCAAAACCAGTAGGGACGTAAAGTTGAATTTTATTTTCTTCAGATAAAATATGACTAAAATGTTTGCTATAAGTGGCTGAGTTTTTCCTAATATCAACAACAACATCTAAAACGGCACCTTTAATAACTCTAACTAATTTTGCTTGTGTATAAGGTGGCTTTTGAAAGTGCAAGCCTCTTAATACATTTTTTTGAGAAAGTGATTCGTTGTCTTGAACAAAATCAGTAGTTAACAATGATTCAAGGTGTTGCTTATTATAACTTTCTAAAAAATAACCTCTTTCATCTGTAAAAACGTTAGGCGTAATAATTAATAAATCTTTAATAAATGTTTTCTCAATTTTCACAGATGTAATTTTGTATTAAAACTTATTTTTGAAGAGTTTTCTTGGTATGCAAGATACTAAATTACTTCAATTAATAGCTTAGAAATTCGTTTTGCTTTATTTAAAATCATAATGTGTGTACCCCCTTCAATAACTCTACAGTTTTCCATATGTTTTATCGGAAAAACACCGTCATCATTGCCATGTATATGTATGATATTTGGTAATGGTTTTTCTTGTTGCCAATTTAATATATTATGAATTGCCCAAGGTAGGTAGTCATTATCTCTCATAGAAAGGTATTTTCTATACAAGTCAACTCGTTTTTTAGCGGTTTCACCAAAAGCATATTTTGCTAAATTTTCTAGGTTTGAGACTGCTTTTGTAGGAAATAATTTATAAGCCTTCGTAGTTTTAGCTAGTTTTAAGCGTTTTGGTAATTCCTGATTAGATTTTACACTAGAAATAATGATAGTTTTTTTTGTTTTAATAAGTTTAGCCATTTCTTGAACCATAACTCCTCCAAAAGAAACGCCTACTAAAACAGGGTTTTCATGTGTAATATCTTTACACATTCTTTTGGCATAATGTTCAATGCTTTCATTTTGTGATTCAGGTACTAACCATTCTAAATAATGAATTTCAAATTGATCTTTTGGTAAGCTGATGTGTTCAAAAATTTGTGAACTTGCTGCCAATCCAGGTACAAAATATAGGTGTTTTATTTCCATTAGAGAATAAATTCAGGTTGTTTAATAAAATTAAGTTTAACCAAACCATCTTCATCAATTTCTGTAAGTTTAATAGAATGTAAAGTGTTAACCAATTCAGGATTCCATGGCGTTTTTACTTTTACGTAATTTTCTGTAAAGCCATGGATGTATCCTTGTTTATTTTCACTTTCAAACAGTACAGTTAAGATGTTGCCTAACTGACTTTCATAAAAAGCTCTTCTCTTTTTTACAGACAAGCCTCTTAACATTTTACTTCGCTTATGCCTGATGTTTTTTGGTACAATACGACCCATTAGTATGGCTTCAGTATTTGGGCGTTCAGAATAAGTGAATACATGTAAATATGAAATATCAAGATCATTTAAATAGTTGTAGGTTTCTAAAAAAATAGCATCCGTTTCACCAGGAAATCCGACAATAACATCAACACCTATACAAGCATTTGGTATGGTACTTTTAATTTGATGGACTCTTTCAGTATAAGTATTTGTTAAATAACGACGTTTCATTTTTTTTAGCAATTGGTCGTTTCCGCTTTGTAGCGGAATATGAAAATGAGGCACAAAACTCTTAGAATTTGCAATAAATTGAATAGTTTTATTTTTTAATAAGTTGGGTTCAATAGAAGATATCCGTAAACGGTGGATGCCTTCTACTTTATCTAAAGCTTGTACTAATTCAAAAAAAGTATGCTCATGCTTTTTGTTTCCAAATTCTCCTTTGCCATAATCACCAATATTCACACCAGTTAATACAATTTCTTTAATGCCTTGTTCAGAAATATCCTTAGCATTTTTCAATACATTTTCTAAAGTGTCACTACGTGAAATACCACGAGCAAGCGGAATAGTACAGTAAGTACATTTATAATCACAGCCATCTTGTACCTTTAAAAATGCTCTGGTTCTGTCTCCGATAGAGTAGGAGCCTTCATAAAAATTAGCATCTTCAATCTCGCATGAATGAACTTCGCCAATATCATTTTTAGTAAGATCATTGATGTAATCAGTTACTTTAAATTTTTCTGTAGCACCCAAAACTAAATCGACGCCATCTATATTAGCAAGTTCTTCTGGTTTGAGTTGAGCATAGCATCCTATAGCAATTAAAAAGGCTTTATGATTTAATTTTAAAGCAGATTTCACAATAGTTTTAAATCGTTTGTCAGCATTGTCAGTAACTGAGCAGGTATTTATGACATAAATATCAGCTTTTTCATCAAATTCTACACGCTGATAATTGTTTTTCTGAAAGCTTCTAGATATTGTAGAAGTTTCAGAAAAATTCAGTTTGCATCCTAAAGTATAAAAAGCGACTTTTTTTTGGAATTGATTTAAACTCATTATTGTACATTTACAATTGCAAATTTACAATAATATTATAATTTTGGAACCCATTTTTGAAACAGAAAAATTTACAGTGAGAAAATTGAAGTTATCTGATTTTGAACCTTTTCATGAGATGCAACATAATATCAATGTGATGCAATATGTTAGGGGAGCAGCAATGACCTTTCAAGAGAATAAAGATGAATTACCTAAGCTTATTGAGTTTTATGATAAACCGGAGAATGATTTTTGGATTTATGCCATAGAAAGAAAACAGGATGGCTTTTTTGTCGGAACAATAGCATTTGTGAAAGATGAAAATAATGATGATGAAATAGGATATCGTTTTTTAGAAAAATATTGGGGAAAAGGATACGGTACTGAAATAGTTGAAGGGATGATATGCTATTGTAAGAAAGTAGGTTTTGTAAAGTTGGTTGCTTGTGTGGTCAATAAAAACGTGGCATCAACTAAAATTATTAAAAAAGCAGGATTCACTTTTATAAAAGATTTTGTAAGTGATGACTTGCAATTACCAGAACAAAAATTTGAAAAACTATTATGATAGCAAAAACACCTCAAACACCTTATTATGCAGTTATTTTTTCAACTTTAAGAACAGATGTAGACGAAGGGTATTTAGAAGCTGCAGACCGTATGTCAGCACTAGCAGAACAGCAAGAAGGTTATTTAGGGATAGAATCAGCAAGAAATGAATTGGGTATTACCGTTTCGTATTGGACTAGTCTAGAGGCGATATTAAAATGGAAGAACAATGTTGAGCACACCGAAGTTAGAGAGCAGGGCAGAGCCTTATGGTATAAAAAATACCAACTAAGAATTTGTAAAGTAGAGCGTGATTATGGTTTTGAAAAATAGCGATTAAACCATCTTAATCTATGGGAAGAATTCGTATAAGAGTTTCTTTTTTATTTCAATACAAGTCTTAGGGAGTAACTTGTTTTTGCGGTTAAAACTCAATGGTTGCAGCAACAGGATAATGATCAGAATATTTTACTTCATAATTTTTATGAGAATTTATTTTTATATTTTTATCTACAAGTATAAAGTCAATCCGTAGAGGGAAACCCTTAAATTTATAGGTGGTTCCAAAACCTTCACCTTCTTCTGAAAAGGTGTCTTGTAAATCTTTTTTCACATTTTTATAGACCCAAGAATATGCAGTATTATTTAAATCGCCGGCTAAAATTGTTTTGTAATTACACTGTTTAATATGTGTATTTAGAGTGTCAATTTGAGTTTGTTGAGTCCTAAATGATTTTCGTAATCGTTTTACTAGTTTTTCCGAATCTTTATGTCCGAAATACTCTTTGTCAGGTATTACTCCTAAGGATGCTAAGTGGAAATTGTAAACCCTTAGTGTGTCATTGTTTTTGACAATATCAACATACATTGTTGAGGCTAGATAATCGTTATATCTAATTATTCCTTCATTTATTATTGGGTACTTTGAGTATATAGCTAGATGTGTTCTGTATTTTGCATTCTCTACAGGGTCACTGTATAAGTTCACTAGCGGATTACTATGATAAGGATAATTTAGTTTAAAACTTTTAAGATCTTTATATTCTTGTAATAACACTACATCAGGGTTTTCTTTTGTAATAAACTCACTGATTTTTACTTGAATGCTATCTATTTTAAGCCATTTATATTTATTAAACTTCCTGACATTATAGCTCATAATACTTATTGATTTTTTCTTTTCAGTTTCTTTAGTACTATTAAACTTGTAGAGTTTAGGAATTAGAAAAAAACTTAATAGTAATACAAAAAATGACTGTAAGAGCTGTTTTTTGAATCCGCTAAAAATCCAATACAATATAAAAAGCACATTGCCAATAATTAATACAGGAACTATAAGGCTTGCAAGTGAGATTAGGCCATACTCATTAGGTGAGAAATTTGGTAAAAAAAATGATAAAATTAATCCAACAACAAATAGTGTGTTTATTAGAAATATAATTTTGTTAAAAGCAGATAGTTTTTTCATTTAATGTGTATCCTAAATTTATTTTTTACCTATAGTAAATAGAAAATCTTTTTCATCTTGGTTTAATGTCTCATAACCAGATTTGCTTATTTTATCTAAGATTTTATCTATTTTTTCTTGCTGTATAGCTGAGTTTTTTGTGTTATGTTGAGGTTTAGGGTTTTTATATACGGTTTTAAGTGGACTTCCTTTTTTAGATTTGAAGAGACTAGAAAATAGTTGGTTTAAATTCTCACCCTTATTCGTTTTATTGGTTAGTAAAAAGCCAACGATGGCTCCACCTAAATGAGCTAGGTGTCCACCAGTATTACTTATGGGTAACTGTATGATATCTAATAAAACAAAAGCAACAGCAATATGCCATAATTTTATAGCCCCAATAAACCTAAAATGTAATGCATAATTAGGAATTTTTGTTGCTACTCCAATCAGAATTGCTGTAACACCAGCAGAAGCTCCTACTAAAAAGGAATAATTATCTTTTAAAAAAGGGAAATAAGTATAACTTAATAGAAAAACAATACCGCCAACTACAATGCCTGAAATATAAAAGATTAAAAAATCGCGTTTTGAGAAAAAGTCTAAAAACAGATTTCCTATATAAAAGAGAAGCATTGAGTTGAATAAAATATGTAAAAAATCATCATGTAGAAATCCGTAAGAAACCAGTGTCCAAGGTTGAGAGATAAAACTATCTAAATTAGAAGGTAAAGAAAACCAATTGACAAATAAATTTTCATTCCATTTCATAAGCTGAGATAGAACTCTGAATAGAAGCGTAACAATAAAAACAATTATATTTATATAAATAAATTGTTCAGCAATGTTTGCTGTTTTTAATTGTTGTTGTATTTTGTTTTTTAGTGTGTTCAACTTTGTATTTTTAAATTCCCTTCCCTTTGGGAAGGGTTAGGGATGGGCTTTAATCCCACCTTTTAAACTGAGTGTTTTTCCAAAACAGCATAATTATTAAGCCAACCAAGGCTCCTCCAACATGTGCGAAATGAGCAATTCCTCCACCAAAGAGAGAAAATCCAGTTAATCCAGAAAATAAATCCAACGCAATTAATGCAGGAATAAAGTATTTTGCTGCAACGGGTACTGGAAAAAATATCAATGCCAATTTTGAATTTGGG
>CAYRZY010000022.1:0-20162 GCA_964428855.1 uncultured Flavobacteriaceae bacterium
CATTTTTGATTTGGTATAAAACGATGTTCTTATTAACAGCCACAAAGAAAGGTTTATCATCTAAAGAGATACAACGTCAATTAGGGTTAAAACGTTACGAGTCAGTTTGGGCAATGGTTGATAAGTTACGTAAAGCGATGGGACAACGAGATGCCAGAAAAATCAAATGAGCAAACAACGAAAGAAACTCTAAAATGGGTACATATAGCAATTTGTAATGTAAAACGAAATTTTGTAGGTAATTACTCAAAATAAAGAAAAAATACTTACAACTATATCTAAATGAATTGGTCTATAAACTCAATAGAAGATACTGTGGAGAAAAAATATTTGATAGACTTGTAATTGCTAATATAACAGGTTATGAGTAATTACAGATATACAATTAAATACTATTTTATATATATAAAATCATATAGTAAACCTATATTATTTTACCCTTTGATTGTTAATTTTAGTCATAACTTTGCTTTTAAAGTTAATATCTGCTAAATTTATCTTCTTATGGTTACTAAAGTTGTTTTAGGTATAGATTTCGGATCTACTGCGGTTAGAGTACTAACATTAGATTTGGAAAGTGGCTCAGTTTTAAATTCTGAAGAACAAGCTTATCAAGAAGGAGAAAACGGAGTTTATACTTCTGATACCAACAGCCTTTTAGGCCGACAAAGTGCGACAGATTATGTTACATCTATGTCAAAAGTACTGGCAAAAACAAAACTAAAAAATGAATCATTGGGTATTGAAATGTCTACCATTGTTGGTATAGGTATCGATGCTACCGGCTCTACCCCATTACCCGTAACTCATCTGTTAGAGCCTTTATCAACACTAGCTCCCTTCAAAAATAATCTAAACGCTTATGCTTGGATGTGGAAAGACCATACAGCTCATAAAGAAGCAGAATTCATAACAAATACCATCACTAAAAACAGACCCCATTACTTAGATAAAATTGGTGGAGCCTATTCTTCTGAATGGTTTTGGGCAAAAATATTGCATTGCCGAAATATTGACAAAACTGTTTTTGATGCTGCATTTACTTGGTTAGAATTGAGTGATTATATTCCTGCAGTGCTAGCAGGATTGACCGATGCCAATCTTGTAAAACGAAATCGCTGTGCTGCTGGACACAAAGGTTTATATAATGATGAATGGAATGGCTTTCCTGATGACGAATTTATTGAGTCACTCCATCCAGATCTCCTGAAAATTTCAAAAACATTAGCAAAAAAAACTTTTTCTATTGAAGATATAAGCGGAACACTTTCTAAAGAGTGGGCTACAAAATTTGGTATGCAAGAGGGAATTCCTATAGCCATGGGGATTTTAGATGCCCATGCCGGAGCAATTGGTTCTGGTATTAAAGAAGGTAGCCTTGTAAAAATTATTGGTACTTCTACCTGTGACTTAGTTTTAGGAGATTTGTACACTGGTAATTCAAGCATTGAAGGTGTGGCTAGTGTAGCTGCTGAATCTGTTATTCCTAATTATTACGGAATTGAAGCTGGTCAGAGTGCCGTTGGCGATATCTTAGACTGGTACATTAAAGAAGTATTAAATCAAACAAAATCACATAATGAATTAACCAAAGATGCTGCTCAATTAAAAGTTGGTGCTAGCGGACTCATCGCATTAGATTGGAATAATGGGAATCGTAGTATTTTATCTGATCCTATGCTAACAGGGTTAATTCTTGGTCAAACATTACAAACTAGCGATTTTGAAATTTACAGAGCTTTAATTGAAAGTACTGCCTTTGGAGCAAAGGTTATAATTGAAGATATGGAACGGCAAGGTATTGTCATTAACGAAGTAGTTAACTGTGGAGGAATTACCCATAAAAATGAACTTTTTATGCAAATTTATGCCGATATCATCAATAAACCCATGAAAATTGCGGCAACTGAAGAAACAGTAGCTTTAGGTGCAGCCTTGATGGGTGCTTATGTTGCGTATAGAGAAGAAGGCGTTAAAACAACTTATAATGCATTGCAAGAAAAAAGTTGTAAAACCTTAACAAAAATATATCAACCCATTCCTGAAAATGTAAAAATCTATCAAAAAATATATCTTATTTATAAAGAATTACATGATGCTTTCGGTCGTAAAGATTCTAAAATAGCATTATATCATATAATGAAAGACTTGATTAAAATTAAAAACAGCTAAAATGAGTAACAGATTAATTGGAAGATTACCCAAAGTAGGTATCCGTCCTGTAATTGATGGTAGAGAAAGAGGTGTACGCGAATCTCTTGAAGATCAATGTATGGAAATGGCAAAAAATGCCGCAAAATTAATTGAAGAAAATTTGCGATTTCCAAGTGGTGAGAAGGTAGAATGTGTCATAGCAGATACTAATATTGGAGGTGTTGCTGAAGCTGCTTTATGCGAAGATAAATTTAAACGAGAAGGTGTTGAAGTTTCTCTTACTGTAACTCCAGCTTGGTGTTATGGTACTGAAGTGATGGATGCCGACCCTTATACCCCGAAAGCTATATGGGGCTTTAATGGTACTGAACGCCCAGGTGCTGTATATTTAGCTGCTGCCCTAGCAGGATATAATCAAAAAGGAATTCCAGCCTTTAGTATTTATGGACGTGAAGTACAAGATACTGGAGATACCGAAATTCACGATGATGTAAAAGAGAAAATTTTACGTTTTGTAAAAGCCGGACTTGCCGTTGCTCAAATGAAAGGAAAATCATATTTATCATTAGGGTATTCATCTATGGGGATTGTTGGTTCTATGGTAGACCAAGGTTTTTTTCATGATTATCTCGGAATGCGTACTGAATTTGTAGATCAAATAGAAATCACTCGTAGAATCGAAGAAGAAATATATGATAAAAATGAGTATAAAAAAGCTTTAAAATGGACACTTACAAATTGTAAAGAAGGCAAAGATTATAATATAGATGCTTTAAAAGGTGATGTTAAAAGAAAGGAATGGGAATGGGAAACTGTTGTTAAGATGACGCTAATTATGCGTGATTTAATGATAGGAAATCCTAAACTGGGCAAAATGGGCTATGGAGAAGAGGCACTGGGCAGAAATGCCATTGTTGCTGGTTTTCAAGGGCAACGTCAATGGACAGATCACATGCCCAATGGCGATTTTGCTGAAGCTATTTTAAATTCGTCTTTTGACTGGAATGGTGTTCGGCAAGCTTATATGATGGCAACAGAAAATGATAGTTTAAATGGTGTATCCATGCTTTTTGGGCATTTATTAACCAATACTGCACAAATATTTTCTGATGTTAGAACGTATTGGAGTCCTGAATCTGTAAAAAGAGTTACGGGTAAAACCCTTAAAGGAAAAGCTGAAAATGGTATGATACACTTAATTAATTCAGGTTCTACTACCTTAGATGCAACCGCAGAGCAGCGTGATAAAAACGGAAGTCCAGCGATGAAACCTTTTTGGGAAATTACAGATATAGAAGCTCAAAAATGTTTGGATGCAACACTTTGGCCACAAGCCGTAAAAGAATATTTTAGAGGTGGTGGGTATTCTTCTCAGTTTAAAACTGATGGAGAAATGCCGGTTACTATGTGTAGAATAAATTTGGTAAAAGGTATTGGTCCAGTGCTACAAATTGCTGAAGGTTGGACCGTTGTTTTAGAAGATGATGTGCATAAAATACTAGATGAAAGAACCAATCCTACATGGCCTACTACTTGGTTTGCTCCTACTATTACGGGTAACGGTGCTTTTAAAGATGTCTATACGGTTATGGCTAATTGGGGAGCCAATCATGGTGCTATTTCTTATGGGCATATTGGGGCTGATTTGATTTCTTTAGCTTCTATGCTTAGAATACCTGTTAATATGCATAATGTAGCTGATGAAAAAGTATTTAGACCTGCATTATGGACGTCGTTTGGCACGGATAAGGAAGGTCAAGATTATAGAGCTTGCAAGGCTTATGGATCACTTTATGGGCTGTAATACTAAAAATAGAACTCTTCTTAAACTGTATGCGTTTTAAAATTTCTAGATCATAATCCTAAGTTTGTTTTGCCATCGGCACTTCAATAACATTTTCAGTTTAAATGGTTTTATAATCTCACTTATTGTTTTACAGTCATATTTATTAAGCGTTAATTATTTTTATGGAAATAAGCACTTGCTGGTATTTCCTGTTTTTTAATTCCTGGACCTTCCCAGCTTACAATATCCCATTTATTATTACCCAATTGAAAATATTTTTGTGCTATTTTATACTTCCCTTTACGGATAGCTATTGCCCCTCCTTCAAACTTCTTATCATCTAAAAAGAATACATTACCGTCATTTGATGAGATAGAAATCGTATAGATTCCGTCTTTAGGAATTTTTAAATATCCTTCAAATGCATAACCAAAATAATCTTCTCTCTGACGTTCATCAGCAGTTATTCTTGAAATAATACCAGTTTCTAATGGTTTTAAATCATCTAGTTCAAATGGGTTTATCACATGAGCATGGTAATATTTATAGTGAAGGCCAGGAACAAGTTCTAATTTGTTTGTGTAATTGGTATAATTTACAAATTCCAATTTATTTAGTTGAATGGATATAGGTGTACTAGATAACATTCCTTCTTTAAATGCTGTAAATCTGATTTGAGTAGTTTTATTTACTACAATGGGTTTTTTATAAGGAATAGATTTTTTGGTTGGATTAGTCCCGTCAGTTGTGAAATATAGTAACGCTTCTTTATCATCGCACTTCAATGCAACTTTTCCCTTGTGCAAGAAATTTATATCAGAAGTTATAGCATATGGTAACTTTACAAACGCTTGAAGAGGTTTTGTTAAAGGTCTAGAATTTTTTAATGTACCCCATTTTTTATTTGGAGTATCTCCCATTTTAAAAACTAAGGTACTCCCATTCATGATGTCCTCATGTTTAAACCAAGAGCTATTATAATCTTTATCATTTAAAGTTACAGATTGTATATATTTATTATTTTTTGATACATTTTCAGCCTTAACGGTGAATTTTTTGCCATTTTCAAGGTTGATCGTAACTTTATCAAAAATAGGACTTCCAAAAGCGTATGTTGGGTCTCCCGGACAAACCGGATAAAATCCCATAGCACTCATAATATACCAGGCTGACATTTGACCACAATCTTCATTTCCACTAATTCCATTTGGTTGATCGTTATAAAGTGTCTCCAAAATCTGGCTTATCATAGCTTGTGTTTTCCATGGTTTTCCAATATAATTATATAGATATGCCATATGATGGCTTGGTTCGTTGCCATGTGCATATTGCCCAATAAGCCCAGTAGCATCAACGATTACATTATCATGCTTTGATTGAATAGAGAAAAGTTTGTCTAACCATTTGTCAAATTTTTCATCACCTCCAATAGAATCTATCAAACTATTAATATCATGTGGTGCAAATAAACTGTATTGATATGAATTTCCTTCTACAAAATGATGTGTGCCTTGCGTTGGGTCAAACGGAGTTAACCAACTGCCATCCGAATTTCTTGGCCGCATAAAGCCAGTAGTTTGGTCAAATAGATTTTTATAGAATTGTGCTCTTTTTTGGTAATGCAGATAATCCTTTTCCTCACCCAACTGTTTTGCCATTTCAGCAATACACCAATCATTGTAAGAATATTCCATCACTTCTGAAACTGAACCATCTGGTATATATCCAAAATTTGAATACGCTCCATTCTGATCTACTTGATTTTTCATGGCTTTAAAAGCAAGTTCCACATCAAAATCACGAATTCCTTTGGTATAAGCATCTAAAATAATGGGTAGTGAATGATGACCAATCATAGAACCAGAGTGTTCTCCCCATATTTCCCAATGCGGTAACCTGCCTGTGACTTTATAGATTTCTAAAAAGGTTTTCATATACTCGTTCATTCTAGAAGGCTCTATAATTGTATAGAGAGGCATTTGAGTTCTGAATACATCCCACAAAGACCATACAGTGTATCTTGTAAAACTATCTACTTTATGGATATTTCGATCTCCAGCTCTATATTTTCCGTCAACATCATTTAAAGTTACTGGTGCCAAGGCTGTATGATACAAGCTGGTATAAAAAATACGCTTTTGTTTTTCTGTACCTCCTTCTATTTCAATTTTTGAAAGATGATTTTCCCAAAGTTGTTCTGCTGCATTTTTTATGTTATCAAATTCCCAAGCTGTATTTTCTGTATCTAAATTTTTCCTAGCTCCATCTATACTAACAGAAGAAATGCCCACTTTTACCAAAATACTTTCTCCTTCATTGGTAGTAAAGTTGACAAAACCTTTGATATTCTTCCCCTTAGCAGTTTTTATATTTTCAACAATTTTATCATCAATGGCAATTCCAACACTTGTAAACGGTTTAGAGAATTTTGCATAGAAGTAAACATGCTGATCTTTTGCCCAACGGGTAGATCTTCTAGAACCGGAAATCTCTGTATTATTAATTATATTCATCTCAGAATCTATAACACGATCGCGGTTCAGTAAATCGATAATAATATTCGACGCTTCCGATTTTGGGAAAGTATAGCGATGAAACCCTGTACGATTTGTTGCTGTTAATTCTGCCGTAACGTTATAATCATCCAGCAAAACCTTATAATATCCAGGTGATGCAAATTCATTTTTATGACTAAATTTTGAACGGTAACCTGTCTCTGAATCCTCCTCATCTCCAACCAGCACATTCACTTTTCCGGTAGTAGGCATAAACAATATATCACAAAATTCAGGAGCACCAGTACCGCTTAAATGCGTATGACTAAAACCCATAATAGTCTTATCTGATTCATGATAACCTGATGAGCCATCCCAATTTTCCATACGGGTATCTGGACTCAATTGCACCATTCCAAAGGGTATCGTTGCTCCAGGGTATGTATGCCCATGTCCTCCCGTTCCAATAATGGGATCTACATAGTGAATTAATTTTTCGTTTTTTGTAGAACTCTCTTCACCACAACTTATAATTAAAATAATGAAGGTAAATAGTATTAAATATTGTTTAAATCTATTCTTCCTCATATTTAAGGAAAGAGCCAAATATAGTTTTGATACCATCATTTGTAAAAATATTATTATTTATTAAAAAGCACTTATTAAATAACCCTAATTACTAAGGATATTTTGCCATTTTACTCTTACTTATTTTTTATTGTATATCCGTAATTAGATTTTTAATGAAGTAAAACTTCTTTGGGTATTTCTTGTTTTTTGATTCTAGGACCTTTCCATTTAAAAATAAAATTTTTAGCATTTTCCATTTGGAAATAGTCCTTTTAAGAGTATGAAATCCTTTTTGGAGACCAACTTTACCAAATGATTCCTGAGCTCTATGAGGTTTCCCTTTGTCAATAATCATTTTGTTATCTATATAGAAAACAGCACCATCATTCGATTCCAAATAGAAAGCATATAACGCATCCATAGGTATATTAATAAAACCTTTAAAATGATATCCGAAAGGTCTATCTTCTTTTACTGCATCAATATTTATCGTTTCTATAATGCCACTTTTCAGAACAAAGTATTATCTAAATCAGCCAGCGAGTGACCGTTTTACTTTCACACGAAAGTGTTATCAAACTGTTATCTATAGATACCCTGTCTTTAAAAATTACTTTTGGCATCGGAGCATATATTTACTTTACAGAATAAGGACGATCTTCTTTCTTTGTTCCCCATTCTTTATTTGGGTACTCCCCCATTTCTAATTCTAAAGTAGAGCCCTTTAAAATATCATCATGTGTAAACCAAGCCTTTTCATATACTTTACCATTTAATTTAGCAGACTGAATATATTTGTTTTTTTTGGATGCATTCTTTGCTAGAATAGTAAATGTTTTCCCATTGTCTAAAGCAATTGATGTTTTTTCAAACACAGGACTTCCAATAGTATAAATAGGTAATCCTGGTGTTACAGGGTAAAAACCCATTGAAGAAAATACAATCCAAGAGGTCATAGCACCACCATCTTCATCTCCAGGTATTCCAAAAGTGCTATCTTGAAACCAAGCATCCAATAAAAAACGAACGCGTTTTTGTGTTTTCCAAGGGGCTCCTGCATAATTGTATAAATATGGAATATGAAAACCCGGTTCATTACCCATAGAAAACTGACCAACCATACCACTACCATCAGGAAAATTAGCATAATATTGAAATTTTGTTCTACCTAAACCTTCTCTGAATAAATTATCTAAATTGGCAGTAAACTGTTTCTTTCCGCCCATTAGATTGATAAGTCCCTGTATGTCATGCTGTACTAACCATGCATATGTATAGCCATTATTTTCATCATAATAGTCACGCCCACCTGGTCCACCATCAAACTTAGGGTCAATATCTATCCAATTTCCATCACTATCTTTAGGCATCATCAAGCCATTTTGAGACTGATATAATTTTTTATAATTTTTAGATTGCGTATTATAATATTCAAAATCATCATTTTTACCTAGCTCTTTTGCGAATTGCCCCAATGCCCAATCGTCATAATAATGAGCTAGTGAAACTGCAACACTTTGCCGTTTTTCAAACCAATGTACTTTTTCTATAAATTCTTTTTTTCCGTGTTTTAAAGCAGGAAAATATCCATTTTTTCTATAAAAATCATCTAATTCGGTCTTAGCTCCATTTGCCCAAGGAATCATAGTTGCATCAGTTGCATTTTTTTTTGCTCCTTCATACGCTGTTTTAATATCGAAATTTTGAATGCCCTTACGGTATGCATCTAAAAAAACAATGGTAGAATGAAATCCATGCATTGCAGGATTGTCTTTATGAAGTAACGGAAATTGAGGCATCCACCCTCCTTGCTCATACATTCGCACATAAGATTGTAACATTTTTGCCTCCATTTTAGGGGCTAATATCATTCGTAAGGGATGTTGCGTTAAATAAGTATCCCAAACCCAATCATCAACATAAAAATCAGTGGTGTCTTTGTGAACAGCATGATCATATGCACTATAGTATAGACCATCTTCACTAATATTGACCATACGTTCATAATACCTGTACAGCGATGTGTAAAATACATTACGTTGTGCTTCTGTACCTCCCTCTACTTTGATTTTTCCTAATTTTTGATTCCAAGTAGTAGTCGCTTTTTTCTTTAAGTTTTCAAAATTCCATGCAGGGATCTCAGCATTAAGATTCTTTTTGGCCTGTTCTATACTTATATAAGAAATGGCATATTTAAACTCTATTATAGAAGGTGGATTCTCTGAAAAACTCGCCCAAGCATTTGCTTGTTCTCTACTTGTTTTTCTTCTTTTATTGACAATAGTTTCTTTGTTAAAAATGAAGTCAGTTTGAGTATTAAATTTTCCGTAAACATAGGCTTTCATACCTTCAAATTCTTCAATTCCGGTAATTGTATTTGCTTCCTCTTGTTTCCAAGAGCCTTTATTATTTATATTGAATTTTAATTTTTTTATCCCTTTTTCAGGGAAATAAAATTTGAAAAAACCTGCTTTTTTACCTGGAACAAATTCTGTTTTTATTTCAGAATCAATAAAATAAGTAGTATAATAATCAGGTTTTAGAATTTCTAGGTCATGATCCCAAGTTTGTTTTGCCAACCAAGTATCCTTCTCATTTTTTAATACACCCGGCAGTACACCAAAAAGTTCTCCACTGCGATGTGAAACCGTAGAAAGGGAAAAAAATGCAATTTGATCATCCAAATAATCCTTACGAACAGGACGCATACGTAGAGGTTGGTTGGGCAATTGTACATTGGGGTACATAGGATGCAATAAAAACCCAACCGCTCCAATATTTGGATTTACATGTTCTAAATTCGATTTTTTTTCTATTTTTGATAAATTATCCTTTTGAGAATCACACGCTAATAAGGATAGGGCTAATAAAGATGTAAGAATTATTTTTTTCATTGATATTATTTTTTGTGATACAATACATTTGCAGGAATTTCTTGTTTTTTAATCTCAGGTGCTTGCCAGGAAACTTTTAATCCATTTGTGCCTCCTTCTTGAAAGTATTTTACAGAAATTGGATGCAATCCTGCTTTTAAATGAATAGACTTATTAATTTCAATAACTGGATGCAAACCGTCGTTATTTAAAAATAGAATATCGTCAATATACAAACGTCCTCCGTCATTAGTCGCTAAGTATAAGGTGTATTCTCCATCTTTCAGAATGTTGATGTAGCCTTCAAAATCAAAAGAAAAAAATTGTTCTTTTTCTCGCAAATCAATGTTAAATTGAGGATGGATTCCTGTTTTTACTGGAGTAGCATTTAACATATCGTTTACGACTCTAAAAATACCATGTGCATATTTATACGAAAGTCCGGGGGATACTTGATTTAAATATACCTTTTCAATTTCACCAACTTTTTTAAGTTCTGCGGTTGATGATAAACTTTTTTGAGAACCTCTATAGGCATTCATATTAATAGTTGTGTTTTTGTTTACCGTAAATGGTTTTTTGTACAAGAACGATTTTTTAGTTGGCTCTGAACCATCTAGCGTATAGTAAATTTCAGATCCTTTGGTGTCACATGCTAATTTAACTTCTCTTTCGTTACTAAATACTCTTTCTGTATCTGTAATGTACGGTGTTGCTACAATTGGTTCTATATCCATTATCTGCGGATGTTCGCTGGCAACAGCCCATTGCTTATTTGGTTCAGAACCCATTTCTAAAACAAGATTTCCTCCTTTTATCAAGTCAGTATGTTTAAACCAGAATTTATCTAATGTTTTACCATTTAAAGTTGCCGACTGAATATACCTGTTTTTAGAAGATGAATTCTTTGCTTCAATCACAAACTCCTTCCCTTTATAATAATTCTGATCTAATTGTATCGTTATCTTCTCAAAGAGAGGACCAGATAATTCATAAACAGGTTCTACAGAAGCACCTCCATCCATTTGAAAAAGCCCCATGGCACTCATTACATAAAAAGAACCCATTTGCCCCTGATCTTCATCTCCATGGTATCCATCAATCGGATCAGTACCAAAATAATTATCTAAAACTTCACGCACCCAATATTGCGTAAGCCATGGTTTTTCTGAATAATTAAAAAGCCAAGGAGCTTCCATATTTGGCTGATTTCCAATATTCACATAGTCAGAAGTAAAAAACGGACGTGAATTTTCAAATCCATCTTCCAACCTTTTATTAAACTCATCTTTGCCCATTAGATCTATTAATCCTTTTAGGTCATGGGGAACAAACCAGCTAAATTGCCATGCATTGGATTCGACATAATCTTTAGAACCAAAACCAAAACTATACCCAGAATCTCCTGTGTCTTTTGCCATACTGAAATCTTCCAGCCAAGGTCCACCAGCGTATTTTGGTCTGATATATTTTGTAGCAGGGTCAAATACATTACGATAATTTTGTGACCGTTTCATAAAATAGTTATAGTCATCCATTTTCCCCAATGATTTTGCCATTTGTGCTACACACCAATCATCATAGGCATATTCTAGCGTATTAGAAACAGGACCTTCATTGGCAGGTATAAATCCATTTTTTATATATGTCTCTATATTTCGATTCCCTGCATATCCACCACATTCATGCGGTTGCCCCGGATTCATCTGAATTTCTTTCATGGCTTTAAATACTTTTTTTCCATCATAACCACGAATTCCTTTTTGCCAAACATTCACTATAAAAGGTATTTGATGTGCGGCTACCATAATGCTTGAATATTCCAATCCACCAGGGGCATCGTGTAACCAACCATCTTTATCATATAGTTCTAGTAAAGATTTTACCCATTTTTCAGATTTATCTGGACTTACCAAACTCCAAACTTGATTCAAGTTCCAAAAAGAACCCCAAAAAGCATCAGCACCATACACATTAAAATCAGTAGCGTCAACCTGTTGTATATTTTCACAGGCATCTACATATTTTCCATTCACATCACTATAAATGGTTTTAGAACTATAAGCACGGTATAGTCCGGTATAAAATTTTACTTTATCAGTTTCCTTTCCTCCTTCAACTTTTATTTTCCCTAATAACTCATTCCAAATTTTTCGGGCATTTTGATGAGCAGCATCAAAACTCCAATCAAACCCATCCATTTCGGTTGTTAGATTTAATCTTGCCTGTTCTATACTTACATACGATATAGCGGTTTGCATCAAAACTTCTTGGTTTTCTTGTACATCAAAATTTAAAAATGCTCCGATATCCATATCATCTGTTATGCTTATCTCGTTTGACTCTTGCGAAATTGTAGTTCCTTTCCAACTACCCATGTTGGTAAATGGTCTATTGAAACGAGCTACAAAATGTACGACATACTCATTCCATTCACCAGCTTCACGCATCACGTACCCTTCAATTTCGGTATTGCTTACTCTTTTAATACTCGCACTTACAATGGTTGAAGGTTCTTCTTCTGTAAATTTCAAATCAAATAATATTCGGGCATTATCTGTTTTAGGAAAAGTATATCGCTGAAAACCACCTCTTGTAGTTGCCGTTAATTCGACTTTAATATTGTAATCATCTAAAATAGTTGAATAATATCCGGCGGAAGCTTTGGTGTTTTTATTATCAATTCTAGATCGGTAGCCTGCATCAGGATTAACTACTGTTCCAACGGCTATTTTCAATTTTCCGGTAGTTGGCATAGTACTCATACTCGACATCATCCAAGAATGTACATGGCTAAACCCAGAGATGCTGTTGATTTTGTATTCATAGCCAGCACCTAAGGCATATTCTCCTTCATCTGTATTATCGGGACTTAGTTTTACCATCCCGAAAGGTAAACTAGGTCCAGGAAAAAGCATCCAGCGAGAACTTGAAGTTCCAAGTAGCGGGTTTACATAATCTGCTAATTCTTTTTTATTTGAATTTGAATTACAGTTTATTAATGTAATTCCTGCAAAAACCAAAATAACAATAGCTATTACAACTCTTTTACTGTTTTTCATTTTTAGTTTAAATTATTTTTTTGAGTTAATCAGTTAGTTGCTGTAAAATAGGCGTGTTTGCCATCAGGTGACATAGCCGCACCATGAATTCTTTCAATATCTTCTCCAATGATTTTCGCAACTTTAAAAATCAATGGCATCCATAATTTGGGCACATAAAAAAGCTAGTAACTCCAGTTTCTGCGACCTCATCAATATACGGATACAACATTTCGGGTGTCATAGGAGGCTTCTTGTAAATAAACATATTGGGTGCCAAGGTTTTTTTGCAAAAAACATGAGCTCCTGATTTCAACGCTTTTATTGTAAATTCTGCATGTGTCTCAGGAAAAGTGCAAATGGAAACAGCATCGGGCTTTATAGTATTTAAGGCGGTATCAAAATCATCAAACTGGGTAGGATTACCAACTTCTTCAGCGAGAATATTTCTTTTACCTGGATTTCTATCTGCCAATCCAACCAACTCAAACCCCTCCAATTTATAATATGCTCTTGCGTGTGAAGCACCCATATTGCCACAGCCTATAACAATTACTCTAATTTTTTTATTCATTTTTTTTTATATTTTACATCAAATTTTTTACAATGCAACGTTTTGCTTTCAATCGCTAGAGATTGTTGACTTCTATAACTATTATTTTTTGAGCGTCTTTGTATTAGCACTACTATTTATGATGAAATCTACTATTGGTGTCGGATCTTCAAGACCGTGTTCATGGCCCACTCCTGGCTTATGAATTACCTCAATTTGCCCGCCAAGTTTAGTATACAGTTGTTCTACAATAGCCGTATTTTCGGATACTGGAACATGAATATCGGCATCGCCTACAACATGTAGAAGTGGTATTTTTTCTTTTGCCAATGGCTCTAAGTGATCGATTGGATTACAATGAGCTTTTAAAGCCTCTTCCTCTGTCATATCGTAGGCCTTTAGTAAGTTCGCCCATTCTGCTGGATTGCTTTTTCCTTTAAGTTTTCCGGCCGGCCAACTTTTGATATCGCATACCGGAGCATCAGCATATATGCAAGAGACCTTTTTTGGATTCTTGGCAGCCCAGTTAAAGACAAACAGTCCACCGCGACTCGTTCCTTCAAGAGCCACCTTGCTGGAAAGATTATAATTCTCTGTAAGGTACTGGTAGAAACTGTCCCAAATTGCTACTGCAACAGGCGAACCAAAAAATCCGGGAAGATCTATATATGCCACATGGAATCCATTTTTTAAAAGTTCAATATCAACTTCTGGCGGATCATCAAAGAATCTCGCACGCCAAACCCATGGCCGTCCATCAGCTACTTTCTCAGGAACAACAACCAAAGCATCTCGTCCTTCAAACTTAAAATCGTACCTATCAAATCCATTCCATGTACTTTTAACTCCTGCAAATTTTGTTGTGAATGTATAGCGACCTGAATTGACATTGTAAATTGCTTTTCCTTTCTCCATTCGCAAGAATGTAACGCCTTCTACTTGATTCGCTGGTTTACCTCTCTCAGTAACACTCATTGCATCTTGGGTCGGCACAAAGACTGTAGCAGTTGTATTGACAGGTATCGTTATATCTAGATTGAACATTCCTTCTTCAAGATGCCAATTGCTTATAATTTTTCCGTGGATTGAATTAAAACTACCCTTGACCCAGGTTAAATCACCTACAATCTGGGGCTTAATGACAATCTTGTCAAAGCCTATTGCATTTGGTGCGGGTTGAATACCTGCCAATGCGGAATAGAACCATGCACTAACAGTACCAAACATAGAATGGTTATGGGAATAAGTATTGTCGCTATAATTCCAGTCTTCCCAAAATGTCGTTGCACCATTTTCTAGCATATAGCCCCAGCCAGGAAAAGTTTTCTGATTTACAATTTTATAAGCGACATCAACCCTGCCAATTTGAGTTAACACTTCGAGCAAATATTTAGTGCCAAAGATACCCGTTGACAAATGTCCTTTGTGATTAATCAAAATATCATCGATCAAAACATCAATGGCCGCTTGCCGTTCGTTCGTTGGAATTAAATCATAGTATAATGCAAAGACCTGTGCGGTCTGAGTATGCGTATCAATTTGACCAGTTCCGGGTTTTAGGAACTTCTTAATAAAAGCATTTTTAATTTTACCACTTAAGGTCGTATACTCCTTTGCATCTTCATGGTGTTCAAGAATTTCAGCTACCCTAGCTGCAATAATGGCATGATGGTAAAAGAGTGCGGTACTTATCACTTCTTTATTATTTTCCACCAAACTCAACCAATCTGCAAGTCCGACATGAATAATGAAGTCATCGGCTTGAGATTGTATAAATTCTATTGATCTACGCATGACCTTATACTGCTCTTCAAGAAGTTGCTGATCTCCGTAATACAGATAGAGTTTATCTAGTAAAAGTGGGTGAGCAAGGACGCCAGTCATAGCACCCGTGCCTACATTTTTACCTCCATCAAGTTTAGCAAAATCACCACCACCCGGATCAAAGCCTCCTATTTCATGCCCTGTCCATGGGGCTACCAAGGTTAATGCTCCATTGGGGCGAGCAGCATCAGCAAAGTCACGTACAGTTTTCGTATAAAAAGTTGCCATGTCGTAATTGTATAAATGAGTCTCAGCGGCAACAGAAATATCATCACCATAGGCAAATCGTTCTCTACCAGGACAATCAGACTGTACTCCCAAAAGATTACTAGGGAATGTCTGCTCGGCTACATGTTGGATATTATTGAATAAATCGTTTGAACTAGAGAATGATCCGGCTTTTTCGATCGCTGAATTGAGTCTTACCCCTTCAATATCTTCTAACTTCAGAGTTCCGGGATAACCGGTGACTTCGATATAACGAAACGCATGGAAGGTGAACCGTGGCGTATAAATTTCCTCACCTTTTCCTTTAAGAATATAGGTGTCCATTTGTTCTGCAACGTCTGGAGCTCCTGACCCACCTCTACCTGGTGATTTGATTTGCCCACTAACCGAAGTCATCACATTCAATGTTCCGTCAGGGTATAGTAATTCACCAAAACGAAGTTTTACGGTTGTTCCAGCTGCCCCCTTAACTTTCAATGTTGCCCAACCTGCAATATTTTGACCTAAATCGACAATAGCAACGCCCTCTTTAATGTAAGAAATTTTTACTGGCTTAAATTTTACCGTTTCCTTAATTGGCGGTTGTATTTGTGCCTTTAATTGTCCAACATTTTTAATAGCCTTCTTGGCCTTATGCCAAGTAACATCATTAAAACCATATTGATCCCAACCTTCCTGCTCCTTTTGAGCGTCATACACTTCACCAAGGTAAATACTATTTCTAATGATGGGACCTTTAGCTACCATCCAGCTTTCATCGGTCACAATCGTATTTTGTGTACCGTCAGAATACTCGATATTTAGTTGAGCAATTAGCCGTGGTCTCCCTGATACCATATACTGCCGCAAATTGAGTTTACCCCACATCCGTAACGGTAATACATTGTACCAACCGTTGCCCAACATAGCACCTAGGCAATTTGAGCCTGAGCGAAGTTGATCGGTAACATCATACGTACTATAAAGTACTTTTTCAGAATAGCTTGTTAAGGCTGGGTCTAACATATGGTCGCCAACTCGGTTACCGTTTAGTCTCGCCTCGTAATAACCGAGCCCACTGACATAAAGCCGAGCCTTCTTTACGGGTTTGTCAATCTGAAACTCTTTGCGAAACAAAGGTCCCGGATCGTCCATATAGAACTCTTCATCCTTGTCAGGATTGGTCTTGCCATCGTTAATCCATTGAGCAGTCCATTCTTTTGGGGAAAGAAATGATGTTTCCCACCAAGCTATTTCGCTCCATTCAGACACCTTATCGTTTTTGTCCCAGGTACGTACTTTCCAATAGTAATGTTTTTGAGACTCTAATGAAATACCCATATAGGATATTTGACTGGTTTGATTTGACTTAATTTTTCCGCTGTCCCAAATGTTTCCAGTATTATTGGTTCGTATCTTTTCACTATCGGAAACAAGCACTTGATAGGCCGTTTGTTTTTGACCACGCTGTTGCGATTCCAAAATCCAGCTTAAACGTGGAGTAAAAACATCAATCCCCAATGGATTAACACGGTATTCGCATTTTAAATTTTGGATGCTTAATGTTTGATTGGTGCTTTTATTGCAACATACGAATGTTAAAAGAATAAAAACTATTAATGCATAAACTCGATTTTTCATTGCTACCTTGATTAAATTATTTTTCTTTTTTAGGATTTTTAAGATAATATAAATACCCATCTTCTGCACCAACCAATAGATCAGGAATTTCGTCTTTATTCCAATCAACAATTGTTGGACTTGTTGAATGGCTTGAGATAACGTGATCGCTAACTGATCCCATGTTTTTTAACATGACCTTATCACCTTTATAACTTATATTCTTAAAAAAGCTTACGTTATTGCTGTCATTGATCAAAAGATCTGGCTTCCCATCTAAGTCCCAATCTACTATGGTCAATTTTCTTCTTCCGCTTCCACCGTGTTTAGAATTATTAAATTGTATTTGTTCTTCACTCTCGTTGCAAAAAATTCGTTTTCCGGGTAGTAACCCAAGTTCTCCTTCTTGATTAACACGTTCAAAAAATGATAAATACCCTTCATGATCCAACATTATCAAATCCATTAAACCATCGTTGTTCCAGTCATACATAACAGGTGTTGTTCTCCATTGAGTTGCCAAATTTTTTCCAACCGGATCCCACCAATACCAGAAAGGTTTTAAATTATCTTCTTTCCATTCTACCTCAATAGGTTTAGCTGCAGCTAGCTTTGGATTATTTTTAGTACCAATATTTTTATACCATAGTATCTTTCCCCAAATAGAATTGATGATAATATCTTGAAGACCATCATGATCCCAATCGCCAACACTAAGGGTTGTGTAACCCCATTTTGCTTCGCATGGGCCTTGGATTGAGCCGTTATACCCTGCTTGAATTCTAATAATTTCATCCTTAGCCTTTAAATAAACCGGTTCTGCCCATTTGGGAGGGTTTCCTCCATCAATATTTTCAATAAACCCAATATAACCAGCTGTGTTTCCAGAGATTAAATCTTCATCACCATCACCATCCCAATCTATACTAAAAGGTGTCGATAAAGCTCCAAATTTCACTTCATTAGCTTCTTGACTAAAAAATTTTGGTAATTCAAACTGGGGAATATTATCAACAAGCTTTCCAGTATTCTCCATATATGCAACTCGGCCATCTTCTTGCCCAACGATAAGGTCATAATCTCCATCCTTGTCCCAATCTATTGCTACGGGAACAATCATTTGCAAATCCATGGTAATTAGATTTTCCGAAAAAGTTAAATTTTTTCCTAATGCATATTTAGGTTTGCTTTTAGAACCAATATTTTCGAAATAAGTAAATGTATCGAGAAATTCACCGCATATAATATCCAAATCACCATCATTGTCAAAATCCGCAAAGTTTGCTGAGGGTTCACCATATACATCAATCGGTTTACCAGCGGCTTTAATTTTTACAGGTTTTTCATATTGTGGGTTTTTAGTTGATCCATTATTTTTTATTAGATATAGATAACCATGAAGAGGCTCTCTTGTCCATTCACCTTTTTTATTGAATCCATCATCCCAGCCATAACCAGTCCAATCTCCCACACTGACAATTAAATCTAATACATTGTCTCCATCATAATCACAATATTTCCATTGATTTGCTCTAACCTTATTATCATGAATATTTTCTTTAGGGAAAATTTCAGTGATTTTTTCCTCTGCCAAATTGATTATTTCTTTACCTGGAATCAGGTATCTTACGGTATCATTAATATAGGATTGCTGAATGTTTACATAAGCTTTTGAGATTCTTAGCCCAGATTTAAAAACTGGCATTTTAACATTACCTTCAGTATTCTCAAAGAAATAAACTCCGTTGTAGGGTTTGTCAGGACAATTTACCAATAAGTCATAGTCACCGTCTCCATCATAATCGATTGGTAAAGGCCACGCTTCTAAGCCAACTCCTAAATCGACCACTAATTCATTGTTGTTGTACTTAATCCTTTGGAACTTAGTTTTTTTAGGATCTTCTGTAGTTATAATAGCAGGTAAACGCCATATACCGCCACTTCCTCCCCAATCATGAACCTTGACTGTAATTTGGTTGGGTTTTCCATAGTTTAGTTTTTTAGACAATTCTGTGAATGTTATTCTACTAGCAACACTTATTTCTGCTTCACCAAAAAAACCTACGCGCTCTCCGTTTATAAACAATTTATAAGAATCATTTACACCACCAAATTTAACCCACACATCTTTACCTTTCCAGTCAGCTGGTATGTCAACAATTTTTCGATACCAGCCATAACCGTCCAAATCTTGAAAACCTTGATCTTCCCATTTTTTCCCTGTATCAATCGTAGCCCAATTGGAATCCTTAAAATTCATAGCATACCATTTCTCAGACATGCCAATATTTTTTTCATCTGGTGAAAAATGCCAATTCTTCGCCAAGTCAATACTTTCTGGCGAATCATTATTTACACATGACACTGTCAATGTGAAAATAAAAATGATAACGCTCAATTTTGTTTTCAAGGTATTTTTATGTTTTAAAAAATAGTTATAATTTATGAAATGTCACTAAAACTTCAAAGTATGATCTACGTCAGTCATTTTTAGAATAAAGTTCCAGCCATAATATATATTTAGTGCTTTGACCAAGATTGTATTCTGTCCCTTTTTCAACCAGACTGGAAAGGTTTTCATTCCCTCTGCACGATAAAACATTTCTTGTCCAACAATTTCTCCGTTAAGCCAGATTCACCCATAATCATTTGCTTCGAATTTAAAGAACACTAACCTATCATCGAGACTTTCAATGAAAGATACAGCATAGCCTATTTTCTTAGGAAGATAGCCATACATTTTACGGTGCAGTACATTCATTGCTCTTATCGCGTCCTCAAAATAGGGCCATCCAATAATTGGATTGCCACCAGTTCTATCACCAATTATTCCAAAAATAAAACTATCTTCTTTTGCGTTATACTCCTCACCAAAAGAAAAATTCTTTCCATCAGGTAATGTAGGAGCAATAGAACTATTCTCTACATTACTAGATTTATGTTCAGATTGTGCAAAAACTTCTGGCGTTAGTAATACACTTGCTAAAAGTAAAATTATCAGTCTTGGTTTTTTCATTATTTTCCAAATTATTTTTTTAT
>CAYRZY010000023.1:0-19988 GCA_964428855.1 uncultured Flavobacteriaceae bacterium
TAGTAATATATAAACCAAATTCTGTTCCTAAAAATAATAAATCAGGATTCACATAATCTTCTTGAATATTTCTTACAAAACCATTTACATCATCAGTAATAATACTTTTCCAAGTTCTACCGAAATCAGTTGTCTTATAGGTATAAGGATTCATATTGTTCATGGTATGTCCGTCAAAAACAGCGTAAGCCGTACCTTTATCAAAAACACTCGCTTCTATATGATAACACCAAATATTTTTTGGCAGACCTATAATATTCATTGACGTATTTACCCAAGTCAATCCACCATCTTGAGTAACTTGTACATTGCCATCATCAGTACCTACCCAAATTACATTTTCATCTAATGTTGATTCTGCTATTGTAAAAATAGTTGTGTGATTTTCTGCACCAGAATTATCCTTTGACAAGCCTCCAGAACCTTCTTGTTCCTGCTTACTTTTATCATTGGTTGTTAAATCTGGAGAAATAATTTTCCAAGTATCGCCCATATTCTCAGATTTATGTAAAAATTGTGTCCCCATATAGAATCTATCAGGCTGGTGTGTACTTATTGCCATCGGAGCATTCCAGTTGAAACGTAATTTTGGTCTTCCTTTTTGAGGTAGTGGTTGTATGGTTTTAGTTCTCTTATTGTCAACATCATATCTCCAAACATTAGCAGCACCTTGCATTTCAGAATAAATTATATTTTTTGTAGGATGCTTCAACACTCTAAACCCATCACCATAACCAACAGAATTCCAATCTCTAGCATTGATACCTCCTGGTGATGACGATGGCCCATACCAAGAACCATTATCTTGTAAACCTCCATAAATATTATAAGGTTCAGCATCATCAACACTAATGTGATAAAACTGTGATAATGGTAAATTTTCTACAATCTCA
This sequence comes from uncultured Flavobacteriaceae bacterium, assembly GCA_964428855.1. Classification (GTDB taxonomy): domain Bacteria; phylum Bacteroidota; class Bacteroidia; order Flavobacteriales; family Flavobacteriaceae; genus Aureibaculum. Next base: position 894 of record CAYRZY010000023.1, read on the forward strand.
CAAGTAGTTCCTCCATTCCAAGAACGATACACACCTCCATCAGTACCAAAGTACATTCTATCTGAATTATCCATATCAAAAGTAATATCGTGGATATCACTATGCATATTACCTAAACTTTTAAAAGTTTTACCTCCATCTCTTGAAATTGAACCACTCAATCCACCTTTAACAATAACCTCTGGATTCTTCGGGTCTACTACAATTCTTGAAAAGTAAAACGGACGCACTGTAATACCAAAATCATTATTGAGTTGTTTCCAACTTTTACCTGCATCATCACTTCTGTACAAACCTTTACGTTCATCTTTTTCAGCCTCAATAACTGTGTACAAAATATTAGAATCAGAAGGAGCGATTGCGATAGCTAACCTCCCTAATTTTCCTTTTGGGAAACCGTTATGAATTTTATTCCATGTTTTTCCTGCATCGACAGATTTATACAAGGCACTATTATCGCCGCCAGATTCGAAAGACCATCCTGTTCTTCTAAATTCCCACATAGAAGCATATAAAATAGTTGGATCATTAGGATCCATAGCCAAATCTGCACAACCTGTTTTTTGATTTACATACAATAATCTATTCCATGTTGCACCCCCATCGTTTGATTTATAAACACCTCGTTCTTCACTATCTCCCCAAAGAGCACCCAATACTGCCACATAAACTTCTTTAGAATTTTTAGGATTTACAATTACGTTAGCAATACGTTCTGACTTTTCAAATCCAATTTTTTTCCAATTCGAACCGCCATCAACCGATTTGTACAGTCCGTCTCCAATAGACACACTATTTCGTGGCCATGTCTCACCTGTACCTACATAAATAGTATTATCAGGGTCATTTGGGTCTAACTCTACAGCACCAATAGACTGACAATAATCATCAAAAATAGGATTGAAAGTGGTGCCGCCATTATTAGATTTCCACACGCCACCTCCAGCAGTTCCTGCATAAATAATATTTTTATTTGTTGGGTGATTTTCTAGATCATTAATACGACCACTCATCAAAGCTGGACCTATATGTCTTGCTGTCAAATCTCCGAAAAGTTCTTTGCCTTTAAGTACAATTTCTTCTTGAGCAGAGGTATAGGAAAACATTCCAAATACCAGTGCCATGGTTAGGATAATTTTTTTCATTGTATATTGAGTTTGGTTATAAAAAAATCCTCAAAAAGTATTTTGAGGATTCTATAAAATAATTATTTTTCTTCTGCTGCAACTTCTTCGGGATAAGCAAAAACGCTATCTTCAATTGTAGGATTCAATTCAATTTTAGTAATAGTCATCACTTGTCCGGGTTGACCTTTCATACCTTGAGACATTGAAAACGGAAAATAAATACCATCTACTTCTTGATAGTCACTCATTTTAGACTCAGACATTTTTCCTTTAGCAGGACCAGACATAATTTCCTTTTGCACTACGATAGGTACATAATTTTCAGTGTCAAAATAGTAAAAACTCACACTATTTTCTTTTTTACCATCAATAGTTACAGGTTCTTTTGTCAATTTAATTTTAAATGTTTCAGCACCATCAATAGTTTCCTTGCCTAAATATTCAGCAGTATATCCTTTAGTTTTATAATCTACAAATGAGTCTGGAAAATCATTAGCATCTAATTTCATATTGGCAGTCGTTTCTGCATCACTTTTTTCAGCTTTCATAGTCATAAAATTGGTATTCCACATAGTTTCTCCATCAAAAACTCCTTGCAAGAGTTCTTTGCCTTGAATACTAATTTTCACATATTGTTTACCATCTTTTAGTTGAACAATTTCTATAGGAATCTCCATACCTTGCCCTTTGGCAGTTGCCATCATTTTAATACCGCTAAGTTTTTTTATATTTTCTAAGCCTCCAATATTTTCGAAATAGGTAGAAATAATTTCATCAGCCGTTTGAGCATTTATAGTGAAAGTTGCAAATACAGCTAATAATAGTAGGGTAATTTTCTTCATTTTTTTGTTTTTAAATTAATTTATCATTGATATGACTGCTAATTTACTAAAACGTTACATTTTTTTATAATTACTCTACAATTATTTTCTGAGTAACACTTTTTTTACCATCAGAAATTCTAATTGCATATTCTCCTTTTGGCAAATAGTACCGCTTATTATCAGCCTTTTTAATTTTAATCTCCTTTTTCTTAAAATAGCTTTTTATACTTTTTTCTGAAACGGATAAATCATAATCAAAGTAATTGAATCCTTTAATTGCCTTCACAGTAAACTTCTTTAGCACTTGTTTTTTATCAGCTAAGATCTCTATAGTATATTGACCTGAATTGGACACATAATAACTAATCGTTGTTTTTGGTAAAAAAGGTTCAACATATTTACTCCAACCATTCCCCCATTGGTCAGAATGAGCTATTTTATCCAATTCAAAAATGGTAATCGACTTATCCTTTACGGTATTGTATTGTTGTAACACTGCTATATTTGCTTTGTAAATTGAACGCCCATGTGTACCTACAATTAAATCTTTTTCACGTTCTTGAATTACCAAATCATGTACAGCTACTTTTGGAATTCCTTTTGTGAACACTTGCCAACTATTACCTTTATCGAAACTTACTAAAACCTCATTGTCATTTCCTAAATACAATATATTCTCATCAGCAGGATCTTCTCTTATCACATTTACTGGATAGTTTGGTAAATTACTACTAATATTTTTCCATGTTTTGCCTTTATCCTCACTTAAAAACACATACGATTTAAAATCATCATTTCTATATCCGTTTAGAGTTACATAAACTCTATCCTTTTGATGTTGTGAGGCAATTATTCTAGATACCCATAATCCTTGAGGTAAATTGTCTGAAATTTTTGTCCAGCTATTCCCTCCGTCTTTGGTCAACCAAACATACCCATCATCACTACCTGTATAAATCATTCCAAATAGTAAAGGACTTTCTGAAATAGTAGTTAACGTTCCGAAGGGTACATTTCCTTTTTTACCTCCTGTGGTTAAATCACCTGAGATTTCTTTAAAATTTTTGCCCTTATCCATAGAACGTAACAATTTATTAGCTCCCATATATAAAATATCTTGATTGTGAGGGGATAACAATATTGGAGTTTGCCAATTATAGCGATAAGGCGAGTCTCCTAATTTATGTTTTGGATGTATCTGCAAACGCTCTTTCGTTTTTAAATTGTACCGATAATAATATCCGAATTGTGAACCTGAATAAACAATATTATTATCTCTACTATCTATTTGCACTTGCATACCATCACCCCAACCTATCATTTTATAAGGATAATCACCACTATTATTCCAACTTTTTGAGGCTTTATATGTGCTTGGTCCATACCAAACTCCATTGTCTTGAAAACCACCAAAAACATTATAAGGTGTTGCATTATCTACATTTACTGCGTAATATTGTCCTACAGCTTGAGCATTATTTCTAATCCAGTTTTCACCATCGTCATAAGTAATGTTCACGCCACCATCATTTCCATTTATGATATGACCTTTTTGTTTGGTATCAATCCATAAAGCTTGATGATCGCCATGAACATTTTCTTTACCTATTGAGCTAAACGTTTTTCCTCCATCAACCGATTTTAACAGAGGCACACCACCAACATAAATATTATTTTCATGATTTGTATTTACCCCAATTATCCCAAAATAATAACCATAAGAATAAAACAAATCGTCAAGATAACCATCATGTGTTTTTTTCCAACTTTTACCACCATCAACCGACTTATATACCTCAGCACCAATCACTGGAGTGTCAAACAATAATGAATTGGCATCTTCTAAATAGTTTGCTAAATCAACAGGTTTAATTTTACCTTTTTTAATAGCTGATTTAATTGATTTTGCCGTGTGCTTTTTATCAAAACCATTATCCTTTAAATAAGCGTTTAACTTTTCATCCTCTAGTTTAGAGAAATCTACAACATTCATAGTTTTAAAAATTTCCTTTTGAAGTTTGTCAGTCTTTTCTTTTTTCTCATTCGGTCTTCTGTTCTGATTGTCTAAAACAGCATAAATCACATCATTATTAAAAGTTGCCAGACCAATACGTCCAATCCCATTATTTGAAGGAAACCCATTTACACCACTGGTTACTTTTACCCATGAGTCACCAGCATCAATACTTTTATAAATTGCAGAATGTTGACCATCTCCATCAAAATTCCATGCTTTTCTCACACGCTCCCAAGAAGCTGCATACATAATTTTCGGATTTGTAGGCGAAACACTCACATCTATAATTCCTGTGTTTTTATCAATAAACAATGTGTTTGTCCAAGTTAACCCGCCATCCTTAGTTTTAAAAATACCTCGTTCAGTATTTTGAGTGTATAAATGACCGATGACACCAACCACAACCTCATCAGGATTCTCTTTATTGATAAGCACTCTTCCAATATGGTGTGAGTCTTTCAAGCCTGTATTTGTCCATGTTTTACCTTTATCAGTACTTTTCAAAACACCAATACCTGAATAAGAAGAACGGGAAGAATTACTCTCACCTGTGCCTATCCAAATAGTTCCATTTTTCCAATCTACAGCTATATCTCCCATGTTTTGAGTAGGAGCATTTTCTGTAATTGCAATAAAGGACGTTCCGTTATTATTGGTATACCACAAGCCACCAGAAGCATACGCCACATAAAACTCTGTAGAATTGTTTGGGTTCACATCTAAGTCAATCACTCGTCCACTCATAATTGTTGGACCTATATTCACAAAAGGCACACTATCAATAATTGACTGTGCATTTGCAATAAAATAAAGTGTAAAAAGGCTAAGAAAAAGGATTGTTTTCTTCATGGGAAAAAATTTTAATTTAAGTTGATTCTCAAAGATATTAGATAATTAATTAAACTTGATAAAAATCATCATTATTTTTATTGGAATCACTCAGGGTAAGTTCATACTTTTGACAAAAGAGCCACGAATACACCAATTTTCATTCTCTATATTGATAAAAACAAAGAATTAGCACTAATTTTAAAAATCCTAAAGGATTTTTTATTCGTGAGAAATATTATTTTTTCACATTTAACAATATAATTCGTGCATTCGTGGCAAAAACAACCAAAAATATAAGCATGCGTTTGTCCTATAGAAATCACTCTTTACATTATTAACTCCTGTTAATAAAAAGAAGCCAATTCTAATTTTCAGTATTGATTAAAAGAGTACTTTTATTTTTTATTATATTCCTATAATTTTATCAATTCATGTATTTAATATTTGACACCGAAACTACTGGCTTGCCTAAAAAATGGAAAGCTCCAATTAGTGATACTGACAATTGGCCTAGGTGTATTCAAATTGCATGGCAACTACATGATAATTTAGGAAAACTCATTGAAAGTCATGATTATTTAATTCAACCTGACGGATTTAACATTCCTTATGATGCAGAACAGATTCATGGTATTTCAACCGAATTGGCTCAAGAAAAAGGAGAAAAACTAGAAGATGTTCTAAGTTATTTTAATGAAGCTTTATCTAAAACAACCTTTGTAATTGGGCAAAATGTAAAATTTGACCTGAATATTATGGGTTGTGAGTTTTACAGAAAAGACGTTGATACAAAGCTTATTGACTTACCCTTTTTAGACACTTGTACAGAAAAAACAGCAAAATTATGTGAAATCCCTGGTGGTAGAGGTGGTAAATTCAAACTACCTACCTTAACAGAATTACATCAGCATTTATTTAAGGCTCCTTTTGCCGAAGCACATAATGCTACAGCAGATGTTGAAGCAACAACACGATGCTTTTTTGAATTGATTAGAAGGCAATCTTTCACCAAAGAAGAATTAGATGTAGCTCCTGATTATTTCAAGAATTTTTCAATTGAAAACCCACAAGAGGTTCAATTGATTGGTTTAAAACACATCAATCTAAAAAAGGAAAGTAAAAAGCTTAAAAATAAACTTGAAAAAGCGGAAAATTCTAATAAAAATGTAAGTACTTCACCTCAAGTTGACACTGATAATCATCCTTTTTCGCATTTACATAACCATTCGCAATTTTCCATATTACAATCTACTTCTAGTATTAAAAATCTAGTTCAATCTGCGGTAAGTAATCAAATGCCAGCTGTAGCCTTGACAGACACAGGTAATATGATGGGTGCTTTCAACTTTGTAAAAGAAGCTTTAATTAGTAATAAAAATTCTGAGCATCAAATCACTCCTATTGTTGGCTGCGAATTTTATGTTTGTGAAGACCATAAAAACAAATCGGTTAAAGACAATGGTTATCAAATAGTGATGCTCGCCAAAAACAAAAATGGCTATCATAATTTGGCGAAAATGTCATCTACGGCCTTTATAGATGGCTTCTACTATGTACCACGTATTGACAGAGCTATCATTGAAGAATACAAAGAAGATATTATTGTTTTAAGTGGAAACATCTATGGTGAAGTGCCAAGTAAAATATTAAACATTGGTGAAAAGCAAGCCGAAGATGCCTTACTCTGGTGGAAAGAAACTTTTAAAGATGATTTTTACATAGAACTCAACAATCATAATCAAGAAAACGAAGCTCATGTCAACAAAGTACTGCTAGAGTTTTCAAAAAAGCATCAAGTAAAAATTGTAGCTGCCAATAACACGTTTTATATCGATAAATCGGATGCTGAATCGCATGATATTTTACTCTGTGTAAAAGATGGAGAAAAAATAGCAACACCCAAAGGACGGGGTCGCGGATTTAGATTTGGCATGCCAAATGACGAATATTACTTTAAGAGTCAAGACGAAATGAAACAGCTATTTCGTAAAACTCCTGAAGCCATTATCAACATCCAAGAAATTGTAGATAAAATTGAAATCTACACTTTAGCCAGAGATGTTTTACTTCCAAAATTTGATATTCCTGAAGAATTTACAGACCCTAAAGATGCTGAAGATGGTGGTGTAAGAGGTGAAAATGCTTATTTAAAACACCTAACTTTTGAAGGAGCCAAATTACGTTATGGAGAGCTAGATGATATCACCAAAGAAAGGATTGATTTTGAGTTGGAAGTTATTGAAAATACTGGCTATCCAGGTTATTTTTTAATTGTACAAGACTTTATTGCAAAAGCTAGAGAAATGGATGTCTCTGTAGGACCTGGTCGTGGTTCTGCTGCGGGTTCTGTTGCGGCTTATTGCTTGAAAATCACCAATATTGACCCCATAAAATACAACTTGCTTTTTGAGCGATTTTTAAATCCAGATCGTGATTCATTACCCGAAAATGATATAGATTTTGATGACGAAGGTCGTCAACGTGTTATCGATTATGTCATTGATAAATACGGTGCCAATCAAGTCGCTCAAATTATCACTTATGGTACTATGGCTGCAAAATCTTCCATTAGAGATACAGCTCGTGTACTTGATTTGCCTTTACAGGATGCTGATAGGATTTCTAAATTGATTCCGAATACAAAATTAGCCACAATTTTTGGTGAGGATGAAAAAAGTATTTCAAAAATCAAAGATTTACGAAGTGAAGATAAGATACTCGTCAATGAAATTCGGAATTTAGCTGAAGGTGAAGATATAGAAGCTCAAACCATTAAACAAGCTTTAGCTTTAGAAGGTTCTGTGCGAAATGTAGGTACGCATGCCTGTGGTGTGATTATTACACCTGAAGATATTACCAATTTGATTCCTGTTGCTGTTGCCAAAGGATCCGATTTATATGTGACTCAATTTGACAATAATGTTGTTGAAGATGCAGGGCTTTTAAAAATGGATTTCTTAGGCTTAAAAACACTGACCTTAATTAAAGATGCCGTTAAAATTATCAAAGCCTTACATGGTAAAACATTAGATCCTGATGAGTTTCCTTTAGATGATGTTAAAACTTATGAGCTTTTTCAACGTGGAGAAACTGTAGGTATTTTTCAGTATGAATCTCCCGGAATGCAAAAGCATATGAAGTCTTTAAAGCCTACTGAGTTTGCTGATTTAATTGCCATGAACGCTTTGTATCGACCTGGGCCGATGGAATACATTCCGCTATTCATCCAACGTAAGCATGGTATTGAAGCTATTGAATATGACCTTCCAGAAATGGAAGAATACCTAAAAGAAACGTACGGTGTTACGGTCTATCAAGAACAGGTAATGTTATTGTCACAAAAACTAGCTGGTTTTACCAAAGGTGAAGCAGACGGATTGCGTAAAGCAATGGGTAAAAAGATTTTTGCTCTGCTAGAAAAATTAAAACCTAAATTTATTGCAGGTGGAATCAAAAATGGTCATCCTGAAGATATTTTAGAGAAAATTTGGAAAGACTGGGAGGCTTTTGCGGCTTATGCCTTTAACAAATCACATTCTACTTGCTATGCTTATATCGCCTATCAAACTGCCTACTTAAAAGCTCATTATCCCGCAGAATATATGGCGGCAGTATTATCAAATAATATGAATGACATCAAATCGGTTTCTTTCTTTATGGATGAATGTAAGCGTTCTGGTTTGGAAGTTTTGATACCAGATGTCAATGAATCTTTTTACAAATTCGCAGTAAATAAAGAAGGGGCTATCCGCTTCGGAATGGGAGCTATAAAAGGTGTCGGTGCTAGTGCTGTAGAAGCTATTGTAGCTGAACGCAAAGAAAATGGCCCTTTTACCTCTATTTTCGATATGGCAAAACGTGTCAATTTGAGGTCAACCAATAAAAAAGCCTTTGACGGATTGGTTTTATCAGGCGGTTTTGATTCTTTTTCTGACACGCACAGAGCTCAATATTTTGAGCTGGACGATAGAAATGTTACGTTCATCGAAAGAGCGATCCGCTTCGGAAATAAATTTCAAGAAAATGCTAATTCATCACAAGTTTCTCTATTTGGAGAAACCTCAGAAGTACAATTTGAAGAACCTATAATTCCTTATTGTGAACCTTGGGGAATTATGGAAAAACTGGCAAAAGAAAAAGAAGTGGTCGGAATCTATATTTCAGGGCATCCGCTAGACGATTTCAAAACAGAAATAAAATATTTTTGCAATGCTCCGATTAAAGTGTTTAATGATTTAACTCAACTTTTAGACAAAGACTTGACTATTGGAGGTATTGTAACTGACGTACAACATCGTATTTCTAAAAACGGAAAAGGTTGGGCTTCTTTTATCATTGAAGATTATTCAGAATCTCATGAATTCAGAATGTTTGGAGAAGATTATTTACGCTTTAAACATTTTTTAATTCCGAATTCATTCTTACATGTTAGAATCTCTGTCCGTAAAGGATGGCGTGAAGGTGATGTTAGAATACAGTTTAACAACATACAAATGCTACAAGATGTATTAGACGTTTTGGCAAATAAACTAACACTACAACTAAATATTTCAGAACTAAATGATGCTAAAATAAATAATATTGCAGCCCTTTTAAATAACCATGAAGGAAAAGATATTTTGAATTTTGTAGTTTATGATGTTGAAGAAAAAATGAAATTACAAATGCCTAGTAGAAACTCAAAAGTTAGAATATCTCAAGAGCTATTAAATGAGTTAGAGAACATGAAGCTATTGTATAAGTTGAATTAAATATTTCTGAGGTCTGTATATCTAAATTTCTCTCTATTTCGGAATTCTCTTAGCGTTCTTTGCGATATTTTTTCTTTGTAAGCTTTGCGTGAAACTTATTTAGAAAATTTAGTTTAAAAACATGAAATTATCTACTGACCTCTAAAAAATACAGATACAAACATGACAAAAATAATTACACTCACTAGCCCTGACAACAACTCTAAAGTGAAAATAGAGGATGGTGAATTGGTAAGCTATCAAAAGTTTGGAGTTGAGTTTATGCATCCTAAAAATGACCCAGGTTGGAAAAATACTGATACTGAAATGTTCCCGATAATTGGCCCTACTCAAAAAAATAATTTTAAGGTTTCCACTCCTAAAGGAGATTGTATTCAAGATCAACATGGCTTGTTAAGAAATCTAGATTACATCGTATTGAACAGCGATAATAAAACGGCTATTTTTCAAAAAGACTATTTAAAAAATACCCAAATAAACAACCCTAAATACCCAAAATCGACGGAAAAAGAAGTGTTTTGGACTTATGATTTTAGATTTATAAAGAAATATGAACTTGATAATGATGCCTTAAAAATTCAATTCGAAATAATCTCAGAAAAAGGAATGCCTTTTATGTTGGGTTATCATCCTGCATTCAACACCACTAAAAAATCTTACTGTAAAATCGGGGGTCAAAAAGTAACTATTGACGATATCTTAAAAATAGGAAGTGATGCTTATCCGCTATTCAATCAAAATAAGCTTACTCTTTTTAATGAAAACCGCGGAATTGAAATCACCACAGAAGGTTTTCATAATTTCATGTTATGGACAGAAGTTGAGAATATGGTTTGTATAGAGCCTATCACACAATACCCAACTCATAAAACTCAAAAATATTCAGAAAAAAATATGAGCTTATCTGATGGGAATGAGAAATTTTCTGTACTATTAAAACCTTTTCAGATTTAATATTTAATAGCCCTTTTACTTACCTCTGCCCCATTTTCAAAAGTGGTATTTACTATCAATATTGTACCTTTTCTAATGTTCTGGGTATTAATTCTAAACTCACTATTGGTAGGATTATTTTCGATGAGTAATCTACCTGTAATATCATAAACCTTAACTTGACTAATAATTGTATTTGATTTAATCAATAAATAAGAATCTTCATTAATAACAATAAAGTCATTATTTAAGTCTATATCTTCAACTTCTAAAGTACTGTTTGTAAACTGTAGCATAAATCTATCTGTATAGCTTCCTTGACCTGATACTGAAAAATTATAATCACCTTGCTTTAAATCGTGAATTAAATTTAGTTCATTATCTTTTAAATACACTTCGTTATCATTTAAAGCACCTTCTAAATTATCTATACTTATGGTATAGCCTACTGAAGCATCATCAATATAAGTGTCAAAACCTAAAGGCACTTGTTTGTCTGAATTAAAACTACTCAAACCCTGAATACCGTATTGTGTATCTCCAATTTTAGAATAAAAATTAACATAACCCGCACTCAATTTAATACCATCATAAAGTCTATCGTGATTATCAGTTGCGTTGTCAAAAAAGCCAATTAGAATTTGACTAGAAGCACCTCCTTCACTACTTATCATGTTTAACCAAATTCTGTCTTTTTCTTGACTAGCAGATTTTTTTACTTCTGTACTTTTAAAGAATTGTACATTTTGTTGGCTTCTAACTCGCATTGCATCTGTGAAAGTTATCTGTTGAACTGTAGAATTAGCTTGTACTACAAAACCTTGACCAGAACCAATAAACCTTGTTGGCACTTGTGAACCTGAAACAGATGCCGTCCCTATACTTCCTGTTAAATTATAACTTGCATAATCATCACCCGTATATTGTTCACCTGTGGCACTTTGATTATTAACTGTGTTATGCGTCCAAAACCAAATTGTTCCTTCAATAGCACTTGCATTTTGTGTCGATGCAATAAATAAATCTGCATCAATTGCTGAAGGATACGGATTCCCAATCAAATTCAAATCATTATTTGGATTAGGATCATCATTAAAAACAACAGCATTGTTTGGATACACATAGCCTCCCGCCTGATCTCCAATTAAATTAACATCACCTGTATTAGGCTGGCCTTCAAATGAAACTGTAGCTTTAGAAGGAGTAGAATACGAAATATTTGTTGGCCCTTGAGAGATATACCCTCTACCAGGCTCCATAGTAAGTCCTGTTGCAGAAATCCATTCTCCTAAAACCTCACTTCCTCCACCTGGGATAGTGTTAGTAACTGCTTGATCCCAATAATACAAACGCCCTTGACTATACAAATCAGGTGCATTTGCAGAAAACACAGTTGATATATTTACTCCAATAACTGGTGAAGACCAATAGGTATAATCGTTAACATCGGTTAATAAACTTGTTGTTTCCTTTTTAATAATGTTACCTGAAATTAAAACTGATATTGTTGGATTCAATGTATCTACCGTATAAAGTGACTCTTGATCTCCGATAGTAATCGTACCTGTATTTGTTAAACTTTTATTGATTTCAATATAGTTTGAAGTACCTGAATCAAAATTTAAAATTCCAGTCACTGTTAAATCACAAGCACCAAAAGAACCATCTACTGCAGTATAGGTACCGCTTATAATTGCAGTTCTTGTTCTGTCAGAAACACCGTTATCCCATGAAGTTGTCCATGTAGTTGACCCAGAATTATGTACACCTAACTCAATATTTGTTAAAGAAACTGCATTATCTACCTCATCAGTAGTCAATTCAATATAATTAGCAACATCAAATACTTGAGCTGGAACCTCTGTTGTATTGCAACCTTTAATAAAACTTTTATCTGCACCCCAAATTATTGGAGATCCTGCTAAAGGAGGGACTTCTCCAACAATATCAATTCGATCATTATAACAATTATTACCTATAGAAGTAGATATTAAAATGACATCATCGCCATCAAAAGCACAAACATCAGTAGCTTCACCTGCACCAGCTATATTTGCTGTGTTTTTATACAACCTTATTTGACCTGGAGCCATTACACCAATTGAAATGGAGTGATTGGGTGCAGGAGCATTTACATCTATACTTCCAATAGGCGTATTTATATCAGGGTATAAAACTAATTTATACACATCTGCTGCTATGGGGTCAGAAGATATATTCTTAACTTCTATCCATTGGTCATTATTCGCACCTTCATAATATTGAGTAATTAAAAGCGGTGGTACATTTGTTGGTGGTACGATAGGATATCTATAAAAACAAATTATTTCTAACCCATTAGAGTTTGTGATAAAATTACCAGCAACTCCTCCTGCTTGTGCCAAATAAGAAATAGTCGCATTTGCTCCTGGATCAGCTGAAAGTGTAAATATAATTTTACTCCCAAATACAGCAATACTAGTTATTGTATTTGTGATATCTACTTGACTGGCATCTTCCAATAAAAAATCTTCTGCGACTGTAGCAATTGATAAGGTTATAGCGTCTGTCTCAATCTCTAAAGTAGTAGAGTTTACTAAGGTTGCACTTTGTATCATAGGTGCATCAATTTCAACAGCTGTTGACACTCCATAAAGATCTCTATTAACCAACGAAAAAAGTCTATTGGCAAATATTTCATAACCATTAGCATAATTAAAATGGCAATTATCACCTCGGTGCGTAAATGAAGCAGTAGGAATAATTGAAACAGCTGGGTCTTCAAAAGCCAATTGTCGTTGTGCTTCTTTAATTAAGTGTAAATCGCCATCACAATCACCATTTTTAGTTTGAAAAACATAAAAACGTTCAATGGTTGGATAATGTGTTAACCAATTGTTTTTTAGATTTATAAATGATGATTTATAATCTACTATTGAAGTATTACCATTAGTACTACCGTTAGCTTCTCCTTGTGACCAAAACACCCCTCGTACTTTATTTGTAAGTCCTGTTTTATTTAATCTGTAATATAGTTTACCATAATTCCTCCCTAAAAAAGTAAATGGAGTATTTGGATCAGAATCAGGCTCAAAAAAACTAATCACTTCTCCAGGATGAGCACTATTAAATATGGCTATAGGTATATTGTGAGTATCAACAAGAGTTTTTGCTAATTTCTGCCCCCACATTCCAGTATTTCCATTTGCATCAATCCAGAGACCTCCTTGTCCTTCATACCAATTATCATTCGCTTGAAGGTCAGCTTCATCACTTGTTCCATTCGCATACACTCTAATAAATTGACTATGGTTAAATACATCAGGATCTGGAAAATCCTCTCCAAAACTATATGCCACAGCATTAGATTGCCCTTGAATGATATAAACATCACCTGCTACAATGTCTACAACTTCTTTTTCAAGTGTAAGTGTTGTTCCTTGCTTGCCATAAATTTTTATTGAATAATTGTGTAGTTCTGCTATAATTGGAATACTAAAATTAAAAGGTGCTAGATTCCCTGTAAAAGTTAATGTTTGAGTTTGTGTAGAAGTGTTCTGTACTATTCCATCTCTATAGAGTTTTATTTCTATAGCATTATAAGTGACACCTACATTATTAACCTCACCCTCTATAATTACATCACCTAAATTTGTGACAACATCTCTACCCACCAATTGTTTGTCTAATGGTACAGTCGTAAACGTAACTTGTCCATACGATATACTAACAATAAAAATTAAGAGAAATGTTAAAATATTTTTCATAGCTATTTTAATACTTAATCATCTTTTTACTTATTATAGCTCCATTATCAAAAGTCACATTCAACAGTAATATCGTTCCTTTTCTAATAGTTAGAATATCTATTCTAACTTCTTTATCTAAAGGCTTTTTGTCAACTAACAGCCTCCCTGTAACATCATATACTTTAACCTGATTAATAATATTATTAGAGGTTACAATAAACGTACTTCCGTCATTGGCAACTTTAAACTCAAAATCATCTACACTTAAATTACTCTCACCTATAGGATACTTATAAAAACAAAGTATTTCAAGTCCGTTTGAGTTGGTTATAAAATTACCTGTATCACCAATGGCTTGAGCTAAATAAGAGATTGTTGCGTTAGTTCCTGGATCAGCTGAAAGTGTAAATATTATTTTATTTCTAACTACAGTAATATTTGTTATAGTATTTGTGATGTCAACTTGACTAGCATCTTCCAGTAAAAAATCTTCGGCTATTGTCTCAATTGAAAGTGTTGTAGCATCTGTAACTACTTCTAAAGTAGTCGCATTTACTAAAGCAGCACTTTGTATCATTGGAGCGTCAACCTCGACAGCTGTTGTCACTCCATAAATATCTCTATTAACTAATGGGAAAATTCTTTTTGCAAACTCTTCATATCCATTTACAAAAGCAAAGTGACAATCATCATCTGACAGTTTTAATGCTGCTGTAGACATGATTGAAATATCTGAGTTTTCAAAAGCCAATTGTCTTTGTGCCTCCTTAATTCCTTCCACCTTAGTATTACAACTATTAATAGTTTGAAAAATATAAAACTGTTCAATGTTAGAACAATCTGTTTTCCAAGATTTTTTAAGTGATAAAAAAGATTTTTTATATTCAGTTATCGAGGTGTTAATAGCTCCATCACTACCGCCTTGCGACCATATAATAGCTCTAACTTTATTTTTAAGAGCTGTTCTATTTAAACGATAATACAATCTAGAATAGTTAGAGTTAAGTGATTCTTTATAGTCAGATGGAGCTAAAAAAAAATCAATTACTTCACCCCCTTCAGCACCATTAAAAATTGCAATAGGAATTTTTAAATTATCAACTAACATTTTGGCTAATTTCAAACCCCATTGCCCTGTATTTCCATCCGTACTACTGCTTCCGTCACCTTGTCCAATATACCAATAATCATTATTTAATAAACTTGGCACATCTCTTGCTCCACTAGAATAAACTCTAATATAATCACTCACATTACTATTAGCACTACCACTCTGCATCTTTGCCTCCGCATTAGACTGACCTTGAATGATATAAACATCTCCAGCAACAATATCTACAACCTCCTGTTCAAGTGTACGTGTTGCACCTTGTTTTCCATGAATTTTGATAGAATAATTATGTAGTTCTGCGACTATAGGAATTGTAAAATTAAAAGCTGCACTATTTCCTGTAAAGTTTAATGATTGGGTTTGTGTAGATGTATTCTGTAACACTCCATCCCTATAGAGTTCTATTTCTATAGCATCATAAGTGACACCTACATTATTAACTTCACCTTCAATAATTATATCACCTAAATTTGTAGCAATATCTCTACCTATCAACTGCTTGTCCAATGGAATCGTGGTAAAAGCTACCTGACCATAGAACATACTAAATGATAGAGTTAAAAGGAGTGTTAAAATATTTTTCATAGCTATTTTAATTATAATCCTACTAATACTCAAGTTTTTTCTAAAAGTGCAAAGGTAATCAATTTACTTTACATTGATTTAAAGGAATAGTAAATTCACTATTCTAGTAGTATTTCTGTCATAAGTATTTAATAACTTTTTTACTTATCACTACTCCATTTTCAAAAGTTGTATTTAATATTAACACTGTACCTTTACTTACACCCTGAACATTAATTCTAAACTCATTATCATAAGGTTTATTAGCAATTAGTAATCTCCCTGTAATATCATAAGCTTTAACTTGAGTAATAATAGTATTAGATTTTACTATAAACACACCTCCCTCATTAATAACTTTAAGATCATTATTAACCTCAAAATCATCTATAGTTAAAGTTGTATTTATAGGATATCTATAAAAGCAAAGTATTTCTATCCCATTAGAATTTGTAATAAAATTACCTGTAAGGCCTCCAGGTTGTCCCAAATAAGAAATGACTGCATTGGCTCCTGGATTAACATTTAGCGTGAAAATAATTTTATTGCCCAATACGGCAGTACTGGTTATTGTATTAGTGATGTCTACTTGACCAGAGTTTTCTAACAGAAAATCATCCGCAGTAGTAGTAATTGAAAGTGTGGTAGCATCAGTTACAACTTCTAAAGTAGTAGAGTTTACTAAGGTTGCACTTTGTATCATAGGTGCATCAATTTCAACAGTTGTTGACACCCCATAAACATCTCTATCAACTAAAGGGAAAAGTCTCTCTGCAAAGGTTTCATAACCATTAATAAAAGGAAAATGACAATCATCAGAATAATGTGTAATTGCAGCTGTAGACATAATTGAAATATCTGTGTTTTCAAATGCTAATTCTCGCTGTGCTTCTTTTATATTATGTAGTGGCTCTCCACAACCATTTTTTGTTTGAAGAATATAAAACCTTTCAATGTTAGGATAATCAATCTTCCAAAAATTTATCAATTCAGTAAAAGAATTTTTGTAATCGGCTAATGAAGTGTTTTCTTCTGAACCACCATCCGTCTCTCCTTGGGACCAAAATACAGCTCTCACTTTATCTTTAAGCCCAGTTTTGGCTAACCTATAATATAATCTGCCATAATTAAGACCTATATATGATTGAGGTGTATTTGGATCTGAATCTGGTAAGAAAAAACTGATTTGAACTCCAGGATGGGCTCCATTAAATATAGCTATAGGGATATTTTTAGTATCAACTAGCATTTTTGCTAATTTCAAACCCCATTGCCCTGTATTACCTGATGTATCATGATTTGTATCTCCTTGTCCAAAATACCAATTATCATCATTTAAAAGCATTGTTTCATTACTTGTTCCTTCTGCATAGACTCGAATGAAATTACTTTGATTGGTATTAGAACTTACACTCCCTGAAGTTCTTTCTGCTTGTGCATTAGATTGCCCTTGAATGATGTAAACATCACCTGCTACAATGTCTACAACTTCTTTTTCAAGTGTAAGTGTTGTTCCTTGCTTGCCATAAATTTTTATTGAATAATTGTGTAGTTCTGCTATAATTGGAATACTAAAATTAAAAGGTGCTAGATTCCCTGTAAAAGTTAATGTTTGAGTTTGTGTAGAAGTGTTCTGTACTATTCCATCTCTATAGAGTTTTATTTCTATAGCATTATAAGTAACGCCTATATTATTTACTTCTCCTTCTACAATTATATCACCTAAATTTGTAACCACATCTCTACCCACCAATTGTTTGTCTATTGGCAAAGTAGTAAACGTAACTTGCCCATACGATATACTAAATGATAAAATTAAGAGGAATGTTAAACTATTTTTCATAGCTATTTTAATTGTAATCCTATTTAATATTATGTTCAACTAAGTTAATCCATTTATATTAAACGGATTAACTTCAATAATATTATTCAAAAAAATCACCTGCATTGAAAGGAATATCGTCATCTGGGTCATAATCATCATAGTTAACACCTGGAGGGTTAAACAACCCCCAACGGTCAATATGATAATTAAACTGATCGAAAGATTTTACCCATTCAGCAAACAAAATGCGAAACTCTTCAATTTCACCTCTCAATAACTGAATATAATCACCTTCTTGATAGCCGCAAAGTTGCATACCCGTACAACTGGTTACAATTTCTCTAGCTGCTTTTCTAATAATTGCCGCATTTTCCATTCTAATATCATAAATATCAGCACCTTCAGCACCCGCAATCTTAGCAGGAATAATTAAAGAATTCTCTATAATATACATGGCATAATTCTCTAGCATCTCTCCTTCTGCCTCATCTGCTGTTTCTACATCTTCTTTAGAAGCTAAAGCACCTATTTTTCTACCCAATTGCATAATTTCATATGCTTTTTGGTAAATAGGCATTTTTTCTATTTCGTCGTGTGATTTATAATCGTCATCGTAGTCCTCAAACATATATTCTATTTTGGTTGAAGTACTTAAACGACAGATTGCTTAAAATAGTGTTTTTTATATGTTAAAAATAAGTTGTTCTGCTTTATACTATTTGCTCAATTTTTCAAAAACCCATGGTGGTCCAATCAATAAAAACTGTAAATCTTTAAAAAATGAAGGTTTTTTACCCTCTAAATGATGACCGTAAAACTGCCCCACCCAAGCAATTACAAAAATGGCTAGCGAAGTATAAAACAACGGTAAATAGCTTCCTAAATAATAATTACCAATAACACATAACATTGAAAATGCTAACATTCTTATAAAAACAGAAAATGACAATCGTAAGTAAAAGGCCAATATGAAAATAAGCACTATTGTTCCCCAATTTTCTATTAGCGGATTGTCTAACCCAATGGTGTTAGCTAAAAATGACGTATTTATACTCATTAACATTCCAATAATGCTAAAATAAATGGCAGGAACGCAAATAAAATGGAGAAACTGATTGGTTTTGTTTTGATGACTCACAGCATATTCATCAAACCAGTCTTGCATTGACTTCATGTTTTGATTGTTTAGTTAAACTCAAATTTACGAATTTTAAAATAAGTATGAAAATCCCCTCCCTAACCCTCCCCAAAAAGGAGGGAAGTGAAAATTTAATATTCAGAGCCTACTGTACCCTAACTCTCACACCTTCACTATGGCTGCTAAACTCTGGTGCATACATACTTTGAATGGTTGTAATTCCGTTTGAAAAATCACCTTTATTAT